>CANFYZ010000003.1 GCA_947451385.1 Comamonadaceae bacterium | reverse complement strand
TTGGCCGTACCACCGACCCAGTGCGCATGTACATGCGCGAGATGGGCACGGTAGAACTCCTGACGCGCGAAGGTGAAATCGAAATCGCCAAGCGCATCGAAGGCGGCTTGATGGCGATGATGCTGGCCATCAGCGCCTCACCTGCCACCATTGCCGAAATCTTGCGCATGGCGGCTGAAATTCGCGAGGGCAAAGTGGTCATCTCCACCGTGGTGGATGGCTTCTCCAACCTGAACGAAGCCGACGACTATGTGGCCGAAGAAGATTTTGACGAATTTGACGAAGCCGACGACGACGATGGCAAAGGCGGCTCCAAAGCACTGACCAAAAAACTCGAAGAACTCAAGAACCAAGCCCTGGAGCGTTTTGAGCGCATCACCGAGTTGTTTGAGAAGGTGCACAAAATCTACAACAAAGAAGGCTGGGGCACACCGGCTTACATCAAGAACCAAGCCGCGCTGTCGGAAGAGCTGATGACCATCCGCTTCACCGCCAAGACGATTGAAAAATTGTGCGACATGGTGCGCGGCCAAGTCGACGATGTGCGCAAAAAAGAGCGTGAATTGCGCCGCATCATTGTGGACAAATGCGGCTACCCGCAAGACCAATTCATTGCAGATTTCAGTGGCCGTGACAAAAACAACCAGCGCGTGGCCTCGCAACTGCTCAATTTAAAGTGGATTGAAAAACAAGCGGCTTCAGACAAAAAATGGGCCGCCGTGATGGGCCGCAATATTCCGCCGGTGCAAGATCTGCAACAAAAGTTGATCGATCTGCAAGCCCAGGTGGTAGTGCCTTTGGACGAGCTTAAAGACATCAACAAGCGCATGAACGAAGGCGAGCGCAATTCGCGCAGCGCCAAGCGCGAAATGATCGAGGCCAACTTGCGTCTGGTGATCTCGATCGCCAAGAAATACACCAATCGCGGTCTGCAGTTCCTGGACTTGATCCAAGAAGGCAACATCGGTTTGATGAAGGCCGTGGACAAGTTCGAATACCGCCGTGGCTACAAATTCTCGACCTATGCCACCTGGTGGATTCGCCAGGCCATCACCCGCTCGATTGCGGACCAGGCACGCACCATCCGTATTCCGGTGCACATGATCGAGACCATCAACAAGATGAACCGCATCTCGCGCCAACACTTGCAAGAATTTGGCTTTGAGCCGGATGCCAGCGTCTTGGCCGAGAAGATGGAAATCCCGGAAGACAAGATCCGCAAGATCATGAAGATCGCCAAAGAGCCGATCTCCATGGAAACGCCGATCGGCGATGACGACGACAGCCATTTGGGCGACTTCATTGAAGACGGTGCCAATACCGCGCCGATCGAAGCGGCCATGCAAGCCGGCCTGCGCGATGTGGTTAAAGACATTTTGGACAGCCTCACGCCCCGCGAAGCCAAAGTGCTGCGCATGCGCTTTGGCATTGAAATGTCCACCGACCACACGCTGGAAGAAGTGGGCAAACAATTTGACGTGACGCGCGAGCGCATTCGCCAGATCGAAGCCAAGGCGCTGCGCAAGTTGAAACACCCCAGCCGCAGCGACAAACTGCGCAGTTTCATCGACACGATGTAAGCATGGTGCACACCCTAATCGGGTGTGTCACTTCGGGTGTGCCACTTCGGGTGTGCTACTTGCCCCAAGCCAGCTTTTTTATGCCGGCACAGTGACCATGAAGGTGTCCACCTCGCCGATACCTTTGATGACGACCGCGCCGCGACTTTCAAGAGCGAAGTGCCCATGTAAATGGGCCGCGGTGGAGGTCGACACCTGAATGCGTCCCGGCAAGCCGGTGGACTCCATCCGGCTGGCCACGTTCACGGTGTCGCCCCAAAGGTCGTAGGTGTATTTGTGAACGCCAATCACACCGGCCACCACAGGACCACTGTGGATGCCCACGCGAATTTGCAAAGTCGTTCCATGGCTTTCATTGAAAACTTTCAAGGCCGCCAGCATGGCCAGTGCTGAGCGCACCACAGCGAGGGCATGGTCCTCACGTGCTGCCGGTATGCCTGCGGCCAGCATGTAGCAGTCACCGATGGTTTTAATTTTCTCGACGTTCTCCTGGTTGGCGATGCGATCAAAGGCCGACATAATGTCGTTGAGCATGCGCACGAGCTCTTGGGCCGAAATGCCGTGCGAGAGATGGGTAAAACCCACCAAATCGGCGAATAAAACGCTCACATTTTCATGCGCATCAGCGATCAATGTTTCGCCGCTTTTCAGTCTTTGGGAGATGAGTTTGGGCAAAATATTGAGCAACACGCTCTCGGTCTTGGCTTGCTCCTGCGCCAGCAATTCATGCTGGGTTTGCAGCTGCAACAGACGCATTTTTTCCAAATCTCGCAGGCGCTTCTTTTCAATGGAAGAAGTCAGCCGAGCGCGCAAAAGAACAGGGCTGAAGGGTTTGGGCAGATAGTCTTGCGCCCCCATTTCGATGCAATGCACCACATCTTCGATGTCCTCGCCCCCTGAAATCACAATCACTGGAAACCCCTTCAAGAGGGGGTCCGCTTGCAGGCGCGCCAACACCTCGATCCCTGTCATGTGCGGCATTTGAACATCGAGCAGCATCAGGTCAAAAGACTCCTGTTGCAACCGGTCCAGCGCCATCTGACCGTTTTCAGCTTGTTCGATGTGGGTCACACCCAACTGTTGAAGGGCGCGAATGATGCCCATGCGCATCAACTTGCTGTCGTCCACGACCAACAGGCGCGCTTGACTGAGCATTTCGTGGAGGCTGACATCATTCATGAAGACTCCGAGAGAAGTGGAAGTTCACAGGGGCAAGTCTTGAATGGATTGGATCAAGCTGTTCGCCATTTGACTGAGCGGAACCACCTGCTTGGCCGCACCCAGTTCAATCGCGGCACGCGGCATGCCGTAAACCACGCAGCTGCTTTCATGCTCAGCGATCGTTTGCCCGCCCGCGCGCGCAACGGTTTGCATGCCAATGGCGCCGTCGCTGCCCATACCCGTCAGAAGCGCAGCCACCACATGGGGCCCAGCCACCTGAGCGGCAGAACGGAACAACACATCGACTGCCGGACGGCAATGGTGCACCGGGGGAGTTTGGCTTAAACGGGTTCGGTAAACGCCGTTTCTCAACACCACCATCAGGTGGTAGTTGCCCGGGGCGATCAAACACAAACCGGCGTGCAAAGGTTCATCGTCGACAGCCTCTCGCACGGTGTAAGCGGCCAAGCTGTTGATGCGCTCGGCAACCGCTTTAGAAAAAAAGGCGGGGATATGCTGAGCCACCAAAATAGGCGGCAGACCGTCGGGCAGTTGTGGCAGCAAATATCGCAGTGCTTCCACCCCCCCTGTCGAGGCGCCGATCACCACCAGTCGCAGGTCAACAGCGCTCTCTGCGTGGGTAGACGATGGGATGACAGCGCGTGGGGTTGGAGTTTGTGATCCTGACTGAATCCGACGTGCGGATGCCGCTGCTTTCACATGAAAGCCCAGCTTGCTGGCGAGTGCGCCAATAGAGATTTGGCCATCGGGTTTCGCCAATACGTCGATCGCGCCAGCGTCCATGGCATCGAAGGCCATTTGCGACCCCTCCGTGGTCAGTGAACTGATCACGACGACTTTGATGCTGGAACCTTGCGCTTTCAATTGCCGCAAAAATGTCAGCCCGTCCATGCGCGGCATTTCCATGTCCAGGGTCATGACGTCAGGTTGAAGCCGAGGGATTTTCTCCATCGCGATGAGTGGATCATTCGCGGTGCCCACCACTTCAATGTCAGGGTCCAGAGAAAGGGTGTCGACAATGGTTTTTCTCACCAGTGCAGAGTCATCCACGACCAGTACTTTAATTTTGCTGTGCATAGACATTGTGTTGTGTTGCTCAATGCGACCGACGAAAAATTCCGCCACCCAGCTGTTCAAGTTGGTGCTGCACATTGAAAAGGCTTTCTGTGTGACCAATCAGTAACAGGCCACCCGGCGCCAGCATGTTCTCGAGTTTGCTGATCAGTTGTTGCCGCGAAGCCAGATCGAAATAGATGAGCAGATTGCGGCAAAAAATAAGGCCTGAGCGTTCCGGTACGGGTAACTTGCTTTCAAACACATTGGCTTGCGCAAATTCAACCCGCTCTTGCAAAACACGCTTCACTTGGCATTGCCCTTCGTAACGGCCGGTACCCCGTCTGAAGTAACGCGCAAGCAAATCGACCGATGGAAGATTCAATTTATCTTGGGTGTAAGTGCCAGCCTGGGCTTTTTTCAAAGCGTGCCGGGAAATGTCAGTAGCAAAGATCCTCCATTCGAGTGGCGCGATCAAGCGGTTGTACTCTGCCAAAGTGATGGCCAAACTGTAGGCCTCTTCCCCCGAAGAGGAAGCTACGGACCAACATGTCAATGGCGACTGGGCATGGCCGTGAGATCCCATCAGCGTCGACAGCAAGCCCTCACGGAGTCGATCGAAGTGAGAGGGCTCACGAAAGAAATAGGTGTGGTTGGTGGCCACCAGATCAATCAAGTTGTCCATTTCAAATGAAGCTGTGCTGCACAGCAATACGTGCAGGTAATCGTCCCAGTCCACAGCCTGCAGTTGACGCCTGTGCTTTTCCAAACGACTGGTCAGAAATTGTTTTTTCTCAGCCGTCAGGAAGATGCGACTGCGTTGGTACACCTGCTTGCACAGTTCGCCATACACCCTGTCGCTCATGCCTTGCGAAGACTGGGCAGACAACCGCGCCCCAAGGCGCTCAGAAGTCCTTGAAGTTGGCATTGACATCGGCATGGGGGGGGACTTAATTGAGGTGAATCTTTGTGCCGCAGGCTGGCGCGGCCTTCACCGACAAATGGCGTTGCATAGGCGGGGGTGTGAAACTTTTGTTCCAGGCCATGCGTGCTGCTCGCCTTGTGGCTCTGACCCGTGCTGCCATCCACCAAGGCAAACAGTTTCACAGTCAATTCGCGGTTGACGCCAGACTGAACGTTCATTTCTTCGGCTGCGCTGGCGCTGACTTCGGCATTGCTGGCGTTGCTTTGTGTGACCTGCCCCAGTTGCTCCAATGCAATCGAAATATGTTCTATGCCTTGCGCCTGTTCCTTGGCAGCCAAGGCAATTTCGGCCACCAGCAAGTCGGTTTCATGCACCTTTTTTTCGATATTGAAAAATGACTCTTTGACACGAAGCAACACCTGTGAGCCTTCGCGGCTGTTTTTAATCGAGGTTTCAATCTTGTCACTCGACTCATGCGCGGCTTCCGCACTGCGCCGTGCCAATGAGCGCACTTCGTCCGCAACGACGGCAAAACCCGCACCTGCCTCGCCTGCGCGGGCGGCTTCCACGGCCGCGTTCAAAGCCAATATATTCGTCTGGAAAGCGATGTCGTCGATGGCCTTGACGATCTTGGCCACCTGGTTACCCGATTGCTCAATGGCGTTCATGGCCACGGTCATTTCAGTCAGGTTATCGAGACCCAAGCGCGCCGCCTGTTGCGACTCGCTG
Source organism: Comamonadaceae bacterium (assembly GCA_947451385.1). Taxonomy (GTDB): domain Bacteria; phylum Pseudomonadota; class Gammaproteobacteria; order Burkholderiales; family Burkholderiaceae_C; genus Limnohabitans_A. The sequence goes on along the minus strand of CANFYZ010000003.1, from coordinate 93,938 downwards.
GCGAGGGCCTTGGCTTGACTGGCGTTGTTTGCCGTTGAGTGAATGATGCTTGAAATCTCTTGCAAAGACGCACTGGTTTCTTGCACTGCGGCCGCCTGTTCGCTCGCCCCTTCGGCCAGTTGCTGGCTGGCCAACGCCACTTGATTGGCGGCCACCAGACTCTCCTGCGCACCGTTCGCCAAGTCAGAGGCAATGTCACGCAAGGGGACGACTGATTTTTTGAAAACGTACATCATGAAGGCCATGACCCAACCCATCAGCACCAAGGTGGCCACCGAGGATTGGATCCACGTTCGGGTGTTGATCGACTCCGATTCTTTTTCGGCTTCGGCCACACTGAGATTTGCGACCTGGACAATTTTCAAAATAACGAGTTCTTGGGCATCAAAGGCGGCGGCCAATTTGGCGTAAGAGTTATGCACCGCCAGGGTGTCGTTGGCGTGAATCGCCGGTATGAATTCATTGTTCAAAATGTCGAAATAGTCAGCGCCTAATTTGGACGAGGCAGCGACCAGGGCTTTGGCTTCACTGTGGATGTATGCCGCTGATTCGTAGAATTTTTGACGCGCCTCCATGCCGGCTTTCAGCTTGGGGCTGGCGTGAATGAGTCGGTCAATTTCCTTGCCCTGGCCATCTGCACCCGGCTTGAAGGCCGCATAAGCCGATGTAGCCACAAAATGGGCTTCCAGCAGGTAGGCTGGCGGCGGCAGCGCATCGGCGACCAAATCTTTTTGGGCGGTAATGCTGCGGTAAATTTCACCATTGATTTTGGTATCTCGCAGCAACACCTGCAGCACCAAAAGTTCAAGGCTCAGGGCTGCAAAAAAAATAAGAACAATGATGCGAAAAGACTTTTTGATATTCATCATGGCTGTGTTTCTCTGGACATATTCGGAGGCGAATTCGGGGGCGAATGAATTACTTCAATGAACTGGGGTTGACTGGGCGCTTGGGCAGACTCTGGGGCGTCAGTTGGATTCTTCGGCGCTGTTTTCAGTGCGGAGCATCTGAACAACGCCTTCCATATTGAGCAGCTTGTCCAAGTCCAACAGCGTGCGCACTGCCCCGAAGTTTTTGGCCATCCCGAGGATGTAGCGAGTGTCCAAGGCGCTGCCAAAATCGGGCGTGGCTTCAATATCTGCTTCACTGAAATCAGCAACATCTTCAACGGCGTCCACAATCATGCCCATCGACTGGCTGAGGTTTTTGTGCGTCTTGTATTGCGCCACGATGATGCAACGGCGATCGTCTTCCGATGGGGGAAGTACCGGCAGAGAAAATCGTTCACGCAAATCAATCACTGGAATGATTTTTCCGCGCAGATTGAGGACACCTTTGATGAAAGGCGGCATGCGCGGCACGAGCGTGATGGGACACAGGCGCATGATTTCCCTGACCAACATCACCTGCAAACTGAACGATTCAGAGTCCAGCTTGAAAGTCAGGTATTTGCCAGGCTGAGCGCTGGGGACATGGAGCGGGGTATTCATGATCGGTTCAATCCATCACAGAAGTGCTGCGTACCGCTGAGCGGGCATGGGGTTTTATCGATGGACCTGTTTTGCCCAAGGTGCCTAAGGTGTCAGGGTCCAGGATCAAGGCCACACGCCCATCGCCCAAGATGGCACAACTGGGCGTGCCCAAGGCATTTTTAAAAATCCCACCCAAGGGTTTGATCACAAGCTCTCTGTTGCCGATCAATTCATCCACCAGAATGCCGCGCAACTGCGATCGCGATTCCACCACCACGACCATGCCGTCCATCGGCTCGGTGATGTCAGACGGAATCTCCAGCTGCTCATTGAGCCTGACCAAGGGGATGAGCTTGCCCCGCACATTGATCAACTCACCGCGACCTTGCACTGTGCTGATCATGCCGGCTTGGGGTTTGAGTGACTGACGAATGGACAAGAGCGGAAAGATGAAGCGCTCGTCACTGACGCGCACCACCATGCCATCGATGATGGCCAGCGTCAGGGGTAAAAGTATCCGGAATTCACTGCCCTGCCCCAAGTTGGATTGAACTTCGACACGGCCGCGCAGATGCGCAATGTGTCCACGCACCACATCCATGCCGACGCCACGGCCTGATACTTCAGTGAGGGTCTCTGCGGTCGAAAACCCTGGCTGAAAGATCAGCTCAAAAATTTCCGCAGGAGTCAGAACATCATGGGCCGCAATCAACTGCTTTTCGATGGCCTTGCTTCGGATGCGGTTCGGGTCCATCCCCCTGCCGTCATCGCTGATGCTGATCACGATGCCACCATCGCGGTGAAAAGCGCGCAGCTGGATGGTGCCTTCTGCGGGCTTGCCATTGTCGACGCGCGTTTGAGGGGGTTCCATGCCGTGGTCAATCGCGTTGCGGATCATGTGCATCAAGGGGTCCGCGAGTTCTTCGACCATGTTGCGGTCAATTTCTGTTTCCTCGCCAATCAGTTGCAGGCGCACCTGTTTGTTTTGGGACACCGAAAGATCTCGCACCAAGCGAGACATTTTTTGAAAAATGCCCCGAATAGGCACCATGCGCATCGACATCGCTGATTGCTGCAAATCCGCCGTGACGCGGGCGAGTTGGCGAAGTTGCGACGCCGAGCCACTGGAGAGCAAGGCGCGCACATTTTGCTCTTCAACCACAAAGGACTGCGCAATCACCAGCTCCCCCACCAGTTCGATCAGAAGGTCCAACTTGCGACTGTCCAGCTTGACAAAATTGACCAGGTTTTCAACGGGCGCTGGCGTGGTAGCGTGCAGCGACAAGGAGGCATCTGCGGCCTTCACCGCTGGCGTGGGAACAGGAAAAAGAGGGACAGTGGGCGCGGCAACAGGCGCTTCGCTGGACGTCGGCTCTTCCTCCCCATGCAGGCAGGCTTTGACTTTCGCGATCAAGGCCTGGGTGGGGATCTGAACAGGGTGATCAGTGTCCACGCCCTGCAAGCGTTGCCCAATCAGGTCCACATAACTGCGCATGGCATCTGCGCCAGCCAATATCAACTCGATGACGCGCCGGTTGATCGGCAATTGGCCATTGCGCGCAGCGCTGAGCAGGGACTCCATTTCATGCGCCAAGTGTTTGACGGGCGTCAAATTCAACAGGCCAGCACCGCCTTTGAAGGTGTGAAATGCCCGGAAGACCTGATTGAGCATTTCCTTTTGATCGGATTCCTCCTCCAGCACCAACACACCTTGCTCGATTTGCGCGAGCAACTCCCGCCCTTCATTACAAAACTCGTTCAGAAACTCCACGTCATCGGCTGGGCCGATAAAAAGTGCGGGCTCTTCTTCCTGCTCGGCAGTGGCGGCGGGGGCAGTCTTCAAAGTGGGCAACTGAGCGGGGGTGGAAACTGGGGCGGCCAGCATCTCCTCGATCTGAAAATACGAAGCCTGTAGCCGCTCCAGGTCGCTGCCGAGCAGCTTGACGGTGCCTGCTAGCACTTGTTGCGCCCACTGGCGTTCTTGCCACATCAGAGCGCTCACCTGGGGCCGCGCCTGAACGGCAGGGCTTTGCATCAAAATATCCAATGCACTGACCACCGCGCCCAGCGACGAAGCCGATTCGGGAGATAAAAAAGCAAGTTCCGCAGCAATGGCCTGCAGTGCCTGTGATGCTTCTAAATTGAGCTTTGACATCAAGGCCAGTTCAAAAATGGCACAGGTGAGCGCATCACGGGCCTGAAAGGGGTTTCAATTTGAAGGCCCATGGCTAGGATTCAAGCTGGCTTAATTCCTGAGCCAAGCGCTGGTCCATTTGTAAATATTTGGAAGGCCACGAAGAAAATACCAACTGCTTTAAAAAAGCCTTCCGTCCGTCCCGCGTGGCCACGGAATGGTGCGCAGAAAATCCGATGATTTTCCATTCTTGCGCCAGAGATTCACCTAAACGGGAGCCATATTTCGCGGAGGCACTGGCCATGACATCAGCTTCATTCAAAAAGACATTCAGCCATGCCTGATTACATTGAAATGCTTTCCCTTGCACTTGCTCATGATTTTTCCGAACAATAGCGAAATCTGAACGCAGAATGGCCGATTCCACCGCAGTACACCACGCATCAGACACCTGGCAGTTCGCCAATATCGGGCGAAGCAATTGGGTTGATTTCAATTCAATCTCTGATTCTGATTGATTAATCTGGCCGGTATGCCCAAAGTCATGGGCAATAACAGTTAAAAGTGCACAAGCCATCCAATCTCGATTCAAGGCCGGTGGCTGTTCGGATTGAATGGCGATCAGCACGCTCATCGCAGTCAAAGCATCGGCCAAGTGCAATCGATTGTGATATTCAGGCTCTACCAGAGATGAAGAAGCCGCATAATCTTTTTCAATTTGCAGCGCCACTTGCTTGGCAGCTGAAAGTAAATGGACCGACTCAGACGACAGCTCATCCGTGTGGAAATTTAAAAATGCGGTACACGCATCTAAAAGTAAAGGCAAACCCACCCAGTCGCCGGCCCAGGAGGTGCGCAGAAATTCAAACGATTTTTCCAAACACTCATCCCAGTTCTTTCCATCTAACTGGAGAAAGCCGTTAAAAGAAGGAGGATGCATTTGAAATATCAGGCATATTTGATGGCATTGTTCATCACCTGCTGAAGCAACAAGGCCTCCATGATGACCACGAGCAAGGGCGAAGAACTTGTTAATAATTCTTTGGCGTCTTCATTACTGATTTTTTTAAATACCACTTCGCCTTTGGCACGGATAGAGGCCCCGCGAATTCCACCCTTCAAAATCGCCGCTTCGCCAAAAGATTGACCTTGTGGAATCACGCCAAATACTTGACCTGATGCGTTTAAGAGTTCCACCTCCCCTTGCTGCAAAAAATAAAGGTGCGTCGCCTGCTCACCAATTTTGCAAATGAACTCCCCACCCGCCTTTGTTTCAACTTGGAAACTGCTCAAAATCAACCCCTTGTATTTTTTATGCCGCCAAATTGCGTTTGATAATGGTGACCAAAATCGCTCTGAGTTCTGGTAACAATCCTTTGATGATGGAGTCCACTTTGTGGAAAGGAATAATTTTGACCTGCAATGAGGTTAAGGTGGTCACTGTGTATTTCGAAGCCAAGCCGACCATGCCTTCGGACAGACCCAGGACGGATCCGGGCCCCAATTTAAAAGACTTGTCACTCTGTGTCATGAGTACCTCACCTCGAACCACAAAATAAGCCTCTTCAAATTGCTCACCCACCTTGATCAAGGTTTTTTGAGGCACATACATCGTGGTGTTGAGTAAATGGGTTTCCAGCAAAGAAATAAATAATCTTTCTTCGCCTTTGAATTTGCCCGAACCAAAGGCGTCTGTCCCTTCTTTCGAAAGCAGATAATTCGCCCCCAAATTCCCTAATTTTTCTGCGTCAACGGCAAACAGTAAATTTGCTTCTGTCATGCATAAACCCTTGCCATTTTTTAATTTGAATCCAGAAAAATATTCATTTCGAAGATTCTGAAATCGCGCTGAAAACTCCCCATGGGTCAGACTGCGGCAGCGCCGATCACCCACTGAGGCACTTTGAAGGCGGGTTCAAGGCGTCGATCAGGGCGGTCTGATGACCTCCCAAAATTGCAAAATCAATTGTTATATTTTTGATAATTTTATAGAAAATCAACAAAAATTGCAAATTTTTCGCGTTTTTGACACCGCGCGAAGCCGGAGTGCTGCGCCAGCCTAAAGGCGCTGGCCGTTGGGGTTGGGAGGGGTTTTTTCAGCCCGACTGGGCTTTGTGGCCGTACGGGCAGTGGTTGGGGCGAGGCCCCACCTGGGGATGCAAGCGACAGGTGTTGGGCCGCTTGTCGTAGACTGAGCAGCGACGCGTCTTGGCGTCCAGCAAATGGCAATCGCCGCTGGCCCGTCGGGCCAGACTGAAGATGCTGTTTTTAAAATTGAAATGGTCGATCTGACCAGCCTTCAACAAGCGTTTGGCGATGTGCTTGGGGTCGTCGTGTTCGGCTTCAAAAGGGTCGACCATGCCCAGCCGCACCAAATCGGCCATCTTGACCTCGACGGGCATGGTGCAGCAGTTGGCGGCGCAACTGTCACACAAACCGTTTTTGTAACGGGTCCAGGTCTCGCAACGGTCGACGTCCACAATGGCAATGGGGGATCTCATGGCGCGATTATCCGCGCAGGGAGGGGCTCACGCTGCTTCAGCCTCACCCCAGTAATGGAAAGTGACCGGGCGGGGTCCGGCCAAGTAAGCCGCTTGCGTGTTGGCGGCGAAGCCCGCTGCGTCTAACAAGCTGGGGATGTCACGCCCTAACTGGCAGCCACCGGCCAACGGGCCCCAAAGCGGTTGTAAACGCTGTTGCCAGCGACGCACATCCGCATCAGGGGCGCGGCCGTGTTCGCAAAACAGCAGCTTGCCGCCAGGTACCAAGACCCGACGCATCTCGCTCAAGGCCTGAGCCGGGTCGGGAATGCTGCACAGGGTGTAGGTGCACACCACGGTGTCAAAACTGGCGTCCGGTGTGGGCAACTGTTCGGCGGACAGGCCCATCAACTCCACCGGAATGCCTGCGGCGCGGCTGCGCTGGCGCGCCAGGCGATGCATCTGCAGCGCAGGATCCACACCCACCAGCGCAGTGATGCGGCTGCGGTCGTAAAAAGGCAAATTGCGACCCGTGCCCATGCCGATCTCCAGCACCCGCCCCTTGGCTTGTGGCACCAGCAAACGGCGCTTGGCCTGCGCCATGGGCAGGCCACAAGCCACGTCGATCAGCCAGGGCAGGATGTGTTGGTCGTACCAGTTCATCCTTCCATTGTGGCAGTGATGTTCAGACCCGCTTGGACACCAGGGTCAAGATGTCGTAGCTGGCGACCAACTCGCCGTCTTGGTTGGTGACTTCCACATCCCAGGCCACCACGCCCTGGCCTTGGCCGTTGGCGTCTTTTTTGTTGCGATCGATTTTGCGTTTGCAGGTCAGGCGCACTTGGATGCTGTCGCCAATGCCCACGGGTTTGACGAAGCGCAGCGTGTCCAAGCCGTAGTTGGCCAACACCGGGCCGGGTTCGGCCACGACAAACAAACCGGCTGCGTCCGACAACACCAAATAACCGTGCGCAATGCGTTTGCCAAACGGCGAGGCTTTGGCGGCGGCTTCGTCAAAGTGCATGTAGAACATGTCACCCGTCAGGTTGCCAAAGGCGTGCACATCGGCATCGGTGATTTGGCGGGTCGGCGTGAGCAAGGATTCACCGATGTGCAACTCTTCGAAGTAGCGGCGGAAGGGGTGCGTGCCGGTCTCAATCAGTTTGGCTCCGCGCACATGCTCGCGTGTGATCGCCGCCAACATGGTGGGCGAGCCTTGTACCGCCGCGCGTTGCAACAGGTGTTTGACAGCACGCAGCCCCCCCAGTTCTTCACCGCCACCGGCGCGGCCGGGGCCCCCATGTTTGAGCATCGGCAGGGGCGAGCCGTGGCCGGTGGATTCCCCGGCCGACTCGCGGTCCAGCACATGCAAACGGCCATGGTAGGCCGCGACCACGGGCACCACTTGCGCGGCCACCGCCGGGGACTTGGTGACCAAAGAGCCGACCAGGCTGCCTTTGCCGCGCTGGGCCAGGGCCAAGGCTTGGTCCAGGCCGTCGTAAGGCATCAGCGTGCTGACCGGGCCAAAGGCTTCCACGTCGTGCACGCTGTCGGTGGTCAATGGGTTGTGACACAACAGCAATGTGGGCTGGAAGAACGCGCCTTGCGCCACGCCCTCGCCCACCGGCGCAAAGTCTGCGCCACCGCCAAACACCAGCTCGGCGCTTTGGCGCAGCAGGGCCACGCGCTCGGCCACATCGGCCTGTTGCGATTGGGAAGCCAAAGCGCCCATCTTCACCCCCTCGACAGAGGGATCCCCCACCACCACTTTGGCCAGGCGGGCTTTGATTTTTTCAGCCACGGCATCCAGGTGCTGGCGCGGCACGATGGCGCGACGAATCGCGGTGCATTTTTGCCCGGCCTTCACCGTCATCTCGCGCACCACTTCTTTGACGAACAGGTCAAACTCTTCGTCGTCCGGTGTCACATCGGGCGCCAGAATGGCGCAGTTGAGCGAATCGGCTTCGGCGGTGAAAGGGATGCTGTTTTTCACCAAGTTGGCGTTCACGCGCAGCTTGGCGGCGGTGTCGGCCGAGCCGGTGAAGGTCACCACATCGGTCACCGTCAAGCGGTCCAGCAAATCACCCGTGCCGCCCACAATCAGTTGCAACGCGCCCTTGGGCAAGATGCCCGACGCGTCGATCATGCGCACCAGCGCCTCGGTCAGGTAGCTGGTGGAGGTGGCGGGCTTGCCAATGCAAGGCATGCCGGCCAAAAAGGTCGGCGCAAATTTTTCGAGCAGACCCCACACGGGGAAGTTGAACGCGTTGATGTGCACGGCCACACCCCCACGCGGCACCAAGATGTGGGTTCCGGCAAAGGTGTTTTTTTTGCCCAGTTGCGACACCGGGCCTTCGTGGATCAGGTTGCCGCTGGGCAACTCGCTGGTGCCCATGCCAGCGTAGGCAAACAAGGTGCCGGTACCGCCTTCAATGTCGACCCAACTGTCCATGCGGGTGGCCCCGGTGTGGGCCGAGATGGCGTACAGCTCTTCTTTGCGATCACCCAGGTATTTGGCCAAGGCTTTCAGCGCATTGGCGCGTTGCTGAAAGTCCATCGCCATCACGCCGACCAGACCGGTGCGGCGCGCAAAATCCAGCGCCTCGGCAAAGTCCAGGCTGTCTGCGTGGGCGTGGGCCACCACGGCGCCGTTGATGGCGCTGTGCAAAGGGGCTGCGGCTTGGCTGCCGATCCAGCGGCCGCCGATGAAGCTTTGAAGTACTTGGGTCATGGTGAGAGGGGCAGTGCCCATAGAAATAGAAATAGAACGCACTCAATTGAATTAACCGACCGAGTGGACTGGAAATATTATGCATGTTTCAAGCGCAATTGCCCACCCGTGAGGGGCTGAAAAAAGCCGGCTTTTCATAAATAAAGTGTGCGGCCTGGGGTTTTCATTGATATGCACAATTTTATTTTTTGTGCATAATTTTTCAATCATGCAAGAAATATCTGCCAACTCGACGGTCTCCGAGCAAGCCTTCCAAGCGCTTCGACACGATGTTTTGTCGGGGCGGCATGCGCCTGAGGAAAAGCTGAAATTAGAGGCCTTGCAAACCTTGTATGGATTCTCAAGCAGCCCGCTGCGCGAGGCCTTGAACCGACTGGTCCAAGAAGGTCTGGTGAGGGCGGATGAACGGCGAGGCTTCAGGGTCACCCCCATTTCACCGCCCGATCTGGCCGACATCACCAAAATGCGTTTGATGTTGGACATCCCGGCCTTGATGGAATCCATCCACTCTGGCGACGACGCCTGGGAGGCGCAGATCGTGGCCGCATTTCATCGGCTCGAAAAAATCGAATCCCGCCTGCCCCAAGGCCCGGTTGTGCTGGACGCCGAATGGAGCCAACGCCACCGGGACTACCACAGGGCTTTGATTGCGGCTTGCCCCTCGGAGCGGCAATTGGCTTGGAGCATGAGTTTGTTCGACCAAGCCGAACGTTATCGGCACTTTGCGGCCCGTCACCGGACGGTTTCCAAAAAGAAAGATGAAGAACACCGCACCTTGATGCAGGCCGTGCTTAGGCGTGACAGCGCAACGGCCTCTGAGTTACTTGCAGAGCACATTCGCAGCACCCAGACCAACGTGTTGGCGGCCTTTGCCTTGCAGGCCCAACAGCGCCTTTGATTGACACACAACAACAACCTCTTGGAGACACGCATGCTGAAAGTCAGCCACCCAACGCCCTCGCATTTCGGTATCTACGTGACGGATGTCGACAAAATGGTGCACTTTTATAAAACTGTTTTTGGACTGCTGGAAACGGACCGCGGCGTCGGTAAAACTTTCAAAGCCCCCCTGATCTTCCTGAGCGCCAGTCCGCACCAACACCATCAACTGGTGATCGCTGGAGGCCGTCCCGCGGAGGCCACGTTCAGCACGGTGATGCAGTTGTCCTTTGCGGTGCCTTCTATCCAGTCCTTGCGGGATATCCGCGACAAAGCCCTGGCACTGGGAGCAAGCAAGTTGCTGCCCCTGAACCACGGCAATGCCCTGTCGGTGTACTTTGCAGACCCCGAAGGCAACACCGTTGAAATTTATCTGGACATGCCTTTCTACATCTCGCAACCCCACGGCGACCCCTTGGACCTGAGTCAAGACGACGAAACCATTTTGCGAGAGACCGAAGCCATTTGTCGAAAAGACCCCAGCTTCATGCCCATCGAGGAATGGCAAGCCAAATTTGCCCAAGCTCACTGACCCCATTTTTTACACAAGGACTCACCATGAAATTACTCTCATTTATTCACCAAGGCCGTGCAACTTGGGGCGCTCTGATCGGCCCCGATGCGGTTGTGGATCTGGGCAAAGCGCTGCCACAGTACCCCACCCTGGTCGACTACATTGCCTCAGGCGCTTATCTCCATGCAGCTGCTGACGTGGCTGGCAAAAATGCGGATGTCCAACTGGCCGACATCACCTTTTTGCCAGTGATTCCGCAGCCTGAAAAAATTGTCTGCGCTGTTCGCAATTACATGGACCATCACCAAGAAGTGCTGGCAGCGGGTATGCAGCGCGAATTGTCTGAAGAGCCGCCTATCTTTTTGCGTGTCTGGCGTTCACAGGTAGCCCACGGCCAACCCATCATCTGCCCCAAGGTGTCAGGTTCGCTCGACTGGGAAGGTGAACTCGCCGTGATCATTGGCAAGGCAGGCCGCAATATCTCTGAAGCTGACGCCTTTGACCATGTCGCCGGCTACTCTTGTTACAACGACGGCAGCATTCGCGAATGGCAATTTCACGCCAAACAAATTGCATCGGGCAAAAACTTCGAGTCCACTGGCGGCTTTGGTCCGTGGATGGTGACTGCCGATGAAATCGCGCCAAACCAGCAACTCAAGTTGATCACGCGCCTGAACGGAGAGGTCGTGCAGTCCAGCCACACAGGACACATGATTTTCCCCATCGCCAAACTCATCAGTTACGCCTCTACCATTTTCACGTTGGTGCCTGGCGACGTCATCGCCACAGGCACGCCGGCAGGTGTGGGCTGGAGCCGCAAGCCGGCCTGGTTCATGAAGCCTGGCGATGTCTGTGAAGTGGAGATTGAAGGCATCGGTACCTTGGTGAACCCGATCGCTGCCCAAGCCTGAACATGAAAGCTGTTCAAGTCCAGGTGCCAGGTGGGCCGGCCCAATTGAAGGTGGTGGACCTGCCGGACCCTTGGCCTGGCGCAGGGCAGGTGCGGGTCAAGGCGCATGCCATTGGCGTCGGGCGTCCGGACGTATTGATCCGAAATGGCACCTACAAATGGATGCCCCCGTTGCCGGCCATCCCTGGCGCCGAATTGGCGGGTGAAATCGATGCCTTGGGCGCTGGCGTCACGCAGTGGCAATTGGGCGATCGGGTGCTGGTCAGCGCCAGGGAACTGGCGCAACGTGGCGGCTGTTATGCAGAAGCCATTGTGGTGGACACAGAAGCGCCTTACCGATTGCCTCAAGCGGTCTCGTTTGTGGATGCGGTCAGCCTGCCCAACCTGCAACTGGCTTTGGCCTTGATGCGTGTGGCGGGTCAGCCGCACAGTGAACACCCCTTTGTTTTGATCACAGGCGCCTCCGGTGGCGTGGCTGGCATGTTGTGCCAGGTGGCCAGGAGCCAAGGATTTACAACCATTGGCACCAGCCGGACCGAGTCGAAAAGCAAAGATGCGCTGGCGCAGGGCTTTGACCACGTGATCTGCGCGGGTGACCGGCCCTTGACTGAAAGTCTGGCGGAAATCACCCAAGGCCAGGGCGTCAATTTGGTCTTCGATCATCTGGGCGGACACAGTTTGATTGAGGGTATGCGCAGCCTGGCCCCCTTGGGCACAGTGGTTTCGTACAACATCATTCAAGGACCGCCCACGGAAGACGTCTTCCAGTTGCTGCGCCAATTACTGGGCAAAAGTTTGGCCGTGCGGTGCTTTTCCATGCACACCTTTGACCAAGATCCCTCCGCCAGACGCGCCTTGATGGAGTCCGCCATCGAGCTGATGGCCCAAGGTGTCGTTCAAGCGCCCGCTCACCAGCTTTTCAAACTCAGCGAAGTGCGCACGACACACGAATTGCTAGACCAAGGCCTGGCCAGCGGAAAACTCGTGATGTGCCCTTGAAGTTCCCAATGAGAAGCGCAGGCCTAGACGTTTGCGCATTTCGCAAATCAATAACCAGGAGACCACCATGCTTCGTCGAAAATTACTGATGGCTTTGGGTACGGCCGTTGTGGCCTTGCCTTACCCAGCGCAGGCGCAAACTTACCCGGACCGACCCATCAAAATTTTGCAAGGCTTTGCCCCTGGCGGCAACGCCGACGCCATTGCCCGCGCAGTGGGGCTGGAAATGGGCAAAGGTTTAGGCCAATCCATGGTGGTTGAAGCCCAAGCCGGGGCCGGCGGAACCATTGCCGCCACCTCAGTGGCCCGGGCCAAGCCCGATGGCTACACCTTGTTATTGGCCACAGGCGGGCACGCGGTGGCCGGAGCGCTGTACAACAACCTGGCCTATCGCACCGTGCAGGATTTTGAGATGGTCAGCACCATCACCTATTTCCCGTTCTTGGTCGTGGTCCCGGCCAACAGCAAGTTTGCAAATTTGTCGGCCTTGTTGTCAGCGGCCAAAGCGAATCCCGAGCAAATCAGCTACGGCAGTGCAGGCATTGGCTCCACCCATCACCTGGCAGGTGAACTCTTGGCGAGCATGTCCAAATCGCAACTCCTGCACGTTCCCTACAAAGGGGACTCGGCCTCTTTGACGGCCTTGTTGGCGGGCGATATTCCGATGATCATTGCCCCACCCACGGCGGTGATGGCCAATATCAAAGCAGGTAAATTGCGCCCCCTGGCCACCACCGGGCCACAAAGGTGGCCAGGCCTTCCCGATGTGCCGACCGTCGCAGACCAAGGGGTGCCTGGCTATGACGTCAGATCCTGGGCCGGCTTGATGGCACCCGCAGGCACGCCCCGCGCGGTGATTGAGCGGTTGAACGCTGAAGTCCAAAAAGTCCTGCCCCTCCCTGCGGTCAAAGCCCGGTTGGAAGACATGGGCGGTGAAGTGCGCGGCAGTACGCCCGAGGAAATGAAAACCCTGGTCGCCAGCCAAACTCAAAAGTGGATCCAGGTGGTCAATGACGCCAAAATTCCCAAGCAATAAATCAACTTACATCCAGGAAATTCCATGTCACTGATTGAAATTCGCAAGCGCAGTTTGACTGTTGAAACCACCTACCATGAAGGTGGACCGGTGACCGACACACCGCTCAAATTAGCCGCCGCTTGCGCGGTCATCCAAAACCCCTACGCCGGCAGGTACGAGCCCGACCTCATGCCCTTCATGGCCGAATTGCGCAAGCTGGGCACCCTTCTCGCCGAAGAATTGGTGCAGACCCTGGGCAAAGAAAATATCGAGGTCTACAGCAAAGCGGCCATTGTGGGGGTCAACGGTGAAATGGAGCACGGCGCTGTCTGGCACGAAGCGGGCGGCTGGGCCATGCGCTCCGTGCTCGGTGAGCCCAAAGCCATGGTCCCCGCCAGCAAAGCGGTGGCCCATACCGGTTACAGATTGATGGTGCCCGTGCATTACATCCATGCCAGTTACGTGCGCAGTCACTTCAACAGCATGGAAGTGGGGATTCAAGATGCCCCGCGCCCCAACGAGATTTTGTTTGCCTTGGTGATGGGTACCGGCCCACGGGTTCACTCCCGATTGGGGGGGCTGACCAAAGACAAAGTCAGCGTGCATGATGGTCAACGGTAAGTCCTGACCCCCAACAGGGTGTTGCGTTGATTTGCCATCCGCCCGCGCCCGCGCCCTTGAACTGACTGCAAAGTGCGCGTCAAAATGCCACAATGGGCGCAGCATGAAAGCTTTGTCCTGCCCTCCCACAATCGCCTCACCCGCATGGCGCCGGCTGGGCTGCCGGCTTAGCTGTTGCATTGTCCTCAGCGTTGGCGGGATTAGCCTGTCTTGGGCCGCCACGGACTCCCCGCCCCAAGAAGCCTGGCGCATCATGACCGAGCGCAGCCTGGGCAATTGCATTGCTTGCCATGCCTTGCCCGGTCAAACAGGTGTGCGCAGTAGCTTCGGCCCTTCGCTCCAAGGCGTGGGCTCGCGTTACAGCGCAGAGCAACTGCAGCAATGGGTGGTGGACGCACGGCAAATCCACCCGAACACCTTGATGCCGCCGTTTGGCAACACCAGCGGGCTGAACCGCGTGACCACGGCCGAACCCTTGCTGAGCCCTGCGCAGATCAGGCTGTTGGTGACCACCTTGGCGCAATGGCGGTGAGCATGAACAGCACCCCACCCCCGCCCGCGCACCCATCCAGCTGGGACCGGCGCGACTGTTTGCGTCTGGCTGCCACATCCCTGCTCAGCACGTCGGCCTGGGCGCAGGATGGCGAAGCGCCGATCAGCGCGCTGGCCCAATCGCTGCAACAAAAAAAATGGAGCGGCGAAGGCATTGAGCTGGTGGTGCCCCCCTTGGCGGACACCGGCAATGCCGTGCCTTTGCACACACGCATCCGGGCCCCTTCAGGCCTGACGCTGTCCAAGCTGGAAATCATCCTGCCTGAAAACCCCAACCCGATCGCCTTGGAATTGCAGTGGCCGCAAGCCACCGCGCGTTTTGACTTCAGCACCCGTCTGCGGCTGGCGGGCTCGCAATCGGTCTGGGTGGTGGTCACTTACAGCGACGGCAGCCAACGCGCGCGCAACGCGCCCACCCTCATCACCTCCACCGCTTGTTTGGACGGGACCTGAGCCATGGCCATGCTGGTGTTGTCGCGTTTGAGTTTCAGTGGCGAGGTGCGCCCCGGCGCCACCGTCGAGGCGCGCTGGCTGTGCAACCACCCGATGGAAACTGGCTTTCGCGTAGACGATGCAGGCCAGCGCATTCCGCGTCACATCATCACCCAGGTGCAATGCCGCTTGAACGGCGAGCTGATTTTGCAAGCCACGCCCGGCACCGGCTGGTCGTCTCCCGCTTACCTGGCGTTTTCGCTGGTGGTGCCTGCACAAGGCGGCACCGTCGCCGTCCACTGGCTGGACGACCAAGGCCAGCAAGGCCGGGTAGAACAACGCTTGGTGCTGGCGCCATGAAGCGTGCGCTTGGTTTGTGGGGACTTTGTTTGTGGGGGCTTTGTGTCGGGACACTCATGGCGCCGCTGCGGGTCGGGGCCCAAGCCATCGCGCCCAATCCACCTGCCGTGACCTGGCCGACCACGGCGAATCTCAGTGGCTTGGATTTTTTACCGCCCGGACTGCAAGCTTTGAACAACGACCCGGGCAGCAACCCCGTCACCCTGTGGTTGGAGCGGGGCCAACAGGCCTGGAGCGATGCCAGCACCGGCCCCAGTTGCGCCAGTTGCCATGGCCCGGTGCAGGCCCTGCGCCAAGCGGTGGTGGGCTTTCCGCGCCTGCGGGTCCCTGATCAGCGCTTGATCAACTTGGAAGACCAAATCCAAACCTGCCGCCAACGCAGTGGCAAAGCCGCAGCCACCGACGGATTGGAAAACGAAGAAGTGTTGGCCTTGAGCGCCCTGCTGCACCAGACGGCCAAAGGCTTGGCTTGGGATGTGAAAGCCCCGAGCACCACCCCCGCTGACCAAGCCGTTTGGCAAGCGCACTTGCAGCAAGGTGCGAATATGTTTGCACAGCGCCTGGGCCGCATGAACCTGGCTTGCCTGCATTGCCATGTTCAAAACATAGGTCGCCAGCTGCGCGCCGAAGTGATCAGCCCGGGCCACCCCACCGGCTTTCCGGTGTACCGCATGAGCTGGCAGCGCCTGGGCTCCCTCGATCGGCGTTTGCGGGCTTGTTATTCAGGGGTGCAAGCGTCCATGCCGCCCCCTGGTGACCCAGTGTTGCGCGAGCTGGAGCTGTACTTGAAAGTACGCGCCAGCGGCATTCCGCTGGACGGGCCGTCTCTGCGCCGTTGAACCCTCTCCCGCGCCAGCGTCTTCACACGAACGTGAAGCCATGGTTCTTCAACGGCAAATGTCGCATGGGCTGGCCGGTGGCGGCAAAGATCGCGTTCAACACCGCTGGCGCCACGACGCTGATGGTGGGCTCACCCACTCCGCCCCAAAAGTCATAAGTGGGAATCACGACCGACTCGACCTTGGGCATTTGCGGCAAGCGAACCAGTTGGTAGGTGTCAAAGTTCTTTTGCACAATGCGGCCGTTCTCCACCGTGCACTCACCGTAAAACACCGCGCTCAAACCAAAGGCCACCGAGCCCTCGATCTGGGCGGCAATTTGACCTGGGTTCACCGCATGGCCGCAGTTGGTCACCAACACCATGCGATGCACTTTGAGTTCTTTGTTTTTGCCCACCGACACTTCGGCCACAGCCGCCGAATAACCGGCGTAGCCCATGAAATGGGCGATGCCGCGGTGCCGACCCGCAGGCAAGGGCTGACCCCAACCGCCCTTCTCGGCGGCCGTGTTCAACACGTCCAAATGCTTGGGATGGTTTTGCATCAAGGCGCGGCGAAATGCCAAAGAGTCTTGGCCCGCTGCGCGCGCCACCTCCTCCATAAAGCACTCCAGATAAATCGCGTTTTGGTTGGTGTTGACACCGCGCCAAGGGCCTACCGGCACATGCGAGTTGCGGATCGCGTATTCGGTCAGCAGGTTCGGAATGGTGTAGCCCATTTGTGCATCGCCCGGCTCTTTCCAAAAGCCCTGTAACTGGCGCTCGTCTTTGCCGTCTTTGATGGCCGAAGGGTTCACCCAGGCGTTGATGGATTGGCCCGAGACCCGAATGTGCAAACCGGTGAGCTGCCCTTTTTCGTCCAAGCCGGCGGCCATTTGGCACTGCGACAGCGGGCGGTAAAAGTCATGCGTCTGGTCTTCTTCGCGGCTCCAGATCAGCTTGATGGGCGTCCCTGGAAACTGCTTTGCAATCGCCACCGATTGCGCCACATAGTCTTGCTGGCCACCGCGGCGGCCAAAGGCACCGCCCAGGTCGGTGATGTAGACCTCGCACTTCTCCAAAGGCAAGCCCGACGACTCGGACAACACCGCCAGCGACGCTTCGGCGTTTTGGCTGGGCACCCAAACCTCGGCCTTGTCGGCGGTGATCAACGCGGTGCAGTTGTTCGGCTCCAGCGGCGAGTGCGCCAGAAACGGCGTGCTGTACAACGCTTCGACTTTTTTGGCCGATGCGGCAATGGCTTTCAAGGCATCGCCCTCTTTGCGACCGGCGTAGTCACCGGGCGCGGTCAAACCTTCTTTCAGGTGGGCAGCAATGGTGGCGCTGTTGGCCTTGGCATGCGGGCCTTCGTCCCAGACGATGGGCAATTGCGACAGGGCATTTTTCGCACGCCACCAGGTGTCGGCCACCACGGCCACGGTGGACGCGTCCACACGCACCACGCGCTTGACACCGCGCAAGCGTTTGACCTTGCTGTCGTCAAAGCTGACCAGCTTGCCGCCAAACACCGGGCAATCCATCAGCGCCGCGCACAGCATGCCTGGCAGTTTCACATCCACGCCATAGACTTTGGAGCCATTTAGTTTGGGCGCGGTGTCCAGGCGCTTGAGCGGTTTGCCCGCCACCTTCCAGGTCCGCGGGTCTTTGAGCACAATGCTCTTAGCGTCCGGCACCGGCAGCTTGGCAGCAGCCGCGGACACTTTGCCGTAACTGGTTTTGCGGCCCGATGCGGCGTGCGTGATGATGCTGTCCGAGACCGTCAATTCGGCCACCGGCACCGACCATTCATTGGCCGCCGCTTGCAAGAGCATCATGCGGGCGACCGCGCCGCCACGGCGCACATAGTCGTGCGAGGTGCGAATGCCCCGGCTGCCGCCCGTGCCCATCTCGCCCCAAACACGCTTGCGCTTCAGGTTCTGACCCGCGGTGGGCGATTCGGTGGTGACTTTGTTCCAGTCGCATTCCAACTCTTCGGCCACCAACTGGGCCAAGCCGGTCCGCGTGCCCTGCCCCATCTCAGAGCGGACGATGCGGATCACGCAGGTGTCATCGGGTTGGATGACGACCCACACGCCCACTTCGGCGTCGTTGGAGGTCACGGTTTGCGCCTCGGCGCTGGTGGGGGTGAGCATGTTGATGCCCAGAGCCAAGCCGCCACCGGCCAGGGCCGAAGTGCCGACAATGAAACTGCGACGCGACAAGGCCTGCAAGGAGGTGTCCATGGTTTTGGTGTTGTTCATGGTTGACTCCTTAAGCCGTGATGTGTTGAACCAGGGCGCTCACGTCGCCTGCGTCGGCCACCTGCGTGCCCGCCGCCACATGGATGGCCGTGCGGATGCGCTGGTATGTGCCACAGCGGCAGATGTTGGACATGGCCTCGTCAATGTCCTTGTCGGTCGGCTTGGGTTTGCGTTTGAGCAAAGCCGAAGCAGCCATGATCTGGCCCGACTGGCAGTAACCGCATTGCGGCACGTCCACATCGGCCCAGGCTTTTTGAATCGGGTGCGAACTGTTGGCCGAAAGGCCCTCGATGGTGGTGATTTTTTGCCCCGCCACCGCCGAGCCGGGGATGGAGCACGAACGCACCGCCGTGCCGTTCAGGTGCACCGTGCAAGCCCCGCACTGCGCAATGCCGCAACCGTATTTGGTGCCGGTCAGGCCCAGCACCTCGCGCAAAACCCACAGCAGGGGCATCTCAGGTTCGGCATCGACCGACTGGACTTTGCCGTTCACATTCAGTTTGTACATGGAGACTCCGAGTTCAAAGTGGCAAGCTAAAACGCCCTATTGAATCGGAAGTCAAGCCCCTCGCAAAGAGGCTTTTCCCTTGTGGAGTCACCCACGGCTCAGGCAAACACCTCGGTATCGACCTCGCTGTTGGCCTGCGCGTTGTAGCGGCTGCCGCTGACGGTGCGCTCGTTGATCAGGTCTTCCAGCGCGGCCAGGGTGTCTGGGCTGAGGCTGATGGCATCGGCCGCCAGGTCGTCACGTAAATGCGCCAGGCTGGTGGTACCCGGGATCGGGATGATGTGCGGCGCTTTGTGCAGCAGCCAGGCCAGCGCGAGTTGCGCAGGCGTGCAACCGACTTGATCGGCCAGCGCTTGGTAAGGCGCCAACAGTTTGTGGTTGCGCTCGGCATGCTCGGGCGCAAAGCGCGGCATGCTGCGGCGAATGTCTTTGGCGTCCAGCTGCGCCAGGTCAATCGGCGCACCGCACAAAAAGCCACGCGCCACCGGGCTGAAAGCCACAAAAGCCGCGCCAATGTCTTTGCAGGCTTGGAGCACCGCAATTTCGGGGTTGCGGGTCCAGAGCGAGTATTCGGTTTGCACCGCCGCGATCGGGTGCTCGGTATGGGCCTTGCGCAAGGTGGTGGCCGAGACTTCTGACAGACCAATGCTGCGGATCTTGCCTTGGCGCACCAGATCGCCCATCGCGCCCACGCTTTCTTCGATCGGCACTTTTTTGTCCCAACGGTGCAAATAGTAAAGATCGATCACCTCGGTTTGCAAACGGCGCAAAGCGTCTTCGCAGGTTTTTTGGATCGTCGCGGGGCGACCGTCGATCACGCGCACCAGTTTGCCGTCGCCGTTCACATCCACACCTTGCATGCCGCATTTGCTGGCCAGTGTGAACTCATGGCGGCGGGACTTGAGCACTTTGCCCACCAGGGTTTCGTTGGCACCAAAGCCATACAAGGCAGCGGTGTCGAACAAGGTCACGCCCGCGTCCAGGGCGGCGAGCAGGACTTTTTCGCCCTGTTCGGCTGAGACCGGCGCGCCATAGGCGTGGCTCAGGTTCATGCAGCCCAGGCCAATGGCGGAGACGGTGAAGGGGCCCAATTGTCTTTGTTTCATGACGGTATTTTGCGCGAATTTCAAGGCCCGATGCGGCGTGCGGGTTCAGCTGCGCTGCCGTGTCCAGGCCGGCAGCGGTGCCGATTTGTGCAACACGTCTTGGTGCAGCCAGGTCGCACTTTTGCGCGCGCGCTCGGCCACGGTCTCCAGCGGCAGCTGTTGGTAGTCTTCGTTAAAGACTTCAAAGCTGTAGTCGCCCCGGTAACCGATGCGGTCCAGGCGCAGCACCAAATCAGCCAGTTGCTCGCTGTGCACACCCTCACCCGGAAACACACGGAAGGTGCGCGCCGTGGTCATGCGTTCTTCAAACGTGGCGGTCTCTTGCCACATGAAGTCCGACAGTTGCACCAAGAAAATCTTTTCGGGGTCCAGCTCTTCGATCGCGTCCAGCCCGGTCTTGGCAGCGAAGATGTGGAACGAGTCCAGGCCGATGCCCAGGTTCGGGCAGTCAGCGCGGCACACCACGTCCCAGCTGGTGGTGAACTCGTTCACCGTGCGGCCCCAGGACAGGCCTTCGTAGGCGATTTGAATGCCCAGCGGAATGGCCAGCATGGCGAGTTTTTTCAAGTCAGCGGCCAAGGCGTCCAGGTCGTCGGTGGCGTGGCGCGAGGTGGACGAGCACACCAACAGCACTTTGCTGCCGGTGGCCGCGCACATTTCCAGCATGGACTTGGCGATGTCGATTTTGTAGTCGTGCAAATGGCCGGACAGGCCTTCAAAATCGCGCAGCACCTGAAAGCCGGTGGGCCGCAAGCCGCTGGCCTTGACCGCCGCCACCGCACCCGCCACACCGCCGGGGTGGCCAACCAGGTCGCGCGCCATCAACATGACTTGCGAGAAACCCGCGCCTTTCATGGCCGCCAGTTTGGCTTCCAAAGAGCCGGCCATGGTGATGGTGTCCATGCCGTAACCGGCAATCAGTTGGGAGTTCATGCGCACCTCTTTCAGGCCGGGGCTTTGTGCACCAACTCGAACGCGACCGAGCCCAAGGTGCTGCGCGTGAGCGCACCCCGGTCTTCGGGGTGCAAGGCGGTGGACTCGACAAACTCCACGCCACTTGATTTCAGCGCGGCCACGGTGCTGGCCACGTCGGACACGCCAAAGCCCACGCGTTGCAGGCACTCGGTGCTTTCGTCGGCCTCGTCCATCCACGGGTCGGGCTCGATCAACTGCCATAAAAACTGACCGCACGGGCTTTTCATCAGCTTGCCTTTGGGCAAGATGCCGAAGCGCTCCTCGTCAGGGATGGTGGCAAAGTCGAACATGTGCTCGTAATAGGCCAGCCAGTCGGCGCTGCGCGCGGCGCCGATGTACTGCACCACGCCAAAGTACGACATGTCGCCCAAGGCCGGTGGGTGCGGGTCGACAGTGGGAATGGGTTTGAAGTCGATGTCGTAAATCGAGAACTCGTCCCACCGGTCGACAAAATAAAAGCGGCTGCCGCCCGGCCCATGGATGGCCGGAATGTGCAGCTCCATGGCCTGCGCATGGCTGGCCACCGACCAGGCCCCCAGCTCGATGCAACGGGTGTGCGCCTTGAGCGCATCACGCACCCGAAATGCCACGGCCGATATCGCCGGCTGCCCGTCCACTGTCGCGCTGACGCGGGCATCGTCGGGGTTGGCGTTGACCACCAGGTTCATGGCGCCTTGGCGGTACAAGGTGACTTCGCGCGAGCGATGCCGTGCCACCGGCCGAAAACCCATGGATTCGAGCACCTGGCCCAGCGCCTGCGGGCGGCTGGTGGCGTATTCGATGAACTCAATGCCGGCAATGCCCAGGCGGTTGGGCATTTCGGGAACCGCTTCGCGGTGGGCGGGATGCAAGGTCATAGAGAACTCCTGTCCGGTCAAGGCCGTTTAATAACTCAATTGCGCCACACGGCGCAGCACTTCGGGCGTGGTGCTGGGCAAACCAAAATATTCCAAATACGCAGGAATCTGCTCAAACAACATGTCCGAGCCCACCTGCACGCGGCAGCCACGCTGTTGGGCCGCTTGCAAAAACGCGGTCATCTCGGTTTTCATGACCACCTCGCCGACAAAGGCGTGCGGCGCAATGCGGCTCACGTCCATGGGCAAAGGATCGCCCTCGTTCATGCCCATGGGCGTGGCGTTGACCACCAGGTCGTGCCCGGCCGGATCGTTGGAACCAGTGCGCACGGCTATCTGCGGGTAGTTGTCTTTCAGGCGCTGGGCCAAGGCCTCGGCGGAGGCAGTGTTCACATCAAACAGGCTGATGGCCGCAATCTGCGCCGCCGCCAAGGACGCGGCGATGGCACAGCCCACGCCGCCGCTGCCCACCACCAGCACGCGCTGGCCCGTCAGGTCAAAACCTTTGCGCTGCAGGCCGCGAACAAAACCGGCACCGTCAAACATATCGCCCACCAACCGGCCATCGGGCAGGCGCTTGACCGCATTGCAGGCCCCGGCCACACGCACAGTGGCGGTGACTTCATCGAGCAGGCCCACCGTGGTGACTTTGTGCGGCATGGTGATCAGAGCGCCGCGGATGTTCGTCAGGTCAAACACCGACTTCAAAAACGCCGGGTAGTGCGCGACCTGGCAACCCATGGGCACCACCACCGCATTGATCCCCGCCTGCGCAAAGTAGGGGTTGTAGATCATGGGCGATTTGAAGGTGTGCGTCGGGTAGCCGATGTGGGCGATCAGTTCTGTGTTGCCGTTGATCATGTGTCTGTCAAAAACGCGTTCAAGCGAAAGTTCAAGCGCTGTGTGCGGCTGCAATGCCGGCGCGCAAGGCCAGCAAATAGCTGTCTGCGCCAAAGCCACAAATTTGGCCTTTGACGATCTCGGCAAAGACCGAGGTGTGGCGGAAGGTCTCGCGGGCGTGGATGTTGGACATGTGCAGCTCCACGATCGGGCAAGTCAGCACCGCCAAAGCATCGCGGATGGCGTAGCTGTAATGCGTCCAGGCACCGGCGTTGATCAGCACTGCATCGACCTGGTCGAAATAAGCCTGGTGAATGCGCTCGCACATCGCGCCTTCGTGGTTGGTCTGGTAGCACGCGACCTCGGCACCCAGCTCTTGGCCCAAGGCCTGCAGGCTGGCGTTGATTTCATCCAAGGTGATGGTG
This sequence comes from Comamonadaceae bacterium, assembly GCA_947451385.1. GTDB lineage: Bacteria > Pseudomonadota > Gammaproteobacteria > Burkholderiales > Burkholderiaceae_C > Limnohabitans_A. The sequence continues at coordinate 70,987 of CANFYZ010000003.1, read as the reverse complement.
CCGTATTGCTTGGGGTCGCGCTTACCGAACATGTTGTGGTTCACGCCGTGCAGCATCAAAACTTTCATGACTCTTCCTTTCGACATACAAACCAAACCTCGCCGCCCACGCGGCGAGGCTTCAAGAGGGGCAATTACTTGCCCGCTTTTTTCGCCGGTGCCGCAGCGGCGGTCCGGACTTTTTCGATCTCAGCTTGCAATTCTTTCACCAGATCTTGACCCACGGTCACGCCGTACTTGGCGGTCACAGGGCGCATTTTGTCGCGCAATTTGGCCATTTCAGCTTCGGGCAGCTGGGTCACTAGCATGCCGTTTTTCTTCAGATTGTCCAGAATACTGGCTTCCAATGCACGGGCTTTTTCACGCTGGAATTTGGCCGATTCGATGACCGCATCGGCGACGATTTTTTGCTCAGCGGGTGACAACTTTTCCCAGAACTTCTTGCTGATGATGACCGACTGCGGGTTGTACTGGTGACCGGTCAAAGCCAGGTGCTTTTGAACTTCGTAGAGTTTGGCACCGTTGATGGTGGCCACAGGGTTCTCTTGGCCGTCCACGGCTTTTTGGTCCAGCGCGGCATACAACTCAGGAAATGGCAGCGGTGTGGGGTTGGCGCCCAAGGCCTTGACCCAGTCCACGTTGATTGGGTTGGGGATCACGCGCAACTTCAGGCCTTCCAAGTCTTCCACCTTGTTGATGGCGCGCTTGCTGTTGGTGATGTTGCGGAAACCCAGCTCGTAGTAGCCCAAGCCAATGATGCCTTTCTCGTCCAGCTTGGCGTGCAGCTTCTTGCCGAAGGGGCCGTCCACCGCCGCGTCAGCCTCTTTGCCGGAGCCGAACATGAAAGGGAAATCGAAAATAGCGAATTCTTTCACCTGCGCGGCAAAGATGCCCGAGTTCATGGCCGCCATCTCCAGGGTGCCGCCCTGGATGGCCGACACATTGGCCTGGTCACTGCCCAAGGCACCACCGGGGAACACATTGACCTTGAGTTTGCCGCCCGAGTTTTTCTCGACAATTTCTTTGAACTTTTCCATGCCCAAAATAATCGGGTGACCGGCCGCGTTTTGGTTGGCGAACTTGATGGTTTTGTCTTGTGCCGATGCCACACCCAGAGCGGCCAAAGCGACTGTGGCGATCAGGGTCTTGATGAATACACGTTTCATGAGTTGTCTCCAAAAATAAAGTGAATCGGACGTACGCTTTGCATCAAGAGGCTGGTCGTCTGGCGTACCCGGTCAGACAACATTGCCAGGATTTCAATAGAACCAGCGGGCGGGCACCATCACGATTTGCGGGAACAGCACCATCAGGAACATGACCACAAACTGCACCGCCATGAAGGGCATGACGCCGCGCGTCACATCGTCCATGCGCATGCGGCCCACACCGGCCACCACGTTCAGTACGGTGCCCACCGGCGGCGTGACCAAGCCAATGGAGTTGTTGATGATGAACAGCACCCCGAAGTAAATCGGGTCAATGCCTGCGGCTTTGACCAAAGGCATCAGCACAGGGGTCAGGATCAAGATGGTGGGGGTCATGTCCATGGCCGTGCCCACAATCATGCACAAAATCATGATGGCCAACATCAGCACCGTCGGGCTGCCGAGCAAAGGCTCCAGCAGCGTGATCACTTGTTGCGGCAAATTGGCCACGGTGATCAACCAGGCGGAGACCATGGCTGCGGCCACCAAGAACATCACCACCGCCGTGGTTTTGGCGGCCGCCTGAAACACCTCAAACAGCTGGGCCCAGCTCAGTTCGCGGTAGATGACACTGGCCACAAACAGCGCGTACACCGCCGCCACCACAGCCGCCTCGGTGGGCGTGAACACGCCCATGCGCAATCCCACCAAGATGATGACGGGCAACATCAAGGCCCAGGTGGCTCGGCGCATGGCCGCCAGAACCGCCGACAAAGGCTGGCGCGGTGGCGGGGTCAATTGCTCCTTGCGTGTCAACCACCACCAGGTGATCCACAAACCGGCGCCGAGCACGATGCCCGGAAAAATACCGGCCAAAAACAGTTTGCTGATCGACACGTTGGCGGAGACACCAAAAATCACAAAACCAATGGACGGCGGAATGATCGGGCCGATCACGCCGCACGCGGCGATCAAGCCACCGCTGCGCGCTTTGTCGTGTCCGGCTTTGACCATCATGGGCAAGAGCAAGGCGGTCAAGGCGGCGGCATCGGCCACGGCAGAGCCCGACAAGGCCGACAACAGGCAAGCGGCCACAATCGTCACATAGCCCAAGCCCCCGCGCACATGGCCGACCAGGGCCATTGCAAAATCGACGATGCGCTTGGACAAGCCGCCGGTGTTCATGATTTCACCGGCGAGCATGAAAAAGGGCACGGCCAGCAAAGGGAAACTGTTGGAGCCTTCGATCAGGTTTTGCGCCAGGATTTGCGCATCAAACATGTTCATTTGCCACATCAGGGCCACGCCACACAACAGCAAGGAAAAGGCAATCGGAATGCCCAGCGCCATGGCGGCGAGCAAAGACCCCAAAAAAACAGCGATGGTCATGTTGCTTCTCTTCTTGTTATTTCAATGGAGCGGGCACATCGACCGGCTCTTCTTCGGACTCACGCACACCGATCAACTCTTGTTCAGACAAATCGCCCGTGATCAGCCGCCACAGCTTGTTGAGCAAAATCATGGCCATCGAGACCGCAGAAACCATGCCGCAGGCATAAAAGATGGCCATGGAGACTTCCATCACGGCGCTGGTGGTGTCCCAGTTGATCACCACTTGGTCATAGGAGCCCTTGAACAACAGCCAACACACCCACAGCATCAACAGGTGGGAGACCACAAAGCAGAACTTTTTGCCGGCCACAGGCAACCGCGAGACCAAGGTGTCGGACCCCAAATGCGCCCCATCCTGCATGGCGACGATGGCGCCCATGAAAGTGAGCCACACAAACAACCAGCGCGACAGCTCCTCAGACACCGTGATGCCGGAATTGAAGCCATAACGCATCACCACGTTGCCAAACACCAGCAACACCATGACCGCCAAACTGGCCGCGGTGAACAGGTTAAGAACCTGGCAATACCTGTCTACGATTATTTTGAACATGCCTGCTCCGGAGAATCACAGCCCGTAATGTACGAACTGGTTAGTTTTACAAACATGGTATTTACCCTTATTCCTGAATTCATCAGCACGCTATCAGTTATGCCGAAACGGCATGCCCCACAAAACGCAGGATCAACTCGACGACATGCGCGCGTTTGAGCGTTTTGGCCTTGCCCTGGCTGGCTTCGTTTTGAAAAATCACGCCAAAGGTGTGGCGGTTGGAGACATTGAAAAAGGTGAAAGCCGAAATCGCCGAGTGGATGTCCACCGGGTCCAGTCCGGGCCGAAACACGCCTTGCGATACCCCCCGCGCGTAAATTTCCTGCACAGACGCAATGGCATTGCTGTTCAGCGCTTGGATATTTTTACTTTGGCGCAAATAGTCGCCGCGCTGGATGTTCTCGTTCATCACCAGACGGATGAAGTCTTCGTTGTCGCGGTGGTGGTCGTAGGTGAACTCGACCAACTTGCGCAGTGCCGCCACCGGCGCCAAATCACCCAGGTGCAGATCGGCCTCGATGGCGCGCATGCGCCGATACGCTTCTTCCAGCACCGCCAGGTACAGCCCGTCCTTGCTGCCGAAATAGTAGTAAATCATGCGCTTGCTGGTGCGCGTGGCCGCCGCAATCTCATCAATGCGCGCACCGGTCAAGCCCTTGTCGGCAAACTCGTGCGTGGCCACCGCCAAGATCTCGGCCATGGTGCGCGCCGGATCGTTGGTCCGCCCCACCTCCTTGGCGACCTCGACTGCGGCAGATTTGGATTTTTTAGAATGTACCAACTGGTTCATTTCGCCAGTATAGGCGGGGCGCGTCACTCGCTTCATCAGGGCAAGCCCTGATGTGCGCCGGCACCCGGTATCGACCTGGCGCAGCCAGGGACCGTGGCGTTGGATAATTCAAGCCTCACTCCGCCAACCCCCATGCCCACCTCCCCCACCGAATTGGATGCACGCGACTGGATCGCCGGCCTGGAAAAAGGCCTGCACATCATTGAGGCATTTGATGCTTCGCACCCGCGCCTGACGGCCACCGAGGCCGGCGCGCGCTGCGGCATGACGCGCACCGCCGCCCGGCGTTACCTCAAGACCCTGGTGCACCTGGGCTATGTGGGCACCGACGGCAAGCTGTATTGGTTGATGCCGCGCATCTTGCGACTCGGCCACGCCTACCTGGAATCGGCGCGCCTGCCGCGCTTGGTCCAGCCGTTTTTGCAGCGCATCACCTCGGGCACCGAAGAGATCGCTTACCTGGGCGTGCTGGATGGCGGCGACACCATTTTCATTGGCCGCAGCGGGCTGCAACGGCACACCGCCAGTGGCTACATGCCCGGCACCCGCGTGCCCACCCAAGTCACGGCGGCGGGCATGATCATGCTGGCCTACAACGACGAGGCGTTTGTGGACGATTGGCTGAAAACCCACGATCTGCGCGCCTTCACCTCGTACACCCTGTCCAGCAAGGATGAATTGCGCGAGACGCTGGCCAGTTTCAAACGCCAAGGCTGGTCGCTGTCAGAGCAGCAACTGGAGTTGAATTTTCGCGGCATCGCGGTGCCGCTTTTGGACCGGCAAAACCAGGTGCACGGTGCGATCAGCATCACCATGCCGATCAACCGTGAAGACACTGACCATGCCTTGAACCGGGTCTTGCCGGTGTTGCAAGAAGCGGCGCACAGTCTGCGGCCGCTGCTGTGATCAAGGCTTGGCCGCTGCGGCCGTGGTGGTGTGTGCGCCGCCCAAGAACAAGCGTTCCATTTGCGGATCGGCCAAGATTTCAGCGGCTGATTTGTACAGCACCAAGCGACCCGATTCCAGCGCAATCGCATTGTCTGAAAATTTCAATGCGCTCTTGACGTTTTGTTCCACCATCAACACAGTGGTGCCTTGGTCGGCCAATTTGCGCAGCAAGCGGAACACGTCCAGCACCACCAGGGGCGACAGACCAATCGAAGGCTCGTCGATCAGCAACACCTTGGGGCGCAGCAACAAAGCGCGGCCAATTTCCAACTGCTTTTGCTCGCCGCCTGACAAAGCGGAAGCGCGGGAGTTGATGCGCTCTTTCACGCGCGGGAAAAACTCCAGCACTTCAGGGATGCGCTCGTGCGTGGTCTTCATACCCAGCGTGATGCCGCCCAGCTCCAGGTTTTCATAGACGCTGAGCTGACCGAACAAATTGCGGCCCTGCGGCACAAAAGCAATGCCATCGGCCAACAAGGCTTTTTGCGTGGCCCCGGTGATGTCTTTGCCGTTGAGCAAGACCTTGCCCTGGCGCGGCTTGAGCAAACCAAACAGGGTTTTGAGCACCGTCGATTTGCCCGCGCCGTTGGGGCCGATCAACAAAGTGATCGAGCCCTTGGGCACTTTGAACGACAGGTTGTTCAAGATCATGAAGTCCTTGTAGCCTGCGACCACATCGTCAAACTCGATACAGGTGTCTGTGCTGTGTGCTGTCATCTCAGTTCCCCAAATAGGCGTCCAGCACCTGCTTGTTGGCGCGAATTTCTTCGGGTGTGCCGATCGCCATGACCTGGCCTTCCACCATCACCATGATGCGATGGCACAGGTCCATCACAAAATCCATGTTGTGCTCAATCACGACAAAGCTGCTGGACTTGCCATCGGCGCGGCGGGTTTGGTTCAACTCTTTCAGCAAACTGCTGATGCCGCCGACCAAGGACGGGTTGACCCCGGCGCAGGGTTCGTCCAACAACACCAGATCGGGATCGCTCATGAAGGCCATGGCAATGTCCACCAGCTTTTGTTGGCCGTAGCTCAGCTCACCGGCTTTTTTATCGGCCACGTGCCTGATGTGGAACTGGTCGATCAAGGCATCGGCCTTGTCACCCAGGCCCGAGTCGGTGGGTGCAAACATGCGGCTGAACATGCTGCCGTGGTGCTCTTGCGCGGCCACGATCAGGTTGTCGCGCACCGTCATCTTGCCAAACACCTGCAGCGTCTGAAAGGTGCGGCCCACGCCGCGCCGGTTCAATGCCAGCGGGCCCAAGGTGGTCACGTCTTCGCCGTTGAGCTCGATGCGGCCTTCATCGGGCGTGATCTGACCCAGCATGCTGTTGAACAAAGTGGTCTTGCCCGAACCATTGGGGCCGATCACGCCAAAAATTTCGCCCGGGCGCACTTCGAAAGAAACGCCGCCGACCGCTTGAATCGCGCCGTAAGCTTTTTTGATGTTGGTGACCTTGAGCACGGGCGCGTGCGCAGGGCGATCATGGTGCTGCGAATGCGTCATGCTTTGACTCCTGCGGCAGCGCGGGCGAGGGAGGCCTCACGCGATTGGCGACGGGCCTTGAGTCGGTCCGGGATGCTGAGCAGCCCATCGGGCAGCCAAATCATCAACAGCACCACCGCGGCACCAAAAACAAACAAGTACCAAGCTTGCGCAAAGCGCAGCCACTCCGGCAGCACCACGCCGACAGCCGAACCCAGCACCGGGCCCAAGAAGTAACCGGGGCCACCCACCACCACCATCAGATACATCATGATGGACGCGCCCACAGTGAACAGCGCCGGGTCAATGAACTGCACTTGTGAGGCGTACAAGCCACCGGCCACACCGGCGTACACCGCGCCAATCGCAAAGCTCAGCAAGGTGTAGCTGCGCGTATCAATGCCCAAGCTCTCGGCGCGGATGGCGTTGTCACGCAAAGCGGTAAAAGCCTTGCCCCAGGGCGAGCGCAGCAAGCCCCACAGCAGCAGCGCCAGCACGATCGCAAAACCCAGCACCAGGTAGTAATAGGCCAGGTTGCCGTCAAAGCTCACGCTGCCTAAAGCGGGGCGAGCGATGTTGTTGATGCCAAAGGTGCCGCCCGTCAGCCACTCTTCGTTGCGCATCACCAACCACAGCGCGGTGTTGAAACCCAAGGTGGCAAACGCCAGGTAAATGGTCTGCACGCGCAGCGCTGGGAAACCCAGCGCCAGCCCGGTGACAAAACAAATCAAGGCCGCCACCGGCAAGCCCAGCCAGAAACTGAAACCGGCTTTGAGCAGAATCGCCACGGTGTAGGCCCCGATGCCAAAGAAGGCGGCGTGACCGAGCGACTTTTGCCCGGCGTAACCCACCGTCAAATTCAGGCCCATGGTGGCGATGATGAACACCAGCCAGGTGGTGAACATGTGGATGCCATAGTTCTTCAGGTAATTGGGCACGATGACCAGCGCGGCCAGGGCGACCATCGCCAGCAGCAGATTGAGCTTCTTCATACTTTGCGCTCCTCTTTTTTGCCGAGCAAACCTTGCGGCTTGAACAAGATCACCACCATGAAAATGATCAAGGCCACCGCGTCTTTGTAGGCCGGCGAGATGTAGGCGGCGGCCAGGTTTTCACACACGCCCACCAGCAAACCGCCCAGCAAGGCGCCACGCGAGTTGTTGAAGCCGCCGATGATGGCCGCAAAGAAAGCCTTGTTGCCCAGGCCCTCGCCCATGTCGAACTTGGCCAGGTAGGTGGGCGTGACCAGCAAAGCCGCTGCCGCCGCCAAAATCGCGTTGATGGCGAAGGTGTAGAAAATCATGCGCGGCACATTGATGCCCAGCACCGAGGCGCTCTCGGTGTTCTGGGCCACCGCTTGCATGGCGCGGCCGGTGACGGTCTTGCTCAAAAAAGACTGTGTGGCCATGACCAGCACCATGGCAAAAACAAAGGTGCCCACATCGCTGACCGAGAAGGTCACGCCAGCCAGTTCCAAAATCACATCGGGAAAGACTTGGGGGAACGGTTGGGGCTCGGCGCTGTAGCCTGCGCGCACGCCATTGCGCATGGCGATCGACAGGCCGATGGTGGCCACCACGATCGGCATCATGCCGAACTTGAACAAGGGGTCCACCAGGCCGCGCTTGAACAACCAGCCCAAAATCACCACCGACAAAACAATCGTCAAAGCAAAAGCAAAATACAGCGACAGGCCTGAGCCCAGCAGCATCACCATCATGAAGGCCGGCAGCATGACAAATTCGCCCTGCGCGAAATTGATGGTGCCCGAGGCCTGCCACAGCAACGTGAACCCCAGGGCGACCAGGGCATAAATGCTGCCCGTGGCCAGGCCACTGAAAAAGAGTTGAAGAAAGTCGGTCATGGGTGAGCTCCGAGTACAGGATGTGCAAGCAGGGGTGCGGCCTGCTTGCGCAGGCTGTTCAACCTGCTTGGCCTAAAAAAAGGCGGACCCCAATGGAGTCCGCCCCGTTTGAACGCAAAACTTACTTCCGTGCGTTCAACGCTGGCAAGGTGGCGTTGATCACAGGGTGGCCGTTTTTCACTTCCACCAAGAAGCTTTCGCGGTCCAAGTCGCCTTTGTCATCAAAGCACACGTCCATCAAGATGCCGGGGGTTTGCTTGGTGTTGAAGCAACCACCGCGGATCGCGGCCGCCACGGCCTTGCGGTCCAGTTTGCCGACCTTTTCAATCGCGGCTTTCAGAACGTACATGCCGGTATAGCCCTTGATGCCGTTGTGATCCGACTCGGACTTGTATTCGGCCTTGTACTTGTCACCAAAGGCCTTGAACTGAGGGGCGTCCACAGTCAAGCCCACGTGGGCCAAGGCGCCGTTGGCGGATTCACCTGCCAACTCGATCACTTTTTGGCCGGTCAACGTGGTTTCGCCGATCAGCATTTTCTTCACGCCCTGCTTGCGGAACTCACGCAATGCACGCGCAGACTCTTCTTCGTTGGTGTAGACAAAGATGGCGTCGGCATCGGTTTGCTTGGCTTTGAGCACAGCCGCCGAGAAGTCGACCTGACCGGCATCGGTAGAAATGTCAGCCACAACTTTGGTCGAAGTGCCTTCGAGCAATTTGGTCAAGGTGTCACGACCGCCTTTACCGAAGTCGTTGTTCACATAGACGATGGCCAAAGTCTTGGCCTTGGAGTTGATGAACTTGGCCAGCTTAGGGAAAGAAATGCTCTGACCGAAGGCGGTGCGGAACACATAAGGATTGCCCTGGGCGGTGATGGCAGCGGCTTCACCGCCGGTGAAGTTAGGCGTTTCGCCGCGCTTGGATTCAGCCATGGAAACCATGATGGAGCCGGAGTACACGGGGCCAAAAATGGCGAACACGTCGTTGTCCACCGCTTTTTGAGTCAAGCCCTTGGCCACACCGGGGTTGGTTTGTGTGTCTTCGGTGGTGTAGCTGATTTTCTTGCCCAAGATCCCGCCCGAGGCGTTGATTTCCTTGATGGCCATTTCGACACCGTTTTTAAACAAGGTGCCCGCGGTGGTGCCGGGGCCAGACAATTCAACAATGTTGGCGATTTTGATGTCTTGGGCTTGCGTCAAGCCGGACACTGCCAAAGCAGCGCAGACAGCCAGGGTTTTCAGGGTAGCTTTCACAGAGGTCTCCTCAAGGGTGGAATGGGCCGTTCTTCGGCCCAGGGTGGGTAATTGGTTTTCGCGCAGCAAAACAGGCTTGAATGTAGTGCGATCCAGAAAAATGTTGATAAAAATCAGGACTCATGCGTTCGTTTATCGCGCAAATATGTTCGATCATTGAACGTTTTCAGGGTTTGACCCGAGGGGACTCGGGCCTTGCCCCAAAGCATGTTGCGTGGCCAAGTAGGCAAACACCAAACCGGGGCCAATGGTGATGCCCGGGGCCGGGTACACCCCGCCCATGATCGAGTTCATGTCGTTGCCCACCGCGTACAAGCCTGGAATCACGTGGCCTTGCGCGTTCAACACCTGGGCCTGTGCATTGGTCTGCAGCCCTTGCGCGGCACCGATGTCGCCGGGGTAGAGCTTGACGGCATAGAAAGGGGCTTCGGTCATGGCACCCCAATTCGGGTTCGGGCCACCGGCGGTGGCATCGCCAATGTTGTGCTGGTACGCGGTGACGCCGCGCTGGAACTGCGTGTCCAAGCCGGTCTCCGCAAAGGCATTGTTGTTCGCCACCGATGCGGTCAAGCCTTCGGCAGAGATGCCGAGTTGTTGGGCCAAGGCGACCAAGCTCGGGGCTTCGGTCAAATAGCCGTCGGCCAAAAACGGGGCCAAACCTTTGCCACCCGGGCGCACCATGCCCATGCCGTAGCGGCGCAGGGCCTGGGCATCGGCGATCAAATAAGCCGGCACCGCTTGCGCCGCCTGCATGCCCAAAGCAAACAAATGGTAGGAGGTGCTTTCATTCACAAAGCGTGCACCGGCCTGGTTGACGGTGATCATGCCGGGCTTGGCGCGGTCCATGACAAAGTGGGGAAAGACGGCGGTGCTGCCGTCGGCGCGCCGACGCAGCGAGACCGGGGCCCAGAACGCCGGACTTTGCGCGCCCTGGCCCTCGACCGCGCCCAGACCCCGGGCCAGGGCCAGGGCCTCGCCCGTTTGGCCGGGCGCAGCGGGGCACCATTCCGCAGGAATACCCGGCAGGCGCGTGCTGCGCAGTGCCAGATCGCGGTTGAAACCGCCACTGGCCAACACCACGCCTTGGCGCGCAAGCACGCGGCAGACCGCACTGCCGCTGCGCAAACGCAGCGCCACCACGCGGCCACTGGCATCGCGCTCCAAGTCTTCCACCGAGGTGTTCAGCGCCAAGGTGGCCTTTGCGTGTGACGCCAAGGAATGCAGCAAGCGACCGGCCAAGGCATTGCCCATCACCAAGCGCGTGCCGCGGGCATGGCTGAGGCGATCGCGCAGATGGCGCAACAGAATGCGCAGCGCATGCTTGCAGGAGGCCCATGACTGCGTCATGGCCAGCAAATGGTTGATGTCGGTGCGGTCCACCATCATGCCGCCGAGCACGGTGAATTCGGGGATGGGCGGGCGCAACAGAGAAAACAAGTCGCCCAGCAAACGCCCATCAAAAGGCACCGGCTCCAGCGCCCGGCCACACAGGGTAGAGCCAGGCAAATCGCTGATGTAGTCCGGGTGTTTGGGATAGGCGCGGTACTGCATGGACGAGTGGGCTTCGATCTTCGCCACCGCAGCAGCCCCGTGCTGCAAAAACGCCTCGCGCAAAGCGGCCGGCGCTTGCGTGCCCACGGCGTGGTCCAGGTAGGTGGCGGCGTTGGCCAAGGTGTCGCTGGTGTTGACCATGCGGCTGTGGTGCGTGCCCGGTACCCAGGTGGTCCCGGCCGACCAGGCGGTGGTGCCTCCCACGAATTCGGTGTGCTCCACCACCAGCACCTTGGCCCCGTCGATGGCGGCATACACCGCCGCCGACAGGCCAGCGCCGCCCGCGCCAACCACCACCAGATCAAATTCCGCGCCGTCTTGGAGACCCACCAGGCCTTGCTTCAGCACCTGCATGTCATGCCCCCCTCAAAAACGCGACCATCAGGTCTTTCACCTGCGCAAACATCTCGGTCCCGGTCAGGGTGTGGCAGCCGGCCGCGCGGGCGGCTGCCACCATGGGCGGCACCGCCGGGGCCGTGATCACACAGCCAATGAACATGGCCGGCGTGAATTTGGTTGCATCGATCGGATGCGGATCACCCGCTTTCATGCCGACCGGGGTGGCGTTGATGACGATGTCAAAGCCCGTCGGGTCGCTGCTGCCCACGCGCACCGTGCACCTGCCCAGGGCCGCCAGGCGTTGCACCAGGCTGTCGCGTCGCAGCGTGTCGGGGTCGTGGATCGCCAACTCGCGCACGCCGCCCGTGACCAAGGCATAGGCAATGGCCGAACCGGCCCCGCCCGCTCCCACCAACAGGGCTTGTTTGTCGGCCAGATGACAGCCTTTGAGGGCCAGGGCTTGGACATAAGCCTGGCCGTCGAACATGTCGCCGTGCCAGCTGCCATCGGGGTTGCGGCGCAATGTGTTGATGGACTTCAAAAACGCGCCCCGCTCCGAGGTGGTGGCGCACAAATCAAAGTAGGCGAACTTGTGCGGCACGGTGACGATGATGCCGTCCACGTTTTGGCAGCGCGACACGCCGGCGGTCCAGGCCGCCAAATCGGCGGGCGCCACATGCGCCGGAATGCACACCGCGTTCAGCCCCGCGTCTTGAAAAGCCTGGCTCACGCCGGTGGGGGATTTGACCTGGGCAATCGGGTCGCCCACGATGAAATGGACACGCGAAGCGCCGTCAAGGTTCAAAGGCTGGGTCGGGTTCATGCCGTGATGATACATAAAAACGGAATTAGATTCCATATTTGAATTTATTTCCAAAAATCAATATACTCGCGCCATTGACGCAAACACAGCACAGCTAAAAACACCCATGCACAAGTTCCCTCTGGCCGTGATTGGCGCTGGCGTGATGGGTCGGGCCCACATCGAGCGCATCCTGAAAACCCCCGAGTTCGCTCTGGTGGGCGTGGCCGAGCCGGGCGATGTGGGTCGCCAGTGGTGCGCAGAACGGCACATCCCCACCTTTGAAAACCATGCCGCGCTGCTGGCGGCCACCCGGCCCCAAGGCGTAGTGATCGCCACGCCCAACGCAACGCATGTGGCGGTGGCGGCCGATTGCATGGCAAGTGGCCTGGCCGTGCTGATCGAAAAGCCGGTGACCGACACACTGGCCGCTGCTGAACGCCTGATCCAGCTGGAAAAAGACACCGGCGTGCCAGTGCTGGTGGGCCACCACCGCCGCCAAAACCCGATCTTGCAAAAGGCCCGCCAGATCGTGGAGGAGGGTAGGCTGGGCCAGGTGGTCAGTGCCAACGTGATGGCCAATTTCTACAAACCCGACGCCTACTTCGATGTGGCCTGGCGCCGCCAGGTGGGAGGCGGTCCGGTGCTGATCAACCTGATCCATGACATCGACATGCTGGTCTACCTGCTGGGCGACGTGCGCGCGGTGCAAGGCAGCCAGTCCAACGCGGTAAGGGGTTTTGAAGTCGAAGACACGGCCAGCGCCCTGTTTGAATTTGCCTGCGGCACGCAAGCGGTGATGACGGTGTCCGACACCGCCGTGTCACCCTGGTGCTGGGACCTGTGTGCCGGCGAGCAAAGCCAGTACCCGCGCCAAAACGTGCAGTCGCACTTTTTATCGGGCACGCAAGGCGCACTGTCGCTGCCCGATCTGGCGCTGTGGCATTACCCAGGCGAGCGCCATTGGCACCACGCATTGACCCGCGAACAAAGCAACCTGCACGAGATCGACGTGTATGTCCAACAACTCAGGCACTTCCGTGCGGTGGCCGAGCGGCGCGAAACACCGATCTGCTCGGCCCTGGACGGCTGGCGCACCTTGCAGGCCACGCAAGCCTGGCTGCAAGCGGCACGGTCGGGGCAGCGTCAAACCTGTCCGACCTTCTCGGCATCTGGGAAACACACATGAGCGGTGTCCTCGAACGAACCCTGAGCATTCTCGAACTGCTGTCGCAACACGGCGAGGGCCTGGAGCTGGGTGCCATTGCCGACCGGCTCGACATCCCCCGCAGCGGCACGCACCGCTTGCTGAACGACCTGGTGCGCTTGGGCTATGTGCGTCAGGCCCGCGGCCACGGCGACTACCTGCTCACCACCAAGTTGGTGGCCATGGGCCTGTCCTACCTCAGCAACTCGGGCATTGTGGACATCGCCCAGCCCCTGCTGAACCGGCTGGCCGAGGTGTCTGGCGAACTGGTCCGCCTGTCGGTGGTTGACGGTGAGCGTTTGACCTGGGTGGCCCGCGCCCAAGGCGCTCGGCAAGGCCTGCGCTATGACCCCGACATGGGCAGCGACGCACAGCTGTCGTGCTCGTCTTCCGGCTGGGCTCTGCTGTCTACTTTGAGCGACGACGAGGCCCTGGCCCGCGTGGCCAAACAAGGTCTGGGACGGCCCGAAGACTTTGGCCCCGCCGCCCCGACCAGCCTGCAAGCTGTGCTCGAGGCGGTGCAAACGAGCCGCGCCCGCGGCTACAGCGTGACCACCGACACCTACAGCATTGGCCTGAGTGCGATGTCTGCGCCCGTGCGTTTTGCGGGGCAACCCGCGTTTGGGGTGCTGACGATTGCCGGCCCCACGGTGCGCTTCACGCCTGAAAAAATGGACGCCTTGGCCACCGAGTTGATGCACACCGCGCAGCAACTGGCCGCGGCCAGCGGGGCTTCGCCCTTCTTTCAGCTCACCGCCGAAACCGGCAGTGCCGCTGACGCAAACGAACGCAAACCGATTTACGCGGTCTGAACGCTCGCCTTCTTTTTATGCCCGCCATGGCCCACGCGTCCCCGTCCCCGTCCTCGACCTTGCCCCCGCCCTCGCCCTCTTCCGCATGCATCGACTGCGACCTGCTGGTCATTGGCTCGGGCGCGGGCGGCTTGTCGGCGGCGGTCACCGCCGCGCACCTGGGCCTGAAAGTCATCGTCGCCGAAAAAGACCCGCACTACGGCGGCACCACCGCCTGGTCTGGCGGCTGGATGTGGGTGCCGCGCAATCCGCTGGCGGTGGAGGCGGGCCTTCACGAAGACATCGCGCAACCGCTGTCCTACCTGCGCCACGAATTGGGTGAACGCTTTGACGAACCCCGTGCCCGCGCTTTTTTGGAACACGGCCCGCGCATGGTCGAATTCTTTCGCCGCCGCACGGCGTTGCAGTTCATCGACGGCAATGCCATTCCCGACTTTCACGGCCACACGCCCGATGCCGCCAGCGGCGGTCGCTCGGTGTGTGCTGCGCCCTTTGACGGCCACCGCTTGGGCGCGCGCTTGCACGACCTCAAGCCGCCGCTGCACGAGACCACGTTGTGGGGCATGGGCATCGCTGCGGGCGCGGAGATGCGCCATTTTTTCAACGCATTGCACCAGCGCGCCTCGTTCTGGTACGTGACCCAAAAACTGCTGCGCCACGGGCGCGATCTGCTGCGGCACCACCGCGGCACGCAACTGGTCAACGGCAACGCACTGGTTGCAGGGCTGGCGCGGTCGCTGTGGGACCAAGGCGGCGAGATCTGGCTCAGCAGCCCAGCCCAGCGCTTGCTCCAGGCCGAGGGCGGCGAGGACGGACGCGTGCTGGGCGCTGAGTTGCACACGCCCCAAGGCGCAGTGCAGGTGCATGCGCGCAAAGGCGTCTTGCTGGCGTGTGGCGGTTTTCCGCACGATGCTGCGCGCAAACGCGCGTTGCTGCCGCATGCGCCCACCGGCCACGAACACTGGTCGGCCGGTAGCCGAGGCAACACCGGCGACGGCCTGCGCCTGGGCGAGAGCGTGGGCGGGCAAGTGGCCCGCGATCTGTTGCAGGCCGCGGCGCTGGCCCCGGTCTCGCTGGTGCCGCGCAGCAAGATGCGCAAAGACGGCGGTGCACCTGCAGGGGAGCCGATGCACTTTCCGCATTTGATCGAGCGCGCCAAGCCCGGCTTGATCGCGGTGAACCGCCACGGCCTGCGCTTCACCAACGAGGCCAACGCT
Organism: Comamonadaceae bacterium; assembly: GCA_947451385.1. Taxonomy (GTDB): domain Bacteria; phylum Pseudomonadota; class Gammaproteobacteria; order Burkholderiales; family Burkholderiaceae_C; genus Limnohabitans_A. Next base: position 55,624 of record CANFYZ010000003.1, on the reverse strand, counting down.
TACCACGACATGATGCAAGGCCTGCTGGCGGCCACGCCTGCTGGCGAAACGCCCGAAGCTTGGTTGCTGTGTGACCACGACTTCATCCGCTATTACGGTCTGGGTGCCGTGAAACCCGCGCCCATGCCCCTCGCCCCTTGGCTCGCCAAGGGCTACCTGAAACGCGGCCACACGCTGGCCGAATTGGCGGCGGCCTGCGGCATCGACGCCGCCGGTCTGCAAGCCACCTTGACCCGCTACAACCGCCTGGCCCTGGACGGCAAAGACAAAGATTTTGGCCGGGGCGAGACCGCCTACAACCGCATCCAGGGCGACGCCATACGCGCCGCCTCGCGGGGCCTGACCAACCCGTGCATGGGCCCGATCGAGCGGGGCCCGTTTTACGCGGTGAAGATCGTCATGGGCAGCCTGGGCACCTTTGCGGGCCTGCGCACCAACGAACACGCACAGGTGTTGGATGCCCGTGGCCAAGCCATACCGGGCCTGTACGCGGGCGGCAACGACATGAACAGCGTGATGGGGGGGCACTACCCTGCGGGCGGCATCACCCTGGGGCCGGCCATGACCTTTGGATTTATTGCCGCACACCACATGGCTGATGCCGACCCCGCGCACAGCCCTTTGAACTGATCTTTTTTGGGAATGCAGAACACCATGTATTACGAACTCGCCACCCTGACCCTGCCCTTCGGCACCGCTGCGCAAGCGGCCACCCAGATTCAGGCCTACAGCACCCACCCGGATGCCCAAGGCGAGTTGCTGGGCTGCTGGTTCACCGACATCGGCCAGCTGAACCAGATGCTCGTGCTGCGTGGTTTTGCCACGCTGGAGGCGCTGCGCAGCGAACGCGATCGCACACAAAAACACGCCAACCCCTTCGGCTGTGGTGCGATCTTTCAGAGCCTGGAGCAGCACAGTTACCAAGGTTTTGACTGGATGAAACCGTTGCGCCCGAGCAGCGAGTCCGGCATCCACGGCCCGGTGTATGAAATCCGCACCTATGGCATCCAACCCGGGGGCGTGCAGCCCACCATCGACTTGTGGGCAGAGGCGGTGCCCGCACGCGAGAAGCTCTCGCCTTGCGTGGTGGCCATGGTCGCACTCGACGGTCCGCTGCGTTTCAACAACATCTGGGCCTACGACAGCCTGAACGCACGCAGCCAGATCCGCGCCGAAGCCGTGGCCCAAGGCATCTGGCCGCCCAAAGGCGGCCCGGCCTACCTGACCACGAACATGGTCTCGACCATCGCCCTGCCCACCGCTGTATCACCTCTGAAGTGAAATGAGCCCCCACGTTCGTCACTGCGTGTACTCACTGCCCCCCGAGGGGGCCTTGCCCTCCTTGGGGCGGCCCGGCGGAGGACAAGAATGACCCGCCTATATTCCCTCGCCTACCTGAGCTCGCACCGCTGCACTCCGGTCGAGACGCTTCGCATCGCGGCGCAAACGGGCTACCCGTTCGTGGGCCTGCGGCTGTGGCCCAACGCGCCGGGCGCGCCGCAGCAACATCTGCTGGACCAGCCTCAAGCGCTGCGCGAGACGCTGGCCGCACAGCGTGACACCGGTGTGGGTGTCTTCGATTTAGAAATCATCCGCATCAACGCCGACTTCGACCCGCACACCTGGGACGCGCTGTATGACGTGGGCGCACAGCTCCAAGCCAAGGCCATCTTGGTTGCGGGCGATGACCCCGATGAAGCACGACTGACGGCCAACTACGCCCGCCTGTGCGAGGTGATGCAGCCCTATGGCATGACGGCCGACCTGGAGTTCATGCCCTGGACCGAAGTGAAAGACGCCCAAGCCGCGCTGCGCATCGTGCAAGGCGCGGGCATGCCCAGCAATGCAGGCATCTTGGTCGATGCGCTGCACTTTGGCCGCTCCACCACCACGCTGGACGATATCCGCGCCATCCCCCGCCAGCTTTTGCATTACGCGCAAATCTGCGACGCCGAGGCGGGCTTGCATTTCAGCTCCGCGCAAATGATCCACACCGCGCGCTGCGAGCGCTTGTTGCCGGGTGACGGCAGCATCGATGTGCGCGGCCTGTTTGCTGCCTTGCCTGCCGACTTGCCGGTCAGCGTCGAGGTGGTGAATTTTGCGCGTGAAGCCCACACCCCGCCCACCGAATGGGCCGCCGAATGCCTGGCGGCCAGCCGACCTTTTACCGACTGAGAGCACACCATGGACTTTGCACTGAACGACGAACAAAGAATGCTGATCGACACGGTGCGCCGTTTCATCGCCGAAGAATGCCAACCGCTGGAAGACGAAATCGAACACACCGGCGTGTTTGACAACGCCAAAGCCCAGGCCTTGCACGCCAAAGCCAAGGCCCTGGGTTTGTACGGCATGAACATGCCGGCAGAACTCGGTGGCGGCGGCCTGTCCAACCTGGACCGCATTCTGTGCGAAGAACAGTTCGGCCACACCAGCGACATCATCATCCGCCGCGCCTTTGGCAATGTGTACGAGCCGCTGCTGCACTGCAAGGGCGCACAAATTGACCGTTGGCTCAAGCCCTCGGTCGAAGGCACGCGCACCTGCGCCATCACCATCACCGAGCCCGGTGCGGGCTCGGACGCGGCCGGCATCAAAACCCACGCCGTGAAGAACGACAAGGGCTGGGTGCTGAACGGCGGCAAGCATTTCATCAGCGACGGCGAGTGGAGCGATTTCTTTTTGGTGTCGGCCAAAACGGGCGAGAAAGAAATCAGCATGTTCATGGTCGACAAAGGGCTGGCCGGTTTCACCCTCGGCAAGGACCAAAAAATGATGGGCCTGCGCGGCACGCCGCACCTGGAACTGTTCTTTGACAATGTGCAACTCGAAGACGCGGCCCTGCTCGGCGAAGTCGGCCAGGGCTTCAAACTGGCCATGGGCGCGCTGAATGTGGTGCGTCTGGCCCAGGTGGGCGCGCGCGCGGTGGGCAAGGCCAGCCATGTCTGCGAAATGATGGTGAACTGGGCCAACGAGCGCAAACAGTTCAACACCAAAATCGGCGACTTCCAGATGGTGCAGCAAATGATCGCCGACAGCGTGATCGAGATCAACGCCGCGCGCTGGATGGTCTACCACGCCGCTTGGATGCTGGACCAAGGCCTGGACGCGCGCGAACAGATCGCGATGGTGAAAGTGCATGCCGCTGAAATGTTGGGCCGCGTGGTGGACCGCGCGGTGCAGGTGTTTGGCGGTATGGGTTTTTGCAAAGAATTGTCGATCGAGCGCTATTACCGAGATGCGCGCATTTACCGCATCTATGACGGCACCAGCGAAATTCACCGTGGCGTGATCGCCAAGAGCACCTTGAAAAAAGTTGCGGCTTTGTTTGATGTGAATCGCTGAGGTGCGCATGCCATCCAAATTCATGACGGCGGCCGAGGCGGCGCAACTGATCCAAGACGGCCACACCGTGGGCCTGATGGGCGGCGGCGGCGGCCTGATGGAAGCCACGCACCTGTTCGAGGCGGTGCAAGCACGCTTTCTTCAAACCCAGCATCCGCGCCAACTGACGCTGATGCACGCCCTGGGCATTGGCGATAAAAAAACCAAAGGCGTGAACTGTTTTGCCCACGAAGGCATGGTGCAGCGGGTGATCGGCGGGCATTGGGTCTGGTCGCCCGCCTTGCAGCAACTGGCGTTGGCCAACAAGATCGAGGCCTACATCCTGCCCGGCGGTGTCAGCAGCCAGCTGATGCGCGAGATCGGCGCGGGGCGACCCGGACTCATCAGCCATGTGGGCCTGGGCACGGTGTGCGACCCGCGCTTTGGCGGTGGCCGCATGAACGATGCCGCCAAAGACGACCTGGCCGAAGTCATCACCATCGATGGCCGCGAATGGCTGCGCTACAAGCCCTTCCCCATCCACGTGGCCATCGTGCGGGCCAGCGCTGCGGACGAAGACGGCAACATCAGCTTCGAGCACGAAGCCGCCAACCTGGACGCGCAATCGCTGGCCCTGGCCGCGAAGAACAGCGGCGGCAAAGTCATCGTGCAGGTCAAAGAGCGCCTGGCTGAAGGCGCGCTCAAGGCCCGCGAGGTGCGCATTCCGGCGGCCTGGGTCGATGCCATCGTGGTCGATGCCGCGCAGCAAACCAGTTACGACATCCCGTTCGATCCAGCCTTCAGCGGTGAGCTGACTGGCGCGGCCCGTCAACACAGCGAGGCCGAAGACCACGCACGCGAGGTGGCTGCATCACAAGAAGCCTTCAGCGAACGCCAGGCTGTGGCACGCCGCGCCTATGTGGAGATTTTCAACACAGCCAAGGCACGGCCCATCATCAACTATGGCGTGGGCGTACCCGACGCGGTCGCCAAACTGATCGCCGCGCGCAACGAACACCACCGCATTTACCAAACCATTGAACACGGCACCTATGGCGGCACGCTGATGGACGGCGTGCTGTTTGGCTACGCCCGCAACGCCACCGCCATGTTGGACGCGGCCACGCAGTTCGACTTTTACGGCGGCGGCGGTCTGGACATCGCCTTTCTGGGTTTTGGCGAATTTGACGCGCAAGGCTCGGTCAACGTCTCACGCCTGGGCGGCGTGACGGTGGGGCCTGGCGGCTTCATCGACATCGCTCAGAACGCGAAAAAAGTGGTGTTCTGCGGCACGCTCGCAGCCAAGGGCGTGAAGCTGCTCACCGGTGACGGACAGATGCGCGTGCTGCAGCAAGGCGGCGTGAAAAAACTGGTGCAGCGCGTAGACCAGATCACCTTCTCCGGCCCGCAAGGCCTAGTGCGCGGGCAAGAAGTGCTGTACCTGACCGAGCGCGCGAGTTTCAGGCTCACGCCCGAGGGCATCGAAGTCTTTGAAATCGCGCCCGGCATCGACCTGCAGCGCGACGTACTCGATCAGATGGACTTTGCGCCACGCATCGCCAAAGACTTGCACGTCATGGACGCGGCGCATTTCACGGCTTGAGGCTGCGCCAGCGCCATTCGCACCGACGCGATTCAAGTCCCTTCATGAGCCAGCGTGGGGTTCAATCTCACTGAGCGGGCGGGTCGCGATCGTGCACTGGCCCGCCTCAGTTTGAATTGATAATGTCCTTGATTGCGGGATCATGAGAAAAAAATGAGGTCCATGAACTTTGAAAAAGGGACAAGATGCGTGTGAAAGGCTCCACTAACTCATTGCACGGCAACATCCGTCGTGACAATTTAGTTGAGCTTGTCTTGGCGAAAACAGCCCCGCTGATTTTGTTCATTGCGCCCGCAGGCTTTGGCAAAACAAGTGCCATGCAACAACTGCGCGAAGCTTTTACGGCGCAGGGCATGCCCACCGCTTGGTGGTCAATGGACAAGCAGGACAATGATCCGCAACGCTTGTTCAGATTTTTACGCGAAGTTTTCAGCAGCACCAGTGAAACCGAACCTGTCGCCGCCTTTGGCCTGAACGTTCCGGTCAACCGCCCTTTGGCCATATTTTTAGATGACTTTGAGACGGTGGATGGCGGCCCACTGCCTGAGATCACCATGCAACTGTTGAGCCAACTCCCGTTGGGCAGTCGCGTGGTGATCGGTTCTCGACGCAAACCCCCTATGAGCTTGGCGAAATTAAAGCTCCAAGAACAGGTCGTGGAATTCAATGAGAACGACCTTCAGTTTTCTCAAGACCAATCGGCACAGTTGCTACAAAGCGCCATAGGCACAGAGCAATTGTCCGCAGCGAACTTGCTTTTGCTCCATGAAAAAACATTCGGTTGGCCCGCTGCCGTCGCTTTGGCTGGCATGGCATTGGGTCACACATACCTTGGATCCAAAGGTTTGATTCATCAAATCTCTTCCACGCTCAAACCTGTGGAGGAATATCTATCGGAAGTGGTGCTGAGCCATCAACCGGAAGAAATACACGAATTTTTGCTCGCCACGTCGGTGCTGCATCAACTTGACCCGGCGATCTGCCAAGTCCTGGTGCCAGAGCTCAATGCCGCCTATCTGCTGGACCGTTTGATCCAGAACAACCTGTTTGTTTCCGAATTGCCAGGCCATGTTGAGCGCTGGCGCTATCACCCCTTGTTTGCCGATATTTTGCGATCACGCCTGAAACGCAAACGGCCAGAAGATTTTTTGCGTTTACACCTGGCCGCGGCCAGTTGGTACGAAAGTCAAGGGCAGATTGTTCCCGCGATCGACCACATCATTGCGGGAGGCGACTTTCCGTATGCGGCCAGGCTGTTGGCCAACCATGCGATGCAACTTCTCGTGGATGGGCGCATCAAGTTATTGGCCCGCTGGTTCAGTTCGTTTCCTGTGCATGTTTTGCAAGAACACACGGTCTTACTCACCACAAGTTTGTGGGTTGCAACCTTCACCCAAGGGGCTGTTCAATCCATGCAGCAGGCGCAACAGTTTTCAGCCTATTGGCCTGCCGGGGACAGGGGCGCACAGGTTCACTACGCTGCACTGCGATGTTCTTGGCTGTTCATGATGGACAAGCCCCACGAAGCGGGTGTCATTGGCTTGCAAGCCTTGTCTCAAATACCCACCAGCGAGCCTTATGCTGACAATGTATTGAGCGTCTCCATGGCCATTTTCTTTGTCCAGGACGGCAACCGCGCAGCAGCCAATCGATTGCTGCATGCCGCCCGTGAACGACAAGGCGATGCGGCTTTCATGCGCATGTTCATTGAGTCCGCCGAGAGCGAACAAGACATGCAAGACGGTCGCCTGAAACAGGCGATGGCCAGGCTGCTCATTGCCGTCGGTGCCAACCATTCGAAATCAGGCGCGATGGACATCACCAACGGCAATGCCTGGGCGGGTGTGTTGTACGGCGTGGCGTGTTACGAAGCCGGGCAATGGACCCAAGCGAAACGATTGCTCAGTGCTTATGTGCCGGTGGCGCAGGCGGTGGGCTCACACGATCATTTGATCTTGGCCTGGGTCTGCCTTTCGCGCATGGCACGAGCAGCGGGTGAATTGGACGAGGCGATTCAATACTTGGCCGAGCTGGAGCACATCGGTGCCACACGGCAACTGCCCAGGCTGATGGCCAGCGCATGGCTGGAAAGGTCGCGCACGCAGTTGCTGGCAGGCCAAGGAGATGACGCCAAGTTGTCGATGTTGCGCGCCGATCTGCCCGGGGTCTGGACCCATGACCGGCCCTTGCGCCGCTTGGCGCACAGCGCGCTGGACCCACACATAGCCAGTCTGCGCTGGACTTTGCATTGTGGCGATGCCCAGCAGGCCTTGCGCGACATCGATGCGACATTGGCGGATGCAAGGGCCATTCGCTGGCCTTTGCGCGGCGTGACCTTGGAGTTGTTGCGCGCCGCTGCACTGTCGCGCAACAAGCAAGAATCTGCAGCACTTGCGCAGCTGCATGCCACCTTGAAATTCACTGCCGAACAAGGCATGACCAGCCGGGTCCTGGATGAGGGACCCCGGGTGATGGAATTGGTTCGAAAATTGCACTTGCGTGAGCGCAACCAGCATGCCAACACAGCCGATTTGGACTACCTGACCGAGCTGCTGCGCATGGAGGCTTCAGCCACGCAGGCGTCTTCCGGCTTGGCGTCGGCGGTCTTAGACACGCCGCAGGCGGCGCAGTTGACGCAGAAAGAATCTGAAATATTGAAGTTCTTGGCCGAGGGTTATTCCAACCAAGCCCTGTCGGCCGAATTGAATGTGTCGGAAAGCACCATCCGCACCCATTTGCGGAACATCAATGCCAAGTTGGATGTGAACAGCCGCATGCAAGCTGTGGCCAAAGCCCGGCAGTGGGGGCTTTTAAAGTGAATGGCGCTCCGCGACTCACTGCCCCACACGGGCCATGAGTGCACCCAAGTCGGTGTTCCCGGTACTCGCGGTCTGCCCGCCATCAGCCACCACGATGCTGCCGGTCATGTAACTGGCATCGTCGGAAGCCAAGAACACCACCACCTTTGCGATCTCCTCGGCACGGCCCATGCGTTTCATGGGGATGGTCTTGGTTAACTCCGGGAGAATGCCCTTTTTCTCCATGAAGGCCGTCAGGCGCGTCGCCACCAATCCCGGGCAAACCGCGTTGACACGGATGTGGTCGACAGCGTGATCCATCGCCAAGCTGCGTGTGTAGTTGACCACCGCACCCTTGGCTGCGTTGTAGGCATTGAAGCCGTAGTCCCCGCCCAGCCCTGAAATCGAAGCGATATTGACCACCGCGCCACCATGGCGTTGGCGCATGAACGGGATGGCGGCTTTGCAGCCGAAGAACACAGAATCCAAGTCCACCGCGATGACTCGGCGCCAGGTCTCGGGAGACAGGTCCACACTGGTACAAATTTCTGAGCCCATGCCCGCGTTGTTCACCAAAATATCCAGCCCACCAAAGGCCGACACGGCTGCTTGCATCAGCGCTTGCACATCTTCGAAATTGGCCACATCGCAGCGCCGAAAGGCCACATGATCTGGCCCCAAAGCCTCAACCAAGGCTTGGCCAGCCGGTTCATGGAGATCGCCCACCATGACCTGGCAGCCCTGGGTCACCAAGCGCTCCACCGTGGCGCGGCCAATGCCGGAGGCGCCCCCAGTGACCACGGCCACTTTGCCTTTGAATTGATCGGACATCATGCAATACCCCCTGTGTCAGTGCCAGTTCAAAAATCACAGCGCGCGGCTGATGACTTCTTTCATGATTTCGTTGGAGCCACCATAGATGCGTTGGATGCGGGCGTCGGTGTACATGCGCCCGATCATGTAGTCGTTGGTGTAGCCATAACCGCCAAACAACTGCAGGCACTCATCGATGACGCGGGCTTGCGTTTCCGAGCACCACAGCTTGGCCATGGAGGCGGTGGTGGTATCCAAGGTGCCGTCGTTCACCTGCGTGATGCAATGGTCAATGAAGGTGCGGCCCACTTTGACCAAGGTGGCGATTTCGGCCAATTTGAATTTGGTGTTTTGAAACTCCATCAAAGACTGACCGAACACCTGTCGTTCGCGGGCATAGGCCACCGTGGCGGCCAAAGCCCCCTCCATGGCGGCAACCGAGATCACGCCGATGATGGTTCTTTCATACGGCAAATCACCCATGAGCTGCGCAAAGCCGCGACCCTCTTGCCCGCCCAACAATGCCGAGCGGGGCAGACGCATGTCTTCAAAGAAGAGCTCGGTGGTGTCTTGACCATGAAGACCGATTTTGTCGATCAAACGACCGACCCTGAATCCCGGCGTTTGGGCAGTTTCCACAATGAAGATGGAGATGCCCTTGGCTCCAGCATGGGGGTCTGTTTTGGCCACCACCATGATCAGGCCTGCCAGCAAGCCGTTGCTGATGAAAGTCTTGCTGCCATTCAACACCCATTCATCGCCGTCCAGCCGCGCACGGGTGCGAATGGACTGCAGATCAGAACCCGCTCCAGGCTCGGTCATGGCGATCGCGCCCACCAGCTCACCACTGACCATGCGCGGCAAGAATCGCGCTTGCTGCTCTGGCGTGCCATGGTTCATCAAGTAATGCGCCGCAATGCTGTGCACCCCTGTGTTCAAGCTGAGCAGGCCGCGCCGGGCCATTTCTTCCTGCAGAACGACTTCGTGCCGGAAATCCCCGCCTATGCCGCCCATGGATTCGGGAATGTCGGTGCAAAGCATGCCCAGCTCGCCCGCTCGACGCCAAAATGCGGGATCCAAGTGGCCATTTTTTCTCGCCAGCGCATCTGCAGGTGCGACTTCATCTTCAACAAAGCGCACGACCGTTTCGCGCCACGCTTGGATGTCCTCGTCCGACCATGAAGCTTGCAAATCAATCGCCATTGGAAATCCTTGGGGGTTTGTGACAAGCCAAATTTTCAAGCGCTGCATGGATTTGCGCATCATCACAACGGACGACATCAAAAAGTACTCCAAATCAATTTTTTCAGCCTTTTGGTTTCTCACTCGTCCGTTCCGACGATGTGCGTATGGGATCGGCGTTTTATGCTGACCGTCATTCGCAACGCTGGTTCAGACATGTCGACTCTCCACGCCGAAACTCCATCGCCTTCCACGATCCCGGCGCCTGCCTACGGATTTCACCCGTCCGTGTTCGCGCGCGACAACCCCGACAAGCCCGCCATCATCATGGGCGCAAGCGGTCAGGTGATCAGTTTTGGTGAGCTCGACACCTTGAGCAACCAGGTGGCGCATCTGCTGCGTCAGCAAGGCCTGCAGATCGGCGACAAGGTGGGCATCTGTCTGGACAATCACCCCCTGTATTTGGTGCTGGCGTGGGGGGCTCAGCGTGCGGGCCTGTTCATGACCACCATTCCCTACCGCTTGACCGCCCCAGAGATCGCCTACATGTTGGAAGACAGTGGAGCCAAGCTGATCTTCGGCAGCGAGGCATTCGATTCGCTGCTCAACGATTTGGCCCCACTGACACCGCATGTCACCCAACTGCGTTTTGGCGGACAGGGTGAGCAAGACCTGGCCGCAGCGCTCAGGGCCATGCCCTGCACCCCCATTGCGGACGAGCGCGCAGGCTCAGATCTTTTGTACTCCTCAGGCACCACCGGCAAACCCAAGGCGGTGGATGTGGGCTTGCCAGTCGATCCCGCCATCGATGCACGCCATTGGATTGGCGACATGATCGAAGGTTTTGGCGCCACCCGTGACTCGGTCTTCCTGTCACCGGCTCCCATGTACCATGCAGCGCCAATCCGCTGGTCCATGGCTTTCCAGCGGATCGGTGCCACCGTGGTGGTCATGGAAAAGTTCGATGCCGAAGCGGCGTTGCAGCACATTGAAAAATACCGCGTCACCGACAGCCAGTGGGTACCCACCCATTTTGTGCGCATGCTGGACTTGCCAGAATCCACGCGCCAGAAATACGACTTGAGCTCACACCGCAACGCCACCCATGCTGCAGCACCCTGCCCGGTGGGCATCAAGCAGGGCATGATCGACTGGTGGGGACCGATCATCCTCGAATACTACGGTGCCAGCGAAGGCATTGGTTTCACCATGATCGACAGCGCAGACTGGCTCCAACACCCCGGCTCCGTAGGCCGTTCGATCATCGGCACTGTGCATATTTGCGATGAGCAGGGCCAAGAAGTACCTCCACGCACGGAAGGCCAGGTGTTCTTTGAAACCTCGCGGACTTTCAGTTATTTGAATGCGCCGGAAAAAACCAAGGAGTGCTACAACGCGCAAGGGTGGGCCTCCGTCGGCGACGTCGGCTGGATCGACGCGCAAGGGTATCTCTATCTCACCGACCGAAAAAGTCACATGATCATTTCGGGCGGCGTGAACATCTACCCGCAAGAAATTGAAAACTTGCTGATCATGCACCCCCAGGTGTTGGACGTGGCCGTGATCGGCGCGCCCGATAAAGAAATGGGTGAAAAAGTGGTGGCTGTGGTGACCCCCAAAAACATGGCCGATGCGGGACCCGAACTGGCGCAAGCTTTGTATGCCTGGATGGCACCGCAACTGTCCAAAATCAAAACACCCAAGCAAATTGACTTCCTTGCAGAGTTGCCGCGTGAACCCACAGGCAAATTGTTCAAGCGCAAGCTGCGCGATGAATACAAGCTTGCGGCTGAACACGCGTCCAGCCCGGGTTCGCTGTGACCGTATCCCTCCCTCATCTCTTTTACCCAGGAGCATTTTCATGACCAAGCCATTGCCGACTTTTGACACCATTCGCTATGAAGAGCCGTCTGCCCATGTGGCCAGAATCGTGCTCAATCGCCCAGATGCTCGCAACGCACAAAACACCCAACTTCTGTACGAACTCAATAGCGCGTTCGATCACGCCGCGCAGGACGACAACATCAAAGTGGTGATTTTGGCAGGGGCCGGCAAAGACTTTTCGGCGGGCCATGACTTGCATGAAGACCCGCGCGGCGTGGACTACAGCCCCTACAAAGCGGTGGGCACCTGGTGTGGCTTTGGTTGCGCTGGTGCAGAAGGTCACTATTCGCGCGAGAAAGAAATTTATTTGGGCTTCAGTGAGCGGTGGCGCAATTTTGCCAAGCCCACCATTGCCGAAGTGCAAGGCAAGTGCATTGCCGGTGGCTTGATGTTGATCTGGCCTTGCGACATCATCATTGCCTCCGATGACGCGCAGTTTTTGGACAACACCGTCAACATGGGTTTGCCAGGTGCAGAGTTCTTCAACCATCCCTATGAGTTGGGTGTGCGCAAAGCCAAAGAATTGCTGTTCACCTCCGGCTGGTGGACGGCACAAGAGGCCCATCGTTTGGGCATGGTCAACCACGTGGTGGAACGCGAAAAATTGCCGGACTTCACTTTAGAGATCGCCAAGCGCATTGCCCAACAACCGCTGATGGCCTTGAAGACCGTCAAAGAAGCCGTCAATGCGGCGCAAGATGCCGCGGGTCGTTCTTCGGCCATGCAAACCCAATTTGCTTTGCACCAGTTAGGGCACTCGCACAACATGCAAGTGTTTGGCTTCCTGATCGATCCGTCGTCCACAGCGGCCGCTAAATCCAAAACAGCCGCTTACACCAAAACGTGAGTGGCAATCCGAAGCCATCGATTTGGCATACCCCGTTCCCACTGGAAGAGGCCAATCGCAAAGGCCTGGACTGCGCGAACGGGCACCTGGGCATTGAGTTGCTGGAAATAGGCGATGACTGTCTGAAAGGTCGTATGCCTGTCGACCAGCGCACCCGCCAACCTGCAGGTGTGCTGCACGGTGGCTTGTCGGTAGCTTTGGCCGAAACGCTGGCGTCCTGGGCTGCAGCTTATGTGGTGGATCCTGCGCAATTTCATTGCGTGGGCCAAGAGATCAATGCCAACCATGTGCGCGCCGTTAGCGCCGGATGGGTGTATGGCGAAGCCCGACCTCACCACATCGGCAAAAGCTCACAGGTGTGGGAGGTGAAAATCACCCATGAAGATGGCAAACTCGTGTCAATTGCCCGAGTGACCATGGCCGTCCTCAGAAAAGCGATTGAATATTGATGCGCTGGCTCGCCATGGAGAGACCTCACGTGGCATGAATCACCTGAAGGATCACATGATGTTGAAAAATATTCGCCGTATGACAAGCGGGCTCATGGCCTGCTTCTTTGCAGCAGCTGTTTCAGCCCAGTCGTTTCCCACCCGACCGGTCACGCTGGTCATTCCATTCCCCCCAGGCGGGGGAACCGATACCGGCGGCCGCATTTTGGCTGAGCAGTTGAGTAAACGCTGGGGTCAGAATGTGGTTGTTGAAAACAAAGGGGGTGCAGCGGGTCAAATCGGGGCTGACTGGGTCGCCAAGGCCAAACCCGACGGCTACACCTTGCTGCTGGGCAATATCGGCACCCAAGCGATCAACCCTTCGCTTTACCCCAAAATGCCCTATGACGCAGACACAGCTTTCGCACCTGTTTCTTTGGTGGCTGAATTGCCCTTGGCTCTCATGGTGCATCCGTCTGTGGCCGCCAAAACGGCTGCCGAATTCATTGCTTTAGCCAAATCCAAACCCGGCCAGTTCAGTTACAGCAGCTCTGGTGCAGGCGGCGCACCGCATTTGGCTGCAGAAATGTTCAAAGACCAAACTGGCACCTTCATTGTGCATGTGCCCTATCGAGGCGGTGGCCCAGCCATTGCAGATCTTTTGGCCGGCCATGTGCAACTCTCGTTCATGACCGTTTTGGAAGCATCGGGACATATCAAAGCCGGCAAATTGCGCGCCTTGGCCATCACCGGAAACAAACGAGTCAGTGCATTGCCCGAGGTGCCGACACTGAACGAGCAAGCCTTACCGGGATTCAATGCCATTTCATGGCTGGGGCTCCTGGCACCGGCTGGCACCCCAACGGGCATCGTCGACAAAATTTCTACAGACATCCGAAGCATCATGTCCGACGAAGCCGTCAAGTCACGCTATGTGAATTTGGGTGGGCTCCCGTATGCCACCACACCGCAAGAGTTGACCCAAATGATTGCTCAAGACAGACAAAGGTATGCCAAGATCATTCAGAGTAAAAAAATCAGTGTGGAGTGACAGGACAGGGCCTTAACGCACTTCATGGCCGGAGGGGGCCGCCCCTAAACAGGCTGATGTGGTGCCACGTCCGTGCGCTGCATCGTGATCACGCCAAACGGGCAGCGGCGCTCACACAGGCTGCAGCCTGTGCAACCGCCGATGGGGTGCAGCACCGCATGTTTGCGCCAGTCTTGGTGCTGCAAACTCAGCACATGCGGTGGACAGGCCGCCACGCACCAGCCGCAACCGGTGCAGCGTTGGGTGTCGATCTGCGGTAAGAGCATGGTGCTGGGCGGAGCGGATCACCCGCGCTTCACACCAAGGGCACGGTCAGGGTGTGGATCACCGCGCGGGTGTCGGGGCGCACGCCGCGCCACCACAAAAACGCCTCGGCCGCTTGCTCGGCCAACATGCCCACGCCGTCGGCCAAACGCGTCACGCCCGCTTGCTGCGCCAGCTTGAGAAACGGTGTCAGCCCCTTGCCGTAGGCCAACTCATACGCCAGCGCGCCAGGCGCGAAGGCGCTGGTGGACAGCGGCGGCACTTGCGCCGTCAAACTGGCCGAGGTGGCGTTGAACACCACATCAAAAGCTTGGCCCTGCAGGTCGCCATAGCCCACACCCCGCACGGGCACACCGCCGCTGTTTTGTGTTTGCGCGATGGCAGCCAGCTCTTGTGCTTTGCTGAGCGTGCGGTTGACGATGACCAACTCGGCCGGGCCCTGCGCCAAGATGGGCAACAACGCGCCCCGGGTGGCGCCGCCTGCGCCCATGAGCAAAACCCTGCGCCCTTGCAGCGGGCAGCCCAGGTTGTGCACCACGTCGCGCACCAGGCCCACGCCGTCAAAGTTTTCGGCAAAGATTTTGTCGCCTTCAAACTTCATCGCATTGACCGCACCGGCCAATTGGGCGCTGGGGGCCAGGTCGGTGGCGTAGGCAAAGGCATCGAGTTTGAAAGGGGCCGTCACATTCATGCCGCGCCCGCCAGCGGCGCGAAAAGCATCGACCGTTTGCGCAAACTCGCCTAAGGGTGAGAGGACCTTGGTGTAGGCCAGGTCTTGCCCGGTGACTTGGGCAAAAGCGGTGTGGATGAGCGGCGACTTGCTCTGCTCAATGGGGTTGCCAATCACGGCGTAACGGTCGGTCATGTCAGAATCTTCTCAACGAACAATCAGCCGATCTTATCGCCTCCATTCCCCCTGCCCGCTGACATGCCCCCTCTGAACTGCGAACCCGCCATCGACTGCCACGTGCATGTGTTTGACCCCCTGCGCTTTCCCTACGCGGCCGATGCGTGGTACCGCCCTGTGCCGGCCGAAACCGGCACGGCTGCGCAATTGGCGCAGGTCCTGGACGCGCACCAGGTGCGCCATGCACTGATCGTGGGGCCGAACTCGGGCTATGGTTTGGACAACCGCTGCCTGCTCGATGCCTTGGCGCAGGGTCAGGGCCGCTACAAAGGCATTGCCGTGGTGCAAAACGACGCCAGCCTGGGTGAATTGCAAGACCTGCAAGCCCAGGGCGTGGTCGGCGTGGCCTTCAATGTGGCGTTGCTGGGCAGCGCGTTTTACGCCGACACCGCCCCTTTGCTGCAACGCCTGCGCGACTTGGGCCTGTGGGCGCAGGTGCAAGTGCAAGACGACCAACTTGTGGACCTGAACGCGCTGTTGCTGGACAGCGGCGCACAGGTGTTGTTTGACCATGGCGGCCGACCCCGTGCGGCGGCCGGTTTGGCCCAAGCGGGCTTTCAAAGCTTGCTGCAATGGGCGGGCACCGGGCGGGCGGTGGTCAAACTGTCGGGCTGCGCCAAATTCTCGGAACAAGCGCACCCCTATGCCGATGCGCGGCCTTATTTCGAGGCCTTGATTCAAGCCTTCACGCCGCAAGCCTTGGTGTGGGCCTCGGATTGGCCGTTTTTACGCGCCCCGGCCCGCTTGGACTACGGGCCCCTGCGGGCGCTGGTGGACGACTGGTTTCCAGTCGCCGCAGACCGGCGCGCCGTGTTGTGGGACACACCCATGCGCTTGTTCGGCTTTGGGTCCAAACCAGCAACCGCCTGAAATCAGCTGGTGATTTCGCGCGCTGTGATGGTGTACTTGAAGCTGTCGGGCGCGTAGGAGTCGATGCGCCCTTCGCTGGTCTCCGCCACCGGATACATCAAGAAACCCAATGCACCCTCTTTGGCGCCGGGCAAGCGGACATCGTGTGCGGTGTTCCAGGCCACCCAGTTGCCCTCCCAACCGCCAAACAGGTGTTGGTTCACGGGAGCGACCACAGGATGGTCGGTCTTTTTGATCCACTCCGGGGTTTCCAAACGCATGACCTTGGCCACGTCGGCAGGGTCCATGGCAACCCAGCCGTGGGCTTGCAAATACACCTCGGCGCGGCAATGCTGCGCGCCTTTGAGGCCCGCCGGATTGCCCGACAACTCTTTGTAGCCAAACGCCGAAGGCGCCAGGCGCAGGCCGTACACATCGCGGGCTGGCACGCCCACCGAACGGCACAGGCCAACAAACAAGGCGTTGATGTCGGCACACTTGCCGCCCAAATTGCCGGTCTCGAGCATGGTTTTGATGTCGCCCTCGCCGCAGCCGCGCACTTTGGGTTCGCGCCAGGCATTGGCGACCACCCATTCATAAATCGCGCGGGCTTTTTGCACATCGGTCTTGGCGCCTTGCGTGGCTTTCAGGGCCGTGGTGCGCACAATGCCGCCGGTGGGCAGCAGTTTGGTCGAGCGGGTGTAGTGGTTGAGTGTGGCAGCGTCTTCACGCGCAAAGGCGGGCACGGCCGGGGCATTCCACTCGGTGCTGCGGTTGCGCGTTTGCACGCGACTGGTGATTTCTACAAACGGTTTGACGCCGTCGGCAAACTCGGTGAACAGCAAGCGGGCGCCTTCCACGCCGTCGCTGCCCATTTGGGACTTTCCGTTGCTGTTGTAACGGCTTTCGAGTGAGCGCTGCCAATCGGTGTTCAAACTGGGCACGGGCAACCAAATGCGCGTGGCACCCACAGGGTCGGCCAATTCAACACGGGTGGTCACCTCAAAGGTGCGCCAGGGGCCGACTTGGGGTGAGAAACGACGCTCTGCAGGTGCAGCGGCAGTTTGCGCATGCGACCAGGTGGGCGCAACCATCAGGGCGCCCACAGCGGCGCCCCCTTTTAAAAGAGAACGGCGAACGGGGATCATCAAAAGAACTCCGGAAAATAAAAAATCCTGTCGGCACATACAAGGCATTCGTCACCTGAGTGGAATGCCAATGCCCCGAAGGCAGGGGTTAGGCCAGGTGCTGACGCACAGGCCAGGGGGGATTATCGCTGAGTGATTCGACTCAAGGAGCGGTGCGGCTCAAGGCGCCGTCAAGGACTTGAGCCAACCCTCGGCTTCTTTGCCGCTCCAGTCCACATCGCCCTGCACGCGCCAGCGCGCTTTGCCATCGGCGCCGATCAGCACCGTGGTGGGGTAGACCGTCACGCCCCATTGCTGCGCCCATTGGCCTTGCACATCGAGTACCACCGGAAAGTCCAAACCCGTGGATTTCATGTACCGACTGACGCGCGAAGCGGGTTCGCGCACATTGATGCCCAGCACGACCGGGTTGCCACCGCTGATCTCGTGCAGGGTTTGCAGCGAGGGCAGTTCTTCTTTGCAGGGCGCGCACCAGGTGGCCCAGAAGTTCAACACCACCGCCCGCCCCTTCAGTGAGGCGCTGCTCCAGCGCTGGCCTTGCAGGTCTTGCCATTCAATGACCGGTGTCGGCTGGCGCGCAGGCCAACGGGTTTTTTCAAACTGGGCCTGAGCGGGCGCAGCCCAGACGCACAGACCCCAACCCAAGCTCCAAAAAAACGGGCTCCAGAACGAGGTCACACGCGCTCTGTGACCCAGGCTTGCACGCTGGCCAGGGCGGCGGGCAGTGCGGCAGGGTTGGTGCCACCGGCCATGGCCATGTCGGGCTTACCGCCGCCTTTGCCGCCCACTTGGCTGGCGACAAAGTTGGCCAACTCACCGGCTTTGACTTTGCCCACGCTGTCGGCGGTCACGCCCGCGGCAATGCTCACCTTGTCGCCGTCGGCTGCAGCCAACAAAATGACCGCGGTTTTGATCTTGTCTTTGAGCTTGTCCATGGTGTCGCGCAGGGTCTTGGTGTCGGCCCCCTCCAACTTGGCCACCAGCAGCTTGACGCCGTTGATGTCGATGGCTTGGCTGAGCAGTTCGTCACCCTGGTATGAAGCCAGTTTGCCCTTGAGCACGGACATTTCTTTTTCCAAAGCTTTCACCTGGTCCAGCACCTGGCCAATGCGGTGATTCAGTTCAGCGGTGGGGGCTTTGAGGGTCGCAGCGGCTTGCGCCACCGTGCTCTCCAGCGACTGCAAATAAGCCAATGCATTCACGCCGGTCACGGCCTCGATGCGGCGTACACCGGCGGCCACACCGCCCTCGCCCACCACTTTGAACAGGCCGATATCGCCGGTGCGTTGCACATGGGTGCCGCCGCACAGCTCACGGCTGGAGCCGATGTCGAGCACGCGCACGGTCTCGCCGTACTTTTCGCCAAACAGCATCATGGCGCCGGTTTTTTGTGCGGACTCGATGTCCATGACCCGCGCTTGCGCAGCGGCGTTGGCCAAAATTTCGGCGTTCACCAGCGCTTCGATCTGCGCAATCTGTGCATCGGTCACGGGCGCATTGTGTGCAAAGTCAAAGCGGGTGCGATCGGCGTTGACCAACGAGCCTTTTTGCTGCACATGGCTGCCCAGCACTTCGCGCAAGGCTTTGTGCATCAAATGCGTGGCCGAGTGGTTGCGTACCGTGGCCGCGCGCAGCGCCAGGTCGACATGCGCTTGCACCGCGTCACCCACTTTCAGACTGCCCGATTGGACTTCGCCATGGTGGCCAAAGACATCGGCCTTGATTTTGAGCGTGTCGGCCACAGTGAACTGACCACCCGCGTTGTGGATCGTGCCTTGGTCGCCCACCTGGCCGCCCGACTCGGCATAGAACGGCGTCGTGTCCAACACCACCACGCCGGACTGACCGGCTTGGAGCTCGGTCACGGCGGCGCCGTCGGCATACAAGGCCAGCACTTTGGCGTTGGCCGTCAGATCGTCGTAACCGACAAAGTCGTTGCCCTCGCCGCTGTAGTCCAGCGCCTTGTCCATCTTGAACTTGCCTGCAGCGCGGGCCTGCGCTTTTTGTTTTTCCATGGCCGCAGCAAAGCCGGCTTCGTCCACCGACAGGCCGCGCTCGCGGCACACGTCGGCCGACAAATCGAGCGGAAAACCATAGGTGTCGTGCAACTTGAACGCCACTTCACCGGGCAACACCTTCACGCCACCGGACAGGGCGGCGTCCAAAATCTGCATGCCGGTTTCCAGCGTTTCAAAGAAGCGCTCTTCTTCGACGCGCAAGACCTCGGCAATGCGCTCGGCCTGGCCGGCCATGTTTGGGTACGCCGCGCCCATGAGTTGCACCAAGTCGGGCACCAACTTGTGGAAGAAGGGTTTTTTCTGGCCCAGCAAATAGCCGTGGCGGATCGCACGGCGCACGATGCGGCGCTGCACATAGCCGCGGCCTTCGTTGCTCGGCACCACGCCGTCGCTGACCAAAAATGCGGTGGCGCGGATGTGGTCGGCAATCACGCGCAATGACTTGTGGCTCAGGTCTTGGCAGCCGGTTTCGCGCGCGGCGGCTTTGATCAGCGCATCAAAAATATCGATCTCGTAGTTGCTGTGCACATGCTGCAAGATGGCGGCCAAACGCTCCAGGCCCATGCCGGTGTCCACGCACGGTGCGGGCAGTGGCGTGACCGAGCCGTCTTCGTGCATATTGAACTGCATGAACACGTTGTTCCAGATTTCGATGAAGCGGTCACCGTCTTCTTCGGGGCTGCCAGGCGGGCCGCCTGGAATGTGCGGGCCATGGTCATAAAAAATTTCAGAGCACGGACCACAAGGGCCGGTGTCGGCCATCATCCAGAAGTTGTCTGACTTGTAGCGGCCGCCTTTGTTGTCACCGATGCGGATCACCCGCTCGGCGGGCAGGCCAATTTCTTTCGTCCAGATGTCGTAGGCCTCGTCGTCTTCTTCGTACACGGTGGCCAGCAAGCGGTCCGCTGGCAACTTGTACACCTCGGTCAACAATTCCCAAGCCCATTTGAGCGATTCGCGCTTGAAGTAGTCGCCAAACGACCAGTTGCCCAGCATCTCAAAAAAGGTGTGGTGGCGCGCGGTGTAACCCACGTTTTCCAAGTCGTTGTGCTTGCCACCGGCGCGCAAGCAGGCCTGTACCGAGGCGGCGCGCACATAGCTGCGCTTGTCCGAGCCCAAAAACACGTCCTTGAACTGGACCATGCCCGAGTTGGTGAACATGAGCGTGGGGTCGTTGCCCGGCACCAGGGGGCTGGAGGCCACCACGGTATGGCCTTTGGACGCGAAAAAGTCCAAAAAGGTCTTGCGAATGTCGGCAACAGAAATGACAGGTGAGCTCATGGTGTTTTTCGCAGAGGAATCTGGAATGAAGTGCAACCGGCCATTATAAGTTTGCATGCAAGGGGCAGCCCGCCCACATCCCCACCGCTTGGGCGACAATTCGGGCTGTCAGACTGCGCTAAGCTTTCGCCCATGGCAAATCCCAGCCACCCCCCCAACGCGTTTCACCCTTACTGGAGAACAACATGGACATGAAAACATCCCCCCTCGCCCTGCTGAACGACCCCAGCCTGCTGAAAACCGATGCCTTGATTAACGGCCAATGGGTCACAGGCACCAGCCGCTTTGCCGTGACCGACCCCGCCACCGGCGCGGTGCTGGCCCAGGTGGCCAATCTGGGCCCGGCCGAGGCCGAGCAGGCGATTGCCGCCGCCAATGCCGCGTGGCCGGCCTGGAAAAACAAGACCGCCAAAGAGCGCAGCATCATCATGCGCAAGTGGTACGACCTGCTGATGGCGAACCAAGACGACTTGGGCCGCATCATGACCGCCGAACAAGGCAAGCCCCTGCCCGAAGCCAAAGGCGAAGTCGCCTACGGCGCCAGCTTTGTCGAATGGTTTGCCGAAGAAGCCAAACGCGTCAACGGCGAGACCCTGCCGCAGTTTGACAACACCCGCCGCCTGCTGGTGCTCAAGCAACCGATCGGCGTGTGCGCCGCCATCACGCCCTGGAACTTTCCGTTGGCCATGATCACCCGCAAAGTGGCCCCGGCCTTGGCTGCCGGTTGCCCGGTGATCATCAAGCCGGCCGAGTTGACCCCGCTGACCGCGCTGGCCGCGGCCGAGTTGGCGATCCGCGCGGGCATTCCGGCCGGGGTGTTGAACATGATCACCGCCGACAGCGAGCAATCCATTGCCGTGGGCAAGGTGCTGTGCGCCAGCGACGTGGTGCGGCACATCAGTTTCACCGGCTCCACCGAAGTGGGCCGCATTTTGATGGCGCAATCTGCCCCCACCGTGAAAAAAATGTCGCTGGAGTTGGGCGGTAATGCGCCGTTCATTGTGTTTGACGATGCCGACATCGACAGCGCAGTGGAAGGTGCGTTTGCCAGCAAATACCGCAACGCCGGACAGACCTGCGTGTGCTCCAACCGCTTGTATGTGCAAGAGGGCGTGTACGACGAGTTTGTGAAAAAGTTCGCCGCCAAGGTGCAAACCGCCAAAGTGGGCAACGGCTTTGAAGACGGCGTGAACCAAGGCCCATTGATCGAAGAAGCGGCCCTGGTCAAGGTGCAGCGCCATGTGGACGACGCAGTGGCCAAGGGCGGCCGCGTGCTGGTCGGCGGCAAGCGGCTCTCCAGCTTGGGCGCAGGCCAGTTTTTTGAACCCACCGTGGTGGCCGATGCCACCGCCGACATGCTGTGTGCCAAAGAAGAAACCTTTGGCCCGTTTGCGCCGATCTTCAAATTCAAGGCGGAGCAAGAAGCCATCGATGCCGCCAACAACACCGAGTTCGGCTTGGCCAGCTACTTCTACAGCCGCGATGTGGGCCGCATTTTCCGCGTCAGCGAGGCGCTGGAATACGGCATGGTGGGCATCAACGTCGGCATCTTGGCGACCGAGCATGTGCCGTTTGGCGGCGTCAAGCAGTCCGGCCTCGGCCGTGAAGGCTCTCACCACGGCATGGACGACTATGTGGAAATCAAATACCTGTGCATGGGCGACATCCACAAGTAAATTGGGATTCAATCAGTGAAAAGGCCAGCCTCTTTGCAGGGGCTGGCCTTTTTTTTCACCACCTCAAACCACTTTGTCTTTTTTCGGCGCGAACCAAGCCACATACAGTGCCGGTAAAGCCACCAAAGTGAGCAACGTGGCCGTAAACAAGCCGCAGATCACCACGATCGCCAAAGGGCGTTGGGTTTCTGAGCCAATGTCATGCGACAGCGCCATGGGCAGCAAGCCCAAAGCGGCCAACATCGCCGTCATCAGCACCGTGCGCAGACGCTGCATGGAGCCTTCGCGCACCGCATCGACCACCGTCATGCCCGCCGACTGCAACTGCTGGAACACCGTCAGCATCACCACGCCGTTGAGCACGGCTTGGCCGCTCAGGGCAATGAAACCAATGGCCGCGGACACAGACAGCGGAATGGAGAAAATCCACAAGCCCACAAAGCCGCCGATCAGTGCCAGCGGGACATTGACCAGAATCAGACTGGCCGTTTTGAAGGAGCCAAAGGCATCAAACAACAGCACAAAGATCAGCAGCAAAGAGATCGGCACCACCACCGACAGGCGCTGCATGGCGCGCTCTTGGTTTTCAAACTCGCCCGACCAGGTCAGAGCGTATTCGGTGGGTATTTTCACGCCCTTGGCCACGCGCGCTTTCATGTCGCTCACCACCGAGCCCATGTCACGGTCTTTGATGAAAATGCCAATCGCCATGGTGCGCCGACCTGCTTCGCGGGCAATGTTCATGGCACCGCTGGTCTCGCGGATATTGGTCACACTGCCGAGTGAGGTGTAGCCACCGTCAGGGGTGGCGATCGAGATCCCCGACAAATTGGCGATCGATCGGCGATCTTCTGGGAGCCGAACCGCTACCGAGAACTTGCGCTCACCTTCCCAAATTTGCGTGGTGGATTTGCCGGCCAGGGCCGTCTCAATCACATCTTGAATGTCACTCACATTCAGACCGTAACGAGCCGCACGCTCGCGGTCGATATCAATCACCAACTGAGGTAACTCGCCTGCGCGGTCAATCTCCGCGCGGTAAACGCCGCGCACTTGTTTGATCTCCCGCTCCACCGATTCGGTGATGCGGCGCAATTCCACCAAATCGTCCCCAGCCACCTTGATCACAATCTGGCCGTCAATCTGCGAAATCGACTCCAACACGTTGTCCCGAATAGGCTGCGAAAATGTCGGCTCCATGCCGGGCAAGACCGAGACCACGCGGTCCATCTCCTCAATCAAATGCTCTCGCGTGAGCCCTTTGCGCCACTCTTCTTGCGGTTTGATGTCGACATAAATCTCGGCCATGCTGATGGTTTTGGGATCGGTGCCATCTTCGGGCTGCCCCGCTTTCGAGACCGTGGTGCGCACTTCAGGAACTTTCAGCAAGGCGCGGCGTACATTGCTCAGAATCCGGGTCGCCTCCGCATTGGAGACACTGGCGGGCAAACGCACATTCACCCAAATCGTGCCTTCATTCAGCTCGGGCAAAAACTCAGAACCCAAGCGCGAAGCGGCCACCATCGCGCCACCAAACAACACCAAGGCAATCATCACCACTTTGGCGCGGTGCGTCAGCGCCCATTCCAAAATGGGTTTGTAGAACTGTTTGGCGCCCGCCACCAAGCGGTTGTCGCCATGCGGCAGTTTGCGCCGCAGCATCCAATACGCCAGCAACGGCACCAAAGTGAGCGAGAAAATCAACGAACCGACCAACGCGGTGGTGACCGACAAAGCCATGGGCTGGAAGATGCGGCCTTCATGCCGCTGCAAAGCAAAAATCGGAATGTGCGCGGCAATGATGATCAGCATCGAAAACAAGGTGGGGCGCCCCACTTCGTTGGTGGCGCTGATGATGACCTCGCGCCGTTCGCTCTCGCTCATGGTTTCCTTGTTTTCGGCCAAACGGTGCATGATGTTTTCAATCACGATCACCGCCCCGTCGACAATGATGCCGAAGTCCATGGCCCCCAAACTGAGCAGGTTGGCCGGCACGCCCATGATCTTCAAGCCCAAAAAGGTCGACAGCAAAGCCAGCGGAATGATCAACACCACGGCCAAACTGGCCCGCAGATTGGACAAGAACAAATACAGCACCAAGGCCACCAGCAAAGCGCCTTCAACCAAATTCTTGAAGACCGTGGTCAGGGTCTTGCCCATCAACCAGGTTCGGTCATAAAAAGGCACGACCTGCACGCCCTTGGGCAAGGCGCGGTTGTTCAGATCTTCAATTTTTTCTTTCACCCCTTTGAGGACCACGCTCGGGTTTTCGCCTTTGCGCATCACCACAATGCCCGTGACGATGTCGTCGTCCAAGTCTTGCCCCACCGTCCCCAAACGAGGCACCGCGCCCACATTGACCTGGGCAATATCGCGAATCAAAATCGGCGTGCCATTGCGCGACGAAACCACAATTTGCCCAATGTCTTCGGGCGAGCGCAGCAAACCAATGCCGCGAATTGCAAACTGCTGGGTCCCCTGGGCCACATAGCTGCCGCCAGCATTTGCATTCCCGCGACCCAATGCGTCCAGAAGCGTCTGAAAACTCAGCTTGTAGGCACGCAGTTTGTCCAGGTCGGGCTGCACTTCGTATTGTTTGATGAAGCCGCCCATCGCCACCACATCGGCCACACCTGGGACTTGGCGCAATGCGCGCTCAACCACCCAGTCTTCCAAGGTCCGTAACTCTGAGGTGGTTTTGCCGTCCCCTTTCAACCGATAGCGCATCACCTCGCCCACGGGCGTGGCATTGGGCGCAATATTCGCCTCCACACCGGCAGGCAAGTCAACGCTGCGCAAGCGCTCGTTGACTTGTTGGCGCACCAAATTCACTTCGGCTTTGTCGTCATAGGTGATGACCGTGAATGACAAACCAAATTGCGTGTGTGAAAACAGGCGAATCGAATTGGGCAAGCCCGACAAGGCCACCTCGATCGGTAAGGTGACTTGCTTTTCCACCTCTTCGGCGGCACGGCCGGGGTACAAGGCAATCACAGTGACCTGGGTGTCGGTCACATCTGGGAAGGCTTCAACCGACAGGTTCTTGAACGCAAAAATACCCGCCATCGCAAATAAAACTGTGCCCAGCACGATGAAGAGTGGCTGGTGCAGGGCATAGTGAATCAGCTTCTTCATTGAGCACCTGTCGGTGAGGCTGCGACCGCATTTTGCGCGGCGGCGACCTTGGCTGCTTCCTCGGCAATGCGGAACTCCCGGGCCAACAGCAATCCGTTTTCGCTCACCACCACATCCTGAGGGCTGAGGCCGCTGGTCACCAAGGACTCTTTGGCGCCTTCGAAGCCCAGCTTGACTTCTTTGGGTTCAAAAGTACCCGGTGACGATTGCACAAATACCCAATGGCTGGTGCCACGCAAAAAGACGGCCGTTGCGGGGACCATCACGCCCTCACCCCATTTGCGACTGATACGGGCCGTGCCCAGCATCTCGGCCTTGAGCAGCCGCTCTGGATTGGCCACCACGCCTCGAACCTTGATGGTGCGGGTGGTGGGGTCCAAGAAATCAGAGGCCGCCGCTACTTTGCCTTGGAAGGTTTTACCGGGCAATGAGGGCACGATCAATTCAAAAGTCGCGCCGGGTCGCAGGCTCACGATGTCGGGCTCACGGGCGTCAATTTGCACCCACAACTGTGCAGGGTCCGAGACCACAAACAAAGCCGGCACGCCTGGGCCAGACTGGTCTGGCCGCACTTCTTGACCGGGATTGACATTGCGCTCGACCACCATGCCACGGATTTCGCTGGTCAAGGTCAGTTGCTGGTTCACGGTATGGCTACCACCATACAAACGCGTTTTGGCGTTGGCCCGCTCAGACTCGGCTTTGGCGCGTTGGGCTTCGGCTTCCATTTGCTCCAAATCTTTGCGTGCCACGATGCCCGCTTCGAACAACTCGCGCTGACGACGCAGGGCTTTGTCGCTGAGTTGCAAGTCGGCCAAGGCTTTGGCCGCATCGGCTTGCGCCAAGCCAAACTCTGGCGAGGACAAACTCAACAAAGGCGCGCCCGGGGCCACGGTTTGGCCCACATCGACCAGGATACGGTTCACTCGCCCTGCCAATGGCGCATAAATGCGCTGGGTTCGCTCCTCATTCCACACCAAATGCGCCGGCAAATCGACTGTGATCGATTCCGCCGCCGTGACGACCGTGGTTTTCAACATGGCCAATTGCGCATTGCCTGGCGGAAAGCGCAATTGCTTGCCTTGCATGATGGGCTGAGGCTCGGCCGCCTTGGGGGCAGGTGCCTCAGAGCAGGCCGCTAAAACCAGCAGCATGAGGGCGGAAAGAGCAGATGGGAGTGCGAAATTCTTCACAGGGGACTCTTGCATTCAGGGTTAATTCGTAGCGGCCAAAGCCGTGGCGGGACGGCTGCGCAGTTGCCAAGCGGTGGCCGCTTTGGCGTATTCGGTTTGCACGCTCAAGGCTTCCAGCAAAGAGGCACGCAGGGTGCGGCGTGCATCGAGCAAATCCACCAAGGGAATCGCGCCTTTGCTGTAAGCCAGCTCGGCTTGCTCGGCCACTTTGCGCGCACGCGGCAGGATCAAAGTCTCATAGCCCTGCAAGCGGGTGGCGGCGTTGGCCAGGTCTTGTTGCAGGCCCAGCCACTCGCCTTGCGCGGCCAAGCGCACTTTCTCAAGTGCCTCCAAGGCTTGCGCGTGCTGGGCGATAGCGCGGCCCATTTCACCCTCGTAGGCATACCCGGTTTGCAGCGGAAACTGCAAGCGCAACTCCATCAGGCGGTTGCTGGCGTTGGCTGCGGTGTCCAGCGACAAGCCGAGCACCGGATCGATTTTTTTCAGGGCCTGCGCATTCTCCATCCAAGCTTGCGCGGCCAGCACGCGTTGTTTGGCGGCCTGCACATCGCCTCGGGCGTCCAGCCAAGCCTCTTCGCCCGCGCCCAGGTTCGGCATGGCGCTGGCGGGCCACTGCGGTTGCACACGCCACTGCGTGACGGGCTCGCTGCGGATTTGGCGGCCGGTGATTTGGGCCAGGGCCAGGGCGGCGCGTTGCTGTTCCAACTGGGCGTTTTGGGCATCGGCCTGCGCGCGTTGGGCTTCGATTTCGACGCGGGCCACGTCTTGCGCGGACAAGTCACCGGCAACCAGTCGCTTTTGCGCCGTGGCGGCCAATTGTTTGGCGCTTTGCGCCATGGCCTGTACGTGCGCCACCCGCTCTTGTGCGGCCAGCAAATCAAAGAAAGCGTCTTTGGCGGCCAGTTGCTGCAGCACCAAAACCTCGGTCACCTCAGCTTGCGCGGCCGCGGCCTGACTTTTCGCTGCCTGGGTGCGCAAAGCGCGTTTGTCGCCCCGCTCCCAGGTCCAGTCCAAACCCACGGATTTGTCGATGCGGCGCTGTGACGTCAAAGCGTTGTTGCTGAAGCCAATTTGCTCGCCCGCTGCGGCTTTGGCTGACAACACCGGCAAGGGCGCGTGATTGGCCGCCAAGATGTCGGCGCGGGTGGCCAAGACCTCTTGCTGCGCCAAACGCACATCCAGGTTGTTGCGGGCGGCTTCTAAGACTTCGGGCAAGCCCAGGGGCTGTGCAAAGGCCGGGGCGAAGGCCAAAAACAGGGCACCCCACGCCGTGTAAAGAGAGAACTGTCGTATGCTCATGTGTGGTTTATCACTCATTTGCCCTGACTTGAACCTGACCATTCACGGAGGGTCCCGACCTTTGTATGCGCATTTTGTTGATTGAAGACGATGACGTGCTGCGCCACGTCATGCTCAAAAGCTTGGCAGACGCGGGCCACCGCGTGGATGCCGCGTCGAACTTGGCCGATGCCTCGCACTTTTGGCGGGTTCAACCGTTTGACGTGGTGCTGCTGGATTTGAACTTGCCTCAATCCAACCAACCCCAAGCGCCCATGGGCTCGGGTCTGTCTGTGTTGCGCGAAGCGCGCACCCGTGGCGACCGCACCCCGGTGATGGTGCTGACTGCGCGCAACCGAACCGAAGAGCGCATAGCCGGACTCGATGCCGGTGCCGACGACTACCTGGGCAAACCTTTTGACCTGGGCGAAGTGGAGGCCCGCTTGCGCGCCTTGGTGCGCCGCAGCCAAGGCGCGGCCGATGTGACCCAAGTTGGGCAGCTGTGCCTGGACCGCAAAAACCGCCGTGTCAGTCTGGGCGATCAGCCTCTGCTGTTGCCTGCGCGTGAGTTTGAAGTACTCTGGGAGTTGATGACGCCCCCCGGACGGGCGGTCCATAAACGCACCCTGTCAGACAAACTTTCAGATTTCGACACCGCCTTGGGCGACAACGCTTTGGAGGCCTTCATCTCTCGACTGCGTCGAAAACTCCATCAAAGCGGTGCCACCATTCGCACCTTGCGGGGCATCGGCTATTTGCTGGAAGAAGACGCATGACCGTGCCTGGAGAGTTGCCATGGGTGTCCGACAAGCCCTCGCTTCGGCATAAGCTCTTGCGCCATGTACTGGTGCCGTTGGCCATCGTGTGGTTGATGGGTACCTTGTTGTCAGCGGGCATTGCCAACTACTTCGCGCAAAAAGCTTTTGACCGCTCCCTGTTGGATGACGCCTACGCCGTGGCCGGCCATGTGCGTTTGACCGAGGCGTGGCCGCCGCAATTGGACATCGATCTGTCCTCCAGCGAAATTGGCAACTTGCTGTTTGACCAAAGCGAGTCCATGTACTTTGCGGTTTACCGCGAAAACGGCACGCTTCTGGCGGGTCATGGCGGCTTGAATGGCCCTTCAAACATCGACACGGCCAAGTCGAACATTGAATTTGGCGACATCCATTTCCAAGGTCGGCCCATGCGCAGCGTGGTGTTGCACCAAGCCAAGCCCGCCGCATTCAAAGTCGTGGTCGCACAAACCAACCGCAGCCGCACCCGTTTGCTGGAACAGCTGTTGATCTACTCCATCCTGCCTCAAATGGTCTTGTTTGCCGGGATTGCGACCTGGCTGCGCCGCGCCATTGCGCACACCCTTCAACCCCTGGTGGAATTGGAGATGGCGGTGGAACAGCGCGATGCAGCAGACCTCACGCCCATGTGGGTGGCGTCCGATACCCGCGATGTGGATCAGCTCAACACCTCCATCAACGCGCTGCTGGCCCGGATTCAGGATGGCTTGAACGCGCAGCGCGAGTTTTCAGGCAATGTGGCCCATGAGCTGCGGACCCCGCTGGCCGGCATTCGGGCCCTGGCTGAATACGGACTGC
Organism: Comamonadaceae bacterium; assembly: GCA_947451385.1. Classification (GTDB taxonomy): domain Bacteria; phylum Pseudomonadota; class Gammaproteobacteria; order Burkholderiales; family Burkholderiaceae_C; genus Limnohabitans_A. Next base: position 26,350 of record CANFYZ010000003.1, on the reverse strand, counting down.
AAAGCGACCAACCCGAGGCTTGGAAAGAGCAGCTGGCTTTGATCAAAGACAGCACCATGCGCGCCAACCATCTGGCGGACCAGTTGCTGGCCTTGGCCTTGGCGGACGAAGCCGATTTGAGTTTGCGTCGCGAGCCGTTGCGGCTGGACGAGCTGATCACCACATCGATTGTTCAGATCAGCGCACGCGCCAGGGCGCTGAATGTGGACTTGGGCGCAGCAGGGGTTGAACAGCCCGTTTCTATTTTGGGCAACCCCACCTTAATCGAAGGCATTTTGAACAACTTGATTGATAACGCCTTGCGCTATGGCCAACCGCAGACAGGCCTCGCCGCGCAAGTCACGGTCAAACTGAGCGTGACGGCGGATCAAATTGAGGTCACTGTTTCAGACAATGGACCCGGCCTGGCCCCCGATCAATGTGAGCTCCTGCTGGTGCGGGGCAGCCAGGGGACGGCCAACCAGGGCGGGCGACAGGGTGCGGGCTTTGGTTTGTCTATCGTGACACGCTATGCCCAATTACTGGGGGCCAAATTTTGGCTTCAGAATGCGTCAAACCAGCCAGGGTTGGAAGCCCACTTGGTCTTTGAAAGCCCCCCGAAGACTTGAACTTCAGGCGAGGTCAATACAAGGTGGGAGACAGCAAACGCAGGCCGACTGAGAACCAACGCGTATGGCTGTCCCCCTGAACGTCTTGGCCGTACGTGGTGTCAATCTGAACCGCCTGCGGCACGATCCAGAAACGCAAACCCAATTGAAACTTGCTCCGACTGCCGGTCTCACCATACGACTCCATGATGGTAAAGAGGCGGCGATTCAGCGGAATTTCTCCCCCCACACCCCATGTGGTTTGCGTCACGCGCTCTGCCTGATGGTGATAGGCCCCCAGGTTCAGGTGCAAGATCGGTCCCTGCTCGGTGGCCCATGTTGCAGGGATGTTCACGTAGGTGTCCAAGTTGGGCGATGCACCTTTGTCAGCATGGGGGGACTGCACTCGGCCCAGGGTGGTTGACAAACCCCATTGACCAGGCTCAACCAGTTGCCAACGTTTTTTGACCTGAACCAGCCCCAGTTGCTGGGTGCCTTGGCCTGGCGCCGACAGAAAATTGGTACCCACTGAAACTTCGGTATCACCAAAAAAATTGCACCCCGGAATCGCCCAACGCTCATTCGTGCTGTCAGCCGAACGGACCCAACTTTCGACCTGACAAGAACGCGGATCGACGACGTTTGCGTCATCGGTATTCATGGGACGCGCCGCCCACGCCAAGTGATTCACTGCCAGTAAAAAGACACCGAACAGAGCTGGACGCCAACGAGGGAAATGTTTCATGGCCTGAGACTATACACAGTGATTGTGACGAACCGATGAGGCCCCCTAAAGGCATCTGATGGCATCTGAAGGCATCTGTACCGCACTTGATCACCTTTATAATTGCCAGGCAAGCGGGTGTCGTTCAATGGTAGGACTCTTGCTTCCCAAGCAAATAACGTGGGTTCGATTCCCATCACCCGCTCCAGAAGATCGCTCTTCTGAACTGCCCGCTCAAACTCCCTCCCTCAGCGACTGGCCTCTTTAATTTGCAGCCCAACGGTCTGTGAAGTGGCGGTGGACAGTTTTATTTTTTCGCCTTGAAAATACACATCGGCATGCGGAAATACGGGGCTGTATAGTTTCCACGGCGCTTCGCCCAAAAAGTTTCGGCCCACCCAAGGTTTGATTTCTTCTTGCCAGACTTTGCCCGTGCTGTCTTGCACACACACCCAGCCCGCCTTGTAAAGCATCAAACTCACTGTTCTGGCCGAAGGGGTTGAGGGGCGGGCCTCGAACACAGCCATGTCCGCGTCAAAGGGACAGATCGGGTCGGCCGCTGGTGACAGGTTCGCGGGCCGGATTTCAGTCTCGACAACAATGGGATGTGTCACGACCGGCGCAGCGATTTCAGGAGGTCGGGTGGCGGTCGGTGAGGGCCGAAAACCCCACCAAACCACGGCTGCGAGCAGCGACAGGGCCATGGCCATGTAGCCCACCCAGTTAGCGAAATAGGTTTTGGCATGCAGTCCGCCTGGACGAGCCGCCGCTGCAGGTCGGGCAGGCTCCGCGGCCAGCGGCGTTTTTATCGCTTCTGGTGCCTTTAACGTTTCAGCCGGTTCTGGCCGTTCCGATTCAGGTGCCTCCATCGTGAGGACCGCTTCCTCAGCGACCCCCAACATCCGGGCCACTTTACGTGCCGCATTGTTTTTGATTTGCGCTGAATAGAAACAATGCGTTTCACCAGACTCCAGGGCCTGCACTTGGGCCACTGACAGGCTGCTGAGCCGGGACAGTTGCCCCACATCCCAACCACGCTCTTCTCGCAGTTGCCGCAGTTTGTCCCCATTCACTTGGTCTTTTTCTTTGAACTTCACCACTTTGCCTCTGTTGTTGAAGTAGTTTTGATTTTTTATTATATATTTATTATTAATTTATCAACTGTAATAATTATTAAGAAATGTATAAATTTGCGGTCCATTCATCATTTTGTCGAGGAATTATTTTGATGAAGGAAACTCAGCTTAGGGTTCAACAGTTAAATTTTTAAGACATCGATTTCTGTTCCAGCGAATGTCTTGGATGAACCCGGCCCCACTTCAACGGGTTCAAGGCGAAAAAAAACCGCTCAGCGAGCGGTTGGGGTGTTCCAGGGCAAGCTGGTTTAAAAAATCAGCTTCACCCCGGTTTTGGCTTGGATCGCCTCGGGCGTCACACCGGGCGCCAGCTCCACCACTTTCAAGCCTTCAGGCGTCACGTCCATCACCGCCAAATCGGTGATGATGCGGTCCACCACGGCCACACCCGTCAAAGGCAGGGTGCAGCTGGGCAGAATCTTCAGGTCTTCGGTGCCGTCTTTTTTCTTGGCCACGTGTTCCATCAGCACAATCACGCGCTTCACGCCGGCCACCAAATCCATCGCGCCGCCCATGCCCTTGACCATCTTGCCGGGGATCATCCAGTTGGCCAGATCGCCCTTTTCGCTCACCTGCATCGCACCCAGAATCGACAAATTGATCTTGCCGCCTCGGATCATGGCGAACGACTGCTCGCTGCCAAAAATGGACGAGCCCTGGATGGTGGTCACGGTTTGCTTACCGGCGTTGATCAGGTCGGCATCGACCTCGTCTTCGGTCGGGAACGGGCCAATGCCCAGCATGCCGTTTTCAGACTGCAACCACACCTCTTTGTCGGCGGGCACAAAGTTGGCCACCAAGGTCGGGATGCCGATGCCCAGATTCACATAGAAACCGTCTTCCAGTTCGTGCGCCGCACGTGCGGCCATTTGGTCTTGACTCCAGCTCATATCAGACTCCTGCCTTTTCAGTGATCGTGCGTTTTTCAATGCGTTTTTCGGGGCTCGCGTTCAACACGATGCGGTGCACATAAATGCCGGGCAGGTGCACGCTGTCGGGATGCATCTCGCCTTTTTCCACAATCTCTTCCACCTCGACCACGCAAATCTTGCCGGCCATGGCCACCGCGGGGTTGAAATTGCGCGCGGTGTAACGAAACTGCAAATTGCCCGAGGTGTCTGCCCGCCAAGCTTTGACCAGGGACACATCCGGCACCAAAGCGCGCTCCATGATGTAGGTCTCGCCGTCAAATTCGCGCGACTCTTTGCCCTCAGCCACCAAGGTGCCCACACCGGTTTTGGTGAAGAAAGCCGGAATGCCCGCGCCGCCTGCGCGCAGCTTCTCGGCCAAAGTGCCCTGCGGCGTGAACTCCAACTCCAGCTCACCGGCGAGGTATTGGCGCTCAAACTCTTTGTTCTCGCCCACATAAGACGAAATCATTTTTTTGATCTGCCGCGTCTCCAGCAACTGGCCCAAGCCAAAGCCGTCGACACCGGCGTTATTGGAAATCGCCGTCAGGTTTTTCACGCCCGAATCGCGCAAAGCGGCGATCAAAGCCTCGGGGATGCCGCACAGGCCAAAGCCGCCCACGCCAAACAGTTGGCCGTCGGCCACAATGCCCTGCAAGGCCGCTGCCGCAGAAGGGTAAATTTTGTTCACAGGTTGCTCCTGAAAAATTGAATCCGTAGCTTGAACGATACTACGTAACCAGCTACGTAGTATTTCGTAACGGGCAAACCCGCACTGGGCCCCACCCGACGCCCCCAAATTATGAGTTCCATCGACTACCGACTCGCTTTTGAACTGGCTCCGATTGGCATGGTGTTGTCACGCAACCGCACCATGGTGGACTGCAACGAGCGGGTCTGCGACATGTTTGGCACCACGCGCCAGCAACTGATCGGCCAGACCTTTCAGATGCTCTACCCCAGCGCTGACGAATACGAGCGCACCGGCCAGCGCATCACCCCCATTTTGAACGCCAAAGGGGTGTACGCCGACGACCGGGTGATGAAGCGGGTGGATGGCCGCTTTAAGGGCGAAACCTTTTGGTGCCATGTGACCGGCCGCGCCATGAACCGCGAAGCGCCGCACGAGGCGGGCATCTGGACCTTTGAAGACCTGAGCGCCAGGCGCCCCGTCAAGGCCGAGCTCACCGCCCGTGAACGCGAAGTCGCTGCTCACCTGATGGGCGGTTTGACCAGCAAAGAAATTGGCAAAACCCTGGACATCAGCCACCGCACGGTGGAGATTTACCGCGCCAAACTGATGCGCAAATACAAAGCCTCGACCACGGCGGACTTGGTGCACAAACTGATGGCGGGATAAGTTGCAGCGCTCAAAGCTCAAGGGCTTGGCGGCTGCCGCGCGGCGATTCGGGCCTCGATGATTTCGCAATTTTTGATCGCGTACGGGTCCCCTTTGCGGGCAGCCTTGTTGAAAAACTGCAGCGCCTGGGCCTCGTCAATTTCAACCCCTAAACCGTGCTCAAACATAAAGCCCAAGTTGGACATGGCCGACGCATTGTCTTGCGCCGCAGCCAATTTGTACCAACGGATGGCCTCGGCATAGTTCTGCGGCACGCCTTTGCCATTGGCATAGATCAAACCCATCTTGGTCTGCGCTGCGGCTTCGTTTTGTGCGGCCGCCAAGGAAAACCATTTCTTGGCTTCGATGTAATCTTGCTTCACCCCCATGCCCTGGTCGTACAAGGTGCCCACCTGAATTTGTGCGGGTGCATGACCTTTGGACGCCAGCACCATGAAGCAGCGCATCGCTTCAGCATAGTCTTGTTTGACACCCTTGCCCTGCTCCAACAGGCGCCCCATGCGGATCAAGGCTTCCGAATGGCCCAAGTTGGCAGCCAATTTGTACCAGCGCACGGCCTCGGCATTGTCTTGCTCCACTCCATGGTGGTTTTCATACACGCAGCCCATGGCGAAATGGGCCTCCGCGTCGCCATGCTGGGCGGCCCATTTGTAGAGACGAATCGCCTCTTGATAATCTTGTTTGACCCCTTGTCCCGACTCAAACAATCTCCCGAGTCGGCCATGTGCCACCGCGCTGCCTTGGGCCACCGCCAGTTGGTACAGCCGCACCGCCTCAGCGGCGTCTTTGGCCACCCCCTGGGCCTGCTCGTACATGCCAGCCAAGTCAATTTGTGCGTCGAGGTTGCCCTGGGCAGCGGCCAATTTAAAGCAACGGCCCGCCTCGGCAAAGTTTTGCGGCACCCCTTGGCCTTTGTAATAGATGATGCCCAACGCGTATTGCGCCAGGGCCTCGCCTTTCTCGGCGGCTTCACGGCTCTTGGCATATTCGGCTTGAATCGCCGCCGCAATCTCTTGCTGCTGCTTGAGAAGCTCTTCAATTTTGCTCATGGCTAAACCCTTGGATTCTGGACAAATAACACCCCCACACCGCGGGGCCAGCCTGAGGGGGTTTAGCTCAAATTATCATTAAAACTATAAATATGTAAATAACGACATTTTTCATCCCAAGTCAGAGGCGCCTCTAAAAAATCACTTCGCCGAGGCTGCTTCCACCACCTCCAACACCGAGCGGAAGGCGTCGATGGCGGTGGGGAAACCGCAATACACCGTGGCGTGCAGCATGACTTCACGCAACTCTTCGGGGGTGGCACCGTTGTTCAGGGCGCCGCGCGCGTGGGCTTTCAATTCAGTTTGTTTGCCCTGGGCGGTCAGCATGGCCACGGTGATCAGGCTGCGGGTCTTCAGGTCCAGGCCGGGACGCTGCCACACATTGCCCCAGGCGTTGCGGGTGATGAACTCTTGCATGGGCATGCTGTACTCGGTGGCGTTGTTGAACGCGCGCTCCACAAAGGGCTCGCCCAACACCTGGGTGCGGGTGGCCAAGCCGTTTTGGAAGGCGGGGTCGTTGAACAAGGCAGAGTCTTGGGGTTTCATGGTCAGCTTTCTTTTGGTGGAAAATGCCCACAGCATAAACACAAAGAGGCCGACCATGACCGCTCCGCGCTACCCCGTCCCTGAACTGAAGGATGTCCCCGAGGACATTCGCACCAAAATTTTGGAGGTTCAGGAAAAAGCCGGGTTTGTGCCGAATGTGTTTTTGGCATTCGCGCGGCGGCCTGCCGAGTGGCGCGCTTTTTTTGCCTACCACGATGCCTTGATGGTGCCCGAGTCGGTGGGTCGGACCAGCGGCTTGACCAAGGGCGATCGCGAAATGATCGTCACCGCCACCAGCGCGGCCAACAACTGCCTGTATTGCGTGGTGGCGCACGGTGCGATTTTGCGTATTTACGAGAAAAAGCCTTTGGTGGCCGACCAAGTCGCCATCAACTACCGCAAAGCCGACATTTCGCCGCGCCAGCGCGCCATGCTGGACTTTGCCATGAAGGTCTGCCTGCAGTCCGATGAAATTGAAGACGCTGACTTTGCCGCGCTGCAGGCACAGGGGTTCAGCGACGAAGATGCCTGGGACATCGCCGCCATCACTGCCTTCTTTGGCCTGTCCAACCGCATGGCCAGTTTCAGCGGCATGATGCCCAACCCCGAGTTTTATCTGATGGGTCGGGTGCCGAAAAACAAAGCTGCTTGAGCCAGACCAACGTCAGTCGACGGTGACGATGGCGCGGACCTCGTCGGGCAAAGGCACAGCTTTTTGCAACGGAAAGTCCACCCAAATGGCGGTGGCCCCGCCGGCCGAGTAAATCACGCCGGGCTCGTCCGTGCGCTCCAGCGTGATCCAGCTTTCAAAGGTGGTGCGCCCCGGGTCGCTGACGTACAACTTGGCCAGCACATCCGACGGGTACTCGATCTGCTTATAGAAATTGCAAAACGCATTCACGATGATCGGGCCCTGCCCCTTCGGCGTTGGGTCATAGCCCAGCTTGACGAACCAGTCGATCCGGATCGACTCCATGAACCGGAAGTACACCGTGTTGTTGACATGGCCCATGATGTCCATGTCGCCCCAACGGACCGGGATCACCATTTCATGGACCAATTTTTTGCGTTCAGGGATCTCGATTTTCATAAGCAGCGTGGGGTCGGTCAAACAAGGGGCACGGCGCGCACGGCCCCGTGACAGGCTGTGGCTGAGATTGTCCGTTTTCACCGCATAAAATGAGTCACCGGTCAGACACCCCCACTTGGGACTGCCTGGGTCCCTTTTTTTCAGCACGATGAGAACCGCATGACACCTGCAGAAATTTTGAGCACTTATGGCCCCCGTGAATCCATGGAATACGACGTGGTCGTGGTGGGTGGTGGCCCTGGCGGGCTGTCCACGGCCATTCGGCTGAAGCAACTGGCCGCAGCCAAAGGCACAGACGTGTCGGTGGTGGTCTTGGAAAAAGGCGGCGAGCCCGGCGCGCACATTTTGTCCGGCGCAATCATGGACCCGAAAGCGCTGACCGAATTGCTGCCCAACTGGAAAGAGCTGGGCGCGCCGCTGAACCAAGCCGTGACCGACGATGCCTGGAGCTTTTTGAGCGAAACATCGGCCCTGCGCACCCCGAACGTGCTGCTGCCTGAGTGTGCACAGAACCACGGCAACTACATCATCAGCCTGTCCAACTTCACGCGCTGGCTGGCGCAACAGGCGGAGAACTTGGGCGTTGAAATTTTCCCAGGCTTCACCGCCGCTGAGGTGCTTTACAACGAAGACGGCAGCGTCAAAGGCGTGGCCACCGGCAACCTGGGCGTGGGCAAAGACGGCGAGCCGACCGAGAACTTCCAGCTGGGCATGGCGTTGCATGCGAAATACACCGTGTTCGCTGAAGGCGCGCGCGGGCATTTGGGCAAACAGTTGATCGCCAAATTCCACTTGGACGAAGGCCGCGACCCGCAAACCTATGGCATCGGTATCAAAGAGGTTTGGGAAATCGACCCCTCGCGCCACACCCCCGGCTTTGTCATGCACAGCGCGGGCTGGCCCATGGACAACCACACCTATGGCGGCGCTTTCATGTACCACATGGAAGACAACAAGATCGCCATCGGTTACGTGGTCGGCCTCGACTACAGCAACCCCTGGCTCAGCCCGTTTGAAGAGTTCCAGCGCTGGAAGACGCACCCCAACATCAGCTGGTATTTCAAGAACGAGCAGGGCGAAGTCAACGCCAAACGCCTGGGCTATGGCGCGCGCGCCATCACCGCCGGCGGCTTGATGAGCCTGCCCAAAACCGTGTTCCCTGGCGGCGCGCTGGTCGGCTGTGACGCCGGTTACTTGAACGTCAGCCGCATCAAAGGCAGCCACGCGGCCATCAAGACCGGCATGCTGGCGGCCGAAGCCGCTTACGACGCGGTGGTCGCAGGCCGCCAACATGACGAGCTGAGCGCCTACCCCGAGGCCTTTGAAAAGAGCTGGCTCTACACCGAGCTGAACAAATCTCGCAACTTCAAGAGCTGGTTCAAGAAGGGCCTGACCGTGGCCACGCTGATGAACGGCTTTGAGCAGTTTGTGCTGCGCGGCCACATTCCATGGACGCTGCGCCGCGACAAGGCCGACCACACCTACCTCAAGCCCGCCGCCGAGTGCGCGCAAATCGAGTACCCCAAACCCGATGGCAAGCTGACGTTTGACCGCCTCTCCAGCGTCTTCATCAGCAACACCAACCACGAAGAAAACCAGCCCGCGCACCTGACGCTGAAAGACGCCTCGGTGCCGGTCAGCATCAACCTGGCCAAGTACGCCGGCCCCGAGTCGCGCTACTGCCCGGCTGGGGTGTACGAGTTTGTGAAAAACGAAGACAACTCCGACCGGCTGCAGATCAACGCACAAAACTGCGTGCACTGCAAAACCTGCGACATCAAGGACCCGACACAAAACATCGTCTGGGTCACGCCGGAAGGCGGCGGCGGCCCGAATTACTCGGGCATGTGAGCACCGAAGCGCCTTCGGGCTCTTTTTTCGCTGGTGGAAAACCCGTACAAGCCGGGCCTTTGATAGCCCCGATAATCAAATTTGTATGACAAATCGCCCCCGGGTGGTGGTCACTTTTTCTTCCTCTTTTTTGGAGACACATCGCATGAAATTGAATCCTCTGTTGATCGGTTTGGGCATGGCCGCGGGCCTGGTGACGGGTGCCTCGGCACAAACCGTGGTGAAGGTCGGTTACGCCACCACCCTGACCTCGCACTACGGTGTCGGCACCACCGTTTTTTGTGACGACATTGAGAAGGGCACACAAGGCCGCTACAAGTGCCAGCAGTTCCCCAACAGCGCCTTGGGCGGTGAACGCGAAATGATCGAAGCGGTGCAACTGGGCACGCTGGACATTGTCAACACCTCCACCGGCCCGGTGGGCAACTTCGTGCCTGAAGTGAAGATCGTGGACATCCCGTTCCTGTTCCGTGACTACGACCACGCGCGCAAAGTGATGGACGGTGCCATCGGTCAAGACATCCTGACCAAGTTCCCTGCCAAAGGCTTGGTGGCCTTGGCCTGGACCGAAAACGGTTTCCGTCACATGACCAACAGCAAGCAACCCATCGTCAAACCGACAGATGCGGCTGGCTTGAAAATGCGCACCATGGAAAACAAGGTGCACATGGACGGTTACCGCACCTTTGGTATCCAGCCCACACCGATGGCCTTCCCTGAGGTCTTTGGCGCTTTGCAGCAAGGCACTGTGGACGGACAAGAAAACCCGATTCCGGTGATCTTGGCTTCTAAATTCTCGCAAGTGCAAAAACACCTGTCCTTGACCGGCCACGTGTACTCACCTGCTTTGCTGATCACCTCGCCGCGCCTGATGAACAAGCTCAGCGAAGCCGACAAAAAAGTCTTCATGGACGCGGCTCAAAAAGCCAAAGTCGCCCAGCGCAAGAAAGTCAATGAAGACGAGAACAACGGCATTGCCCAACTCGAAAAAGACGGCATGAGCGTGGTGCGCAAGGTGGACGGCCAAGCCTTCCGTGACGCCTTGGTGCCTGCTTATGTGGCCTACTCCAAAGAGTTCGGCGCGGACAACATCCGCAAAATCCAAGACGTGAAATAAGCCTGTTTTTCACGCTCAGGCCTGTGCCCACTCAGCGGGTGGCACAGGCCTTTTCACATGCCCCCGAACAATGAGTGCCGTATGTTTCTAGATCGATTTGAAAAGCAGTTCATGCGCTTCAACCGCTGGTTGTTGATCGTCATGCTGGCGGTGATGTCGGTGATCATTTTTGCCAACGTCACCCTGCGCTACACCACCAGCCAGTCCATCGAGTGGGCCGAAGAAGTGGCCCGGCATTTGATGATCTGGCTCACCTTCATCGGCTGTGGGCCGGTGCTGCGTTACGGCGGCCACATTGCCATCGACAACCTGCAAGACGCCCTGCCCGCCAAAATGGCCATGGCCATCCGCGTGCTGATCGCGTTGCTGGTCAGCGCATTTTGTGTGTTCTGCATCTGGACCGGCATCGAGTACATGGACCGCACCCAATACCAACTCACGCCCTCGACCCAAATTTCCATGGCCTGGATCTACGCCGCATTGCCGATTGGCATGGGCATGACCCTGATCCATTGGTTGCTGATCGTGCGCAGCTATGTGCTGCGCCGCGAGTTCGCCAGCGATGCCCACTTTGACGCGACCGCGAGTGCCTCCCTATGAGCCCGAGTGTGATTTTGTTGTTGTCGGTCTGCGTGTACCTGGCCATTGGGGTGCCGGTGGCGTTTGCGCTGGGTCTGTCCACCCTCACGGCCTTGCTGGTCTCAGGCAGCTTCCCCATGCTGGTGTTGTTGAAAGAAACTTTCACCGGCGTCGACAGCTTTCCGCTGATGGCCGTGCCCTTCTTTATTTTGGCGGCCGAACTCATGAGCGGCGGCTCGCTGACTGAAGTGCTGCTGAAGTTTGCCGGTCAGTTTGTCGGCCACAAACGCGGCGGCCTGGGTTACACCAACGTGGTGGCGCTGACTTTCTTCTCGGGCATCTCCGGCTCGGCCCTGGCCGACGCGGCAGGCCCCGGCTCGATGATGATCAAGATGATGGACAAGGCCGGTTACGACCGCTCGTATGCCGCCGCCTTGACGGCCTCGACCGCCATCGTCGGGCCCATCATCCCGCCCTCGATCATCATGATCATCTACGCCCTGGCCGACGACAACGTGTCAGTGGGCGCGTTGTTTGTGGCCGGGCTGCTGCCTGGACTTTTGATTGCGGTGGCCATGTGCATCGTCAACTGGTACATCTCTAAACAGCGCAACTACAAAGGTGACGGGCAAATGCCCTCGGGCGCTGAAATCGTGCGCACCACCTGGCAAGCCCTGCCCGCAATTTTGCTGCCGGTGTTGATTTTGGGCGGCATGCGCGCCGGCTGGTTCACGCCGACCGAAGCCTCGGTGGTGGCGGTGTTTTATGCCCTGGTTTGCGGCAAGTACGTGTACCGCACATTGGAATGGAAGGCCGTGCCGGACATCTTGTCGCGCTCGGCGCTGCTCACCGCCTCGGTGCTGCTGATCATTGGCATGTCGGCCTCGTTCGCCTGGATTTTGACGATCGAAGGTGTGCCGCAAACCATGGCCAACTGGATCACCAGCATCCACCTGAACGCCTGGACCTTTTTGATCGTGATCAACGTGTTCTTGCTGCTGTTTGGCATCTTCATCGAACCCTTGCCGGGCGTGATGGTGCTGGTGCCCATCCTGGCCCCGGTGGCGGCCAAGGTCGGCGTGGACCCGATCCACTTTGCCATGGTGGTGATCTTCAACCTCACGCTGGGCATGATCACGCCGCCGGTGGGCGGCTTGTTGTTTGTCACCTCCAACGTGTCCAAGGTTCCGCTGTCGGATTTGACGCGCGAGCTCAAGCCGTTTTTGATCGCGCATGGCGTGGTCTTGGTGCTGCTGACTTTTGTGCCCGCGCTGTCCAATTGGCTGCCGCATGTGATGGGCTTCAAATAAGTCCGCCTATAATCAAAACCGTCAGGAGAGTGCCTGCGCTGAGTGATTCAAGCCACTCACGCAGGCCGCCGAAGGCGCAGGTGGTGAATCACTGCTGAACGCTCAGGCAAAAGGACTGACAACCGACTTGCGCGCCCCACGCGCAGGCCGAGACCTCACTGGAGAGAGATGAGGGTTCATCAGAACCCGCATCCACCGAAGGAGCAACCCGCAGTGCGCTGGCCCCAGGGCTTGGCAAACCCGGCGAATCTCTCAGGTAAAGCGGACAGCGAGGGCAAGCCATGGCAACCGCCATGGCACCACATTGCCCTTGGAGTTTGTTTTGACCGTCGCTGCTTCCCCACCGTCCGCCCCCCTGCTGACCACACCGCTCAATGCACTGCACCTGGAACTGGGCGCACGCATGGTGCCTTTTGCGGGCTACAGCATGCCGGTGCAATACCCCGCAGGCCTGATGGCCGAACACCACCACACCCGTCAGGCCGCCGGTCTGTTCGACGTCTCCCACATGGGGCAGTTGCGCCTGGTGGGGCCCGACGCAGCAGCAGCCTTCGAGCGCCTGATGCCGGTGGACGTGATGGGTCTGGGTCTGCACAAGCAACGCTATGGCCTGCTGCTGAACGAGGCGGGCGGCATCATCGACGATCTGATGTTTGTGAACCGCGATGCAGCCAACGGGGGCGATATTTTTGTCATCGTCAATGGCGCGTGCAAACACGGCGATCTGGCCCATATCCAAGCGCACATCGGCAGCCGCTGCCAGGTCGAGCCGCAATTTGACCGGGCCTTGCTCGCCCTGCAAGGCCCGCAAGCAGTGACCGCTTTGACGCGCCTGCTGCCCAGTGTGGCGCAGCTGGTGTTCATGACCGGCATGCCTGCGCAATGGGAAGGGGCCGATCTGTACATTACCCGCAGCGGCTACACCGGCGAAGACGGTTTTGAAATTTCCCTGCCCGCCCACAGCGCCGAGGCTTTTGCCCGCGCCCTGCTGGCCCAGCCCGAAGTCCAGCCGATTGGCCTGGGCGCGCGCAACTCGCTGCGCCTGGAATCCGGCCTGTGCCTTTATGGCCAAGACATTGACACCACCACCTCCCCCATCGAAGCGGGTCTGAACTGGGCCATTCAAAAAGTGCGCCGCAGCGGCGGCGCTCGAGCGGGCGGATTCTTGGGCGCCGAGACCGTGCTCGGCCAGCTCGATGGCCACCTGGCCCTGACCCGCAAACGGGTCGGTTTGATCGCGCTGGAGCGCGTGCCTGTGCGTGAACATGTGGCCCTGCACAGCGAGGCCGGTCAGCCCGTGGGGGAAGTCACCAGCGGCTTGCTCGGGCCGAGCGCCAACCAACCCGTGGCCATGGCCTATGTGCAGGCAGAATATGCCGCAGTCGGAACCCGTGTGAACGCCATGGTGCGCGGCAAACCTGTGCGCATGCAGGTCAGCGCCCTGCCGTTTGTGCCCACCCGCTATTACCGGGGCCCGATTTAATCGGGATCTGACCCCAATTAAGTCATTCACTCTGTTATTTTTTGGAGAAACACATGAGCATCAAGTACACCGAAGACCACGAATGGATCCAAGTGCAAGGCGACATCGCTGTCGTTGGCATCACCCACCATGCGCAAGATGCGCTGGGCGATGTGGTGTTTGTTGACCTGCCTGAGGTCGGCAAAAGCTTTGCGCAAAAAGAAGTGGCTGGCGTGGTCGAGTCGGTCAAGGCCGCGGCCGACGTGTACATGCCTGTGAGCGGTGAAGTCACCGAAGTCAACGAAGCGCTGCGCGACGACCCTTCGCTGGCCAACTCTGACCCTTTGGGCCAAGGCTGGTTCTTCAAGGTCAAGTTGTCGTCCCCGGCCGAAGTCGATGCCCTGCTCGACGAGACCGGCTACACGCAATTCACCGCCGGTTAACGCCCGTCGCCAGGTGCCTGGCGACACCCCCCACTTTCATTGCACTGATCTGGAACGCACATGCTGATGTCTGCACACCGCCCTTTGGGTGATCTGGAAAACCCGTCCGAATTCATCGCTCGCCACATCGGCATCGGCCCGGCCGATGAGCAGCACATGCTGTCGGTGATTGGCGAGGCATCGCGCCGGGCCTTGATCGAGGGCATCGTGCCGCGCAGCATTGCGCGCAGTCAGGCCATGCAACTGCCAGCGCCCGTCACCGAAGCGGCGGCGCTGGACGAGTTGCGCAGCCTGGCGCAGAAAAACAAATTGCTGAAAAGCTTCATCGGCCAGGGCTACTACGGCACCCACACGCCGGGCGTGATTTTGCGCAACATCTTGGAAAATCCCGCCTGGTACACCGCCTACACGCCTTACCAGGCCGAGATCTCGCAAGGCCGCATGGAAGCCTTGGTCAACTTCCAGACCCTGGTGACCGACCTCACCGGCATGGCGATCGCCAACGCCTCCATGCTGGACGAAGCCACCGCCGCGGCCGAAGCCATGACCTTGGCCAAGCGGTCGGTCAAGGCCAAGGGCTCCGTTTTCATCGTCAGTGGTGAGTGCCATCCGCAAACCATCGAAGTCATCCAAACCCGCGCTGCGCCACTGGGCATCCAGGTGAAGATCGTGCGCTCCAGCGACGAATGGCAGTCGGCCATCGCGCAAGACGATTACTTTGCTGCGCTCAACCAATACCCGGGCAGCAGCGGCTGGTTGGCCGACTGGCAACTCAGCGCGGACCTCATCCACACCAAACAAGCCGCGTTCATTTTGGCCGCCGACCTGCTGGCCCTGGTGCTGCTCAAAACGCCGGGCGAGATGGGCGCGGACATCGTCGTCGGCACCACCCAGCGTTTGGGCATGCCCATGGGCGCAGGCGGCCCTCACGCGGCCTACATGGCTTGCCGTGACGAGTACAAGCGCTCCATGCCCGGCCGTCTGGTGGGCGTCAGTGTGGATGCACACGGCCAGCCCGCCTACCGCCTGGCACTGCAAACCCGCGAGCAACATATTCGCCGCGAAAAAGCGACCTCCAACATCTGCACCGCCCAGGTGCTGCCTGCGGTGGTGGCCAGCATGTACGTGGTCTACCACGGGCCTGAGGGCCTCAAGCGCATCGCCCAGCGCGTGGCCAGCTACACCGCCATCTTGGCGCAGGGTCTCAAAAACCTGGGCGCGTCACTTTTGCACGGCACCGCTTTTGACACGCTGACCATCGACTGCGGCAGTGCCGCCAACGCGCAAGCGCTGCACGCCCAGGCCGTGGCCAAGCAGCTCAACCTGCGACGCTACAGCGGTGGCCGCGCAGGCTTTGTCGGCATCAGCCTGGACGAAACCACCACGCGCGAAGACATCAGCACCCTGTGGTCGCTGTTCGCTGCGCTCGGGCAAAAATTGCCCGCCTGGGACGACTTTGAAAACGGCATCGCGCTGCTGATTCCGGCCTCCTTGCGCCGCAGCAGCGCGTTCTTGACGCACCCGGTGTTCAACAGCTACCACTCCGAGACCGGCATGCTGCGCTACATCCGCCAACTGTCGGACAAAGACCTGGCGCTGGACCGCAGCATGATCCCGCTGGGCTCGTGCACCATGAAACTGAACGCCACCAGCGAGATGATTCCCATCACCTGGCCCGAGTTCGCTCAGCCGCACCCGTTTGCCCCGGCCGAACAATTGCAAGGCTATGCCGAGCTGGATGCGCAGCTGCGCGAGTGGCTCTGCCAGGCCACCGGCTACAAAGGCATCAGCCTGCAGCCCAATGCGGGTTCGCAAGGCGAATACGCGGGCCTCTTGGTGATCCAGGCTTACCACCGCGCGCAAGGCCAAGGGCACCGCAACATCTGCTTGATTCCCTCCAGCGCGCACGGCACCAATCCGGCCAGCGCACAAATGGTCGGCCTGCAAGTCGTGGTGACCCAGTGCGACGAGAACGGCAACGTGGACATGGCCGACCTTCAGGCCAAGTGCGAGCAGCACAGCGCCAACCTGGCCGCCGTGATGATCACCTACCCCAGCACGCATGGCGTGTTTGAAACGCAGGTCAAGCAGCTGTGCGAACTGGTACACCAGCACGGCGGTCGTGTTTATGTGGACGGTGCCAACATGAACGCTTTGGTCGGCGTGGCCGCCCCCGGCGAGTTCGGCGGCGATGTGAGCCACCTGAATTTACACAAAACCTTTTGCATCCCGCACGGCGGTGGCGGACCCGGTGTCGGGCCGGTCTGCGTGGTCGAAGACCTGGTGCCTTATTTGCCGGGGCACGCCACCGGCGGCTTACCGGTGAATGGTGTCGGTGCTGTGAGTGCAGCCCCCTTGGGCAATGCGGCTGTGCTGCCGATCAGCTGGATGTACTGCCGCATGATGGGTGCCGAGGGCTTGAAGCACGCCACCGAAGCCGCCATCTTGGCTGCCAATTACATCAGCCAACGGCTGGCCGACCATTACCCTACGCTGTACGCCAGCGAGAACGGCCGCGTGGCGCATGAATGCATTTTGGATTTGCGGGGCCTCAAGGAATCCAGCGGCGTGATGGCCGAAGACGTGGCCAAGCGCTTGATGGACTATGGCTTCCACGCGCCCACGCTGTCCTTCCCCGTGGCCAACACGCTGATGGTCGAGCCCACCGAGAGCGAAACGCTGCAGGAGTTGGACCGCTTCATCGACGCCATGATCGCCATCCGCGACGAAATTCGCCTGATCGAAAACGGCACTTGGCCGCAAGACAACAACCCCCTGAAAAACGCACCGCACACCGCGGCGAGTCTGATGGGCGCTGACTGGGCGCACCCCTACCCGCGCGAGGTCGGTGCCGCCCTGGCCGGTCGCTTGCCCGGCAGCGTCAAATACTGGCCGCAAGTGGGCCGGGTGGACAACGTCTATGGCGACCGCAACCTGTTTTGCAGCTGCGTGCCCCTGAGCGAGTACGACAAGGCATGACGCTGCGCATCGCGCGCGTGAACTACCGCGACACGCGCGATGCGCAGGCGCTGGTCCTGCTGCTCGATGCCTATGCGCGCGACCCCATGGGCGGCGGACAGGGGTTGAGTGAAGAAGTCAAAGCCCGTGTCTGCAGTGATTTGGCGGCGCACCCCGGCGCGGTCAGCTTCATCGCCTGGATGGATGTGCAGGGCCAAGACCAGCCCGTGGGCCTGATCAACTGCTTTGCCGGTTACTCCACCTTCAAGGCACAGCCCTTGCTGAACATCCATGACATCGTGGTGTTGCCCACACAGCGCGGCCAAGGCGTGGGTCAGGCCTTGCTGGCCGCTGCGCAAGCGCATGCCCAGGCGCTGGGCTGCTGCAAACTCACACTCGAAGTTCTGACCGGCAACAGCAGCGCCTTGGCCAGTTACCAGCGCTTCGGCTTTGCGCCTTACAGCTTGGACCCGTCGACCGGTCAGGCCAGTTTCATGCACAAATGGCTTTCGCAAGGCGATTAAGTCCCTGCGCCTGCTCAGTTGCGGATAATCACAGCTCCGCCACTGCCTTCTCGTCACCCCACCGTGCCCTCTTCCCAAGCCCTGCCGCTGCCTGCGGCCGACCGCCCGGTCAAGGTGCTCAGCCTCATCCCACCGATGACGCAGCTGAACACGCCCTACCCGTCCACCGCCTACCTGACGGGTTTTTTGCGTTCGCGGGGCATTGCAGCGGCGCAAGAAGATTTGGCTTTGGCCCTGGTGCTGGCCTTGCTCAGCCGGGCGGGTTTGCAGACCCTGCGCGAGGCGCTGCATGCCCAGCCCGAAGCCGAGCGCTCGGCCTCGGTGAATTTTTTCCTCGACCACTTTGCCACTTACGCACAGACCATTGACCCGGTGATCGCCTTTTTGCAAGGGCGGGACAGCACCTTGAGCCACCGCATTGCGGGGCGCGGCTTTCTGCCCGAAGGGCCGCGCTTTGCCGCGCTCGATGCCTACGACGACGACGGCACGGGCGACCCCTTGGGCTGGGCTTTTGGCGCACTCGGCCAACACGACCGCGCACGCCACCTGGCCACGCTGTACCTGAACGACTTGGCCGATGTGTTGCGCGATGGCATAGACGAGGGTTTTGAGTTCGTGCGCTACGCCGAACGCCTGGCCGCCAGCCAGCCCAGCTTTGACCCGCTGGCCGAGGCCTTGGCCCGCCCGGCGCATTGCATTGATGCCACGCTGGAGCGCTTGGCCTTGCAAGCCGTCGAGCGGCACCAACCCACACTGGTCCTCTTGTCCGTGCCTTTTCCGGGCTCGGTGTATTCGGCCTTTCGCATCGCGCAATGCATCCGCCGCACGCACCCGCACATCCGCATCGCGCTGGGCGGCGGCTTTGTCAACACCGAATTGCGTGCCTTGAAAGACCCGCGCGTGTTTGACTTTGTCGACTTCGTCACGCTCGACGGTGGCGAGCGCCCCTTGCTCAACCTGATTGAACACCTGCAAGGCCAGCGCAGCGCGCAGCGCCTGGTGCGCACTTTCATAAGGAATGCGTCCGGGCAGGTGCAGTATGTGAATCTGCAAGAACCCGAGATCGCCTTTGAAGACGTGGGCACGCCCACCTGGGACGGCCTGCCGCTGCACAACTATTTGTCGCTGCTCGACATGCTCAACCCCATGAACCGCTTGTGGAGCGACGGGCGTTGGAACAAACTCACCGTGGCGCATGGCTGCTATTGGAAGAAATGCAGCTTTTGCGATGTCAGCCTGGACTACATCAGCCGCTACGAGACCGCCAGCGCCAGCACCCTGGTCGACCGCATCGAGCAAATCGTGGCCGAGACAGGACAAACCGGTTTCCATTTTGTCGACGAAGCCGCGCCGCCCAAAGCCCTGAAGGCCTTGGCCGAAGAACTGCTGCGCCGGGGCGTGCAGATTTCATGGTGGGGCAATATCCGTTTTGAGAAAACCTTCACCCCCGAGCTGTGCGAGCTGTTGGCGCAAAGCGGCTGCATCGCCATGTCCGGCGGGCTCGAAGTGGCTTCAGACCGCTTGCTCAAGCTGATGCAAAAAGGCGTCTCGGTCGAGCAGGTAGCGCAAGTGACCAAGGGCTTTGCCGACGCAGGCGTGCTGGTGCATGCCTACCTGATGTACGGCTTTCCGACGCAAACCGTGCAAGACACGGTGGACGCGCTGGAATACGTGCGCCAGTTGTTTGAAAACGGCTGTATCCACAGCGGCTTTTTCCATCGCTTTGTTTGCACCGTGCATTCACCCGTGGGTCTGAAACCGGCCGACTATGGCGTGACGCTGGTGCCCTTGCCTGAGGGCGACTTTGCGCAAAACGATGTGGCTTTCATCGACCCCACCCCTTTAGGCAAAGGCATTGACCACGACCTGTTGGGCCAAGGCTTGAAAAAAGCCATCTACAATTTCATGCACGGCGTGGGTGTGGAGGCCGATGTGCGCAGCTGGTTTGAACTGCCCCAAGGCCACTGCCCCAAACCCACGGTGCCGCGCCAGCGGATTGCGCGCGCCCTGTTTCCACGCGGCTGAGCGGCGCCCTTCACCAGGGAATGGACTGTCCCTGGTGGTCGACAAACTGCGCCCGCCCCGTAGGTTGCAAAGCGTCCAGCACCGACAGCAAGCTTTGCGCGGACGCGTCCGGGTCCAACGCCGCATCGCCGACAAAAGGCTGGCTCAAGGCCGAGCGCACCGTGCCCGGTTGCAAAGCCGCCACCACGGCCAAGGGCCTGCGCCGCGCCAGTTCGATGGCGCTGGTTTGCAGCAACATGTTCAGCGCCGCCTTGGCCGCACGGTAGCCGTACCAGCCGCCTTTGCGGTTGTCTTCGATGCTGCCGACCCGGGCCGACAACTTGGCCCAGACCACGCGCTGGCCAGTGGCCAACAGCGGCGTGAAATATTTCAAGAGCAGCGCCGGACCCACCGCATTGAGGTGCAAAGCCAGCAGCAGATGATCGGCGTCCAATTCGTCCAAGCGTTTTTCGGGGCCCCGCGCGTCAATCGTCAACACCCCGGTGGCATCGATCACCAAATGAAACGGCCCCTGCGCGCTGAGCGTCTGCGCACAGGTCTGGATGCTTTCTTCCGACCGCAAGTCCCAACCTGGCTGGCTTTGGCGCGAGACAGCCACCACCTGGCCGCAACGCGGATCGCGCTGCAAATGCTGCACAAAGGCCGCGCCCAAAGCACCCGAGGCACCGAAGACCACAGCGCGGTAAACGTCAGGCAGGCTGTTCATCGGGTTGCGGCTGAGGAAGGCAGGTCATAGACACATCGAAAACCGATGTACACCGCATAAAAATCAGCCGGTTTGAAAGCCAGCACATTGGCCTTCATGTTGAACGCGCCATACCACCACGAGCCGCCCACGGTCCTGCGCTCGCGGCCTCGGGCATCTGTGGTCCATTCCCAGACATTGGCGCCCATGTCAAACAAGCCATTGACACCGGGGCGTGTGGCCCCGGCAGGTGCGGCGCGAGGCCAGGGATCGGGCTCGCTGGTATTGGCCCCTTGCGGGCTGTCACCGGTGGACCAGGGGTAAGTGCGCCCCTTAACCCAGGGTGCGGGCGGCGATGACCGGGACTCGGTAAAGCCCGCTTGCTGCCATTCTGCAGCGCTGGGCAAGCGGCCCTGGGCCCATTGGCAATAGGCCTGGGCCTCGGCAAAGTCCAGATGCACCGCAGGCAGGTCGGCACTGGCGGCCACCCCGTCCGGCTGACGCCAAGACCAACCTGGGCGACGTTCCCAACCTGCGCCATATTCAAAGCCGCCACCTTCTTTTTCAGCGCGTGAGATGAAACCGGTGGCGCGCGCAAAGCGCTCAAACTGCCCGATGGTGACCTCGGTGCGGTCTATGGCGAAACCGGGCAAAACCACCTTGTCACCGATCTGCGCCTGCACGGTGGGCGTGAACAGCACGGCCCAAGCCAAGACCCCAGCGGCCAGCCAAATGGCCGCGTTTTGAAATGGCCGCTTCAAGACGCCGCCTCACCCGACCAGCGGCGCAGCCCTTTTTGCAAATGCGGACGCAGCGGCAAGAACACGCGGTACAGGCCTTCAAAGCCCCAAGACAATGGCGGCCAAGCCGACAGCCAACCTAACCAGCGCCAACCCGGCAACACCCGCCACAGCTGCGAGAAGCCTGCGGCACCACTGAACAAGCGGCCTTGCGCATCGCGCACATGGAAACGCGCCATCGCCTGGGTGCAGCTGAGGCCTTCGCCCAAATCGCAGACCTCAGGCCCCTGGCTCACATCCACCCAGGCCAGTTGGTGCGCCAAGCGGTTGCGCTGGTAGAGCGCGATTTCGCGGCGGCACAAAGGGCAGCTGCCGTCAAAGTAAACCGACAAACGCGGCAGGTCGGACATGGCGGCCAGCAGACTCAATCAGGCCTGGTCGGCGGCAATGCGGCGCAGCGCCTGCTCAAACACCTCGGTCGGCTGGCCGCCCGAAATCAGGTGCCGGTCGTTGATGATGATCGCGGGCACCGAGTGGATGCCCGCTTGCAGATAAAACTGTTCACGCGCGCGCACCTCATCGGCGTAGCGTTCGCTTTGCAAAATGCTTTGCGCCGCCTCTGTGTCCAGCCCGGCTTCTTGCACGCAGGCCAGCAACACGGCGTGGTCTTCAATCCGTTCGGCGCGCCCTTGGTAGGCGGCGAGCAAGGCTTTTTTCAAAGCACGCTGCGGGCCTGCACCGACGCTCTCATGCGCCCAGTGCAACAAGCGGTGCGCGTCAAAGGTGTTGTAGACCCGGCCCCGACCGCCGGGCGCAAAGGCGAAGCCCACTTCAGCCCCGCGCGCACTGATGTTTTGCCGCATCTGCGCTTGTTGCTCCGGTGTGGAGCCGTATTTCTGCGTGATGTGCTCCACCAAGTCTTGGCCTCCGGCGGGCATGTGCGGGTTCAGCTCAAAGGGTTGAAAGTGCAGCTCGGCCTGCACTTCGCCTTGCAACCGTGCCAAAGCACCTTCCAGCGCGCCCAAACCCACGGCGCACCAGGGGCAGGCAATGTCAGAGACGAAGTCGATTTTCAGGGTGGTGGTCATGGCTTCTTTCTTCAAAAGCAAAGGTGGACACAGCGCGCTCTATTGTGCGGGCAGGCTCAAAAACGTGTTCATTGCAGGGTGAATTTGACAATTTCATCCATCATTTGCGCGGTCCGGCGCGCGTTGTGACAAAACCGATGGACACCACTTTTGTTGCGCATGGACTGGCACACACCGTCCACGGGCGGCACGAACAAGCCATGCGTTTCGATGTTGAAGGCGTGCGTGACATCTTCCCAATGCAGCCATTGGCTGGCCGATTGGGTGGTGACCTGCGGGCACTCGCTCACCGGCGTCAAGGTGTCCAAGCCCGAAGTCAACAACAGCACCGGGCTGTGGTACGGCCCCAAAGGATGAACGGTGTAAATGTTTTCCAAGACACGGCCGCAGACCGGGTACAGGGCCACGCCTTTGGCGTAAAAAGGTTGCATCCAGGCGCGGATGACGGGCTCGTCTGTGAAGGCACGCAACACGCCCCAGCCGCCCTGGCTTTCGCCAATCACAAACGTGCTGCGGGGGTTAACGCCTTGCTGCGCCAGCCAGCGCCCCGCCGCCACCAGATCGAACATGCGCACGTTAGAGCTGATCGTCGGCCCCGCCATGGCCAAACTTTCGCCGCCGTTGTTCTGACGCCCCCGACTCCACAGACTGTCCAAAATCAACACATTGGCCTGGGTGCGCAAGCGCAATTGCGCCGCCATCACCAGCAACATGCCGCCCATGCCACCGCCGCCATGTGCAAGCACATAGGTCGGCGCATCGGGCTGGGTGCTTGGTGTCCAACTGGCCATCAGCAGCCCCTGTCCATCAAAGCTCGGAACCAGGGGCCTCACCTCGCCCAAGCCGTGTTGCTGGGTGGCCCTTTTCCAGCGCTGTGCATCGGGCACCTGGTCGGTCCGGATGCGCACATTTTCGCGGCCATAGTCGGCCGATTGAACACCCCCCGTGGCGCAGGCAATCAAACTCAGGCACAGGGTCACACACACCCCCCACCGAGCGGATTGAAAAAGCAAAGTGAAGGCAGGCATGCGGACAAGCGAATGAGGACAGGCTATGTCACGGCCAGGGTTCAGGCCAATATGCGATGCAAGACCGCATCAAACGCCGGGGCCGCTTCGTACTGCACCCAATGCCCGGCACCGGG
Organism: Comamonadaceae bacterium; assembly: GCA_947451385.1. Classification (GTDB taxonomy): domain Bacteria; phylum Pseudomonadota; class Gammaproteobacteria; order Burkholderiales; family Burkholderiaceae_C; genus Limnohabitans_A. The sequence goes on along the minus strand of CANFYZ010000003.1, from coordinate 3,024 downwards.
CACGGTGTGCCAGCCGCGCCAATCAGGGGTGAGGCTGGCCATGAGGGCATGGACTTCGTCCATGCGCCCGGCATACAGCGCGTCGTGTTCGCCGTAAATGGCGCTGACAGGCATGCGCAAATGCGGCAAGGTGTCGGCCACAATGGGCGTGCCCGACAGGCGGCGGCGTGGCATGCGGTCACGCTCCACGTTGGCGCGGTGCAGGTCCAGCGCCAGAGCATCGAGCGACTCAGGGTATTTCAACATCAAGGCCAACAGGTTGTGCCGATGGACCGCGTCGCGCTGCGCCGGCTCCAGCAGATGCCGCCAACCTTTGAGCGGCACACGCTCGGGCACTTTGATGCCCATGCCCGGCGCCCCCACCAACACCAATTGCTGCGCATCTTGCGGATGGTCTTTGAGCCACAGCGCCGCCGTCATGCCGCCAAACGAAAACCCGACCACCCGCACCGGGCCTTGCGGCGCGATGTGGTGCAAGCCTTGGTGCAAATACGGCGGCAGGTGGTGGGTGTCACTGCAGTCTGCTGGCAGGTGCGAGTCGCCAAAACCTGGCAAGTCAGGCACCAGCACACGCCAGCCCGCATCGCGCAGCGGCGCGATGGTGTGCACCCAGTGCAACCAGCTGCCACTGCCGCCGTGCAGCAAGACCACCGCCGGTTGCTTTGGGTCGCCCCAATCGTGCCAAACCATGTGCCCGTCGTCGCTCGGCGTGAGCCAGCGGCGACCATCGGCCAAAGCTTGGCGCAATTCAGTAGGCAAAAAATCAGGGCAAACAATGGCAGATTGCTGGGTCATGGCCACTCAAGCAGGATGTGTTTGGGGAGAATGAACGGGTGCGTGGTGATGGTGGCGCCACACCTTGTAGGCCGCCGCGGCGGCAAGGGCACTGGTGCCCAAGCTGGCCCAGTAAACACTGGCCAAGCCCAAATGGTCACTCAGCATGCCGCCCAACAAACCACCAATCACCCCCGGAAAACCGTAGGCGATGACGGTATACAAGGCCTGACCTCGGCCACGCAAGCGGCCCGGGAAATGGTGCGACAGCAAGGCAATGCACACCGTGTGGTGCGCGGCAAAAGTCAAGGCATGCAGCGCTTGCGCCAACAGCAGCACCCATAAGAGGTGCGCCCATTGCGCGGTCAAGCCCATGCGCAGCAACATGGCCGCAGAGCACACCACCAGCCAAGCGGTCAAAGGAAACTTGGGCATCCATTGCGCCTGGGTGTAGAACCAGACGATCTCCACCACCACCGAGACGGCCCAGAAAAAACCGATCAAGAGTTTGCTGTAGCCCAGCGAGTCCAGAAACAAAGAGAAAAACACATAAATGCCGATGTGCGAGAGCACATGAAAAAACGCCGCGGCAAAAAACCATTGCACCGGGCGCTGCCGGAGCACGGGCCAGAGCAAGACTTTTTCGTGCAGCGCAGGGACAGCTTCTTTGAGGTCGGGCAGCATCCAAGCGCTGACCGTCACGGCGAAAAGGCTCAGCACCGTCCAGGCCGGAAAGTGCCGCATGCCAAAGCCTTCAAACCAGGCGCCGGCCACAAAAACGGTGATTAAAAAACCCAGCGAGCCAAACAGGCGGACCCGACCGTAGCGCTTGGCATCGAATGCGCCGCCTTGGCTCACCAGGTGCGCCATGGCGGCTTCGCTCATCGGCATCATGGCGCTGGTGTGGGTGAACATCACCAACAGCACCACGCCCAGCCACACGGGCGTCAAGTCCAAAAACAAAAAGCAGGCACACAGCAAAGCCGCACTGGCACCGTAACGCAACAGCTTGACGCGCTCGCCGGTGTGGTCACTCAGCCAGCCCCAGGCATAGGGCGCAAACAAGCGTGTGGCCGCCTGCACCGAGGTCAACATGCTGATCACCAGCAGGCCAAAACCCATCTCTTTCAGCCACAGCGGCAGGTAGGGGTTGAAGAAACCGATGTGCGCGAAGTAACTCGCCGAGACCGCCGCGAACGGCAGCAATTGTTTGCGCGAAGTGGGCCCGCTCGCGCTCATTCCCGCCCTGCGGGAATAGCGGGTTGGGCATGCTGCACATCGCCACATTGGGCACGGTGCTGCAAAGCGTGGTCGATCAGCACCAAAGCCAGCATGGCCTCGGCGATCGGTGTGGCGCGAATGCCGACGCAAGGATCGTGACGCCCCTTGGTGATGACTTCGGCCGACTCGCCCTCGGTGTTCAAGGTCTGACGCGGAATCAAGATCGAGCTGGTGGGTTTGACCGCGATCGACACCTCGATGTTCTGCCCGGTGCTGATGCCGCCCAGCACCCCGCCGGCGTTGTTGCCTTCAAAGCCTTGCACGGTGAGCGAGTCGCCTGCGGTGCTGCCTTTTTGCGTCACACAGCCAAAGCCCGCGCCGATTTCCACGCCCTTGACGGCGTTGATGCCCATCATGGCGTAAGCGATGTCTGCGTCCAACTTGTCAAACAGCGGCTGGCCCCAGCCCACAGGCACGCCCTGCGCCACCACGCGCAAGCGCGCACCGCAGGAGTCGCCCGACTTGCGCAGGGCGTTCATATAGTCTTCCAGCGCGGCCACGTCGGCCACCGGGGCGAAAAATGGGTTGTTCGGCACATGCTCCCAAGACTCAAAGCCAATCGGCACATCGCCAATTTGCGTCATGCAGCCGACCAAGGTGGTGCCGTGGTGTTCTTTCAGCCATTTCTTGGCCACCGCACCGGCCGCCACCATCGGCGCGGTCAGGCGTGCCGAGGAACGCCCGCCACCGCGCGGATCGCGCACCCCGTATTTGCGCCAATAGGTGTAGTCGGCGTGACCAGGGCGGAAGGTCTGCAAAATATTGCCGTAGTCCTTGCTGCGCTGGTCGGTGTTCTGAATCAGCAGGCAAATCGGCGTGCCGGTGGTCACGCCCTCATAGACGCCAGAGATGATTTGCACCGCATCGGGCTCGTTGCGCTGGGTCACGAACTTGCTGGTGCCGGGGCGACGCCGGTCCAGGTCGGGCTGGATGTCCGCCTCTGACAACCGCATGCCCGGCGGGCAGCCG
>CANFYZ010000002.1 GCA_947451385.1 Comamonadaceae bacterium | reverse complement strand
TGTTCCATTTTTTCGTCTTCCTCAAAAGTGATCAATGTGCCTGATTTGGCTTCTTCGTGAATGTCGATGTCCCATGGGGTGAAGCTGGACAGCACCCGCATCGGCACCTTGTATTTGCCAGCAAACTCCACCGAACGAATTTGCAAGACTTTGGAGCCCATGGAGGCCATCTCCAGCATCTCTTCAAAGCTCACCGTCAGCAGGCGACGGGCTTCGGGCACCACGCGGGGGTCGGTGGTGTAGACACCGTCCACATCGGTGTAGATCAGGCATTCGTCGGCTTTCATGGCGGCGGCCACAGCCACGGCTGAAGTGTCCGAGCCGCCACGGCCCAAGGTGGTGATGTTGCCGGCCTCGTCCACACCCTGAAAGCCGGTAACGATGACGACCTTGCCGGCGTTCAAGTCAGCGCGCACGCGGGCATCGTCAATCGACTCGATGCGGGCCTTGGTGTAGGCGTCATTGGTTTTGATGGGCACTTGCCAGCCGGCATAGCTGACCGAAGGCATGCCTTCGGCTTGCAAGGCAATGGCCAACAATGCCGATGAGGCCTGCTCGCCTGTAGCGGCCAAAGCGTCGAGTTCGCGGTGGTAGGCCGAGTCGGTTTTAGTGGGGGCCAGCTCTTTGGCCAGACCCAGTAAGCGGTTGGTTTCACCGCTCATGGCACTGGGGACCACCACCATGTGATGGCCTGCGCGCGCCCATTTGGCGACACGTTTGGCCACGTTGCGTATGCGCTCGGTCGACCCCATGGAGGTGCCGCCGTATTTATGTACGATCAATGCCATTGGATATTTTTTCTAGCTGCAGCAAAACCAAGCATTGTAACGGCTGGGGCAGCCGCCCCGGGGGGCTGGTTCAGGGCTGTGCGGTCCAGTGCAGGGCATCGCCCTGGCGCACCACAAAACCGGCGCCCACCTTCAGGTGCAGCCGATGACCCCGGGTGGTACAGGCCAAAATTTGGGGCACCAGGGCGTCCATTTGCGCCGTGCTGGGGCGGGTGTGGTGATGCACGCTGAGCCAGTGCCGCAGCACGTTCACGCGCCGCGCTGGGCTGAGCGCTTGCAAGGCCACGATGCGAGGCGGCAGCCCCGTTTGTTGCAAATCCATTTCGGCCAACTCGGTCAGCGCGTCTTGTGCGGCGGCGCAGTGGCTGGCACTGCGCGCAAAGGTGTCGCGCCAGCCCGTGAAAGCGGCCTCCAGCGCGGGCAGGACTTGGGCTCGAATGCGGTTGCGGGTGTAGCGCCCATCTTGGTTGGTGGGGTCTTCGATCCAAGCCAAGTCTTGCGCGGTCAGCCACTGCAGCAGGTCTTTCCCGGCCACCCGCAGCAAAGGGCGGTGCCATTGCAAACCACCCCGCGACCACGCCGCCGGCATGCTGGCCAGCCCCGGCAATCCGGCACCACGGGACAAGGCGAGCAGCAAGGTTTCCACTTGGTCGTCGGCGTGCTGCGCCAGCGCCACATCGTGCACGCCAGCAAGTTGCGAATGCGTGCGAACGGCTTGCGCCAGTGCGGCGTAGCGGGCATTTCGTGCGGCGTCTTCAGGGCTTTGACCTGGTTCGGGTTGCGCTTGCACACGGACAGCGACCAAAGGCACCGACAAGGCGTCGCAGACGGTTTGGCAATGGGCCTCAAATGCGTCGGCCGCTGCTTGCAGTCCATGGTGAATGTGCACCGCCCTCACCTGCCCCGGCCAGCGTTGGGCACAGGCATGCAGCAACGCTGTCGAGTCGGCGCCGCCGCTCAGGGCCACAGCCAAAGGCAAGCCGGGCGCAAAGTCTTGCAGGGCCTGCGGCAAAGTGGGGGTCATAAGACTCAATTCGCCGGGGCGCCGCGCAGGGCCCCGGAGCGTGGTGCTTGAAGTTCCGGCTTATTTGCCAGCTTTGGTGTCGGTGAAACGACCATAGCTGTTCAGGCGGGCGTAGCGACGTTCGAGCAGTTCTTTGACCTTCAGGTCCGCCACTTGGCGCCAGGACTCCGCCAGGGCGCGCTTCAAAAAGGCAGACATTTGCGCGTGGTCGCGGTGCGCGCCACCCACGGGTTCGCTGACGATTTTGTCCACCAGGTTCAGGGCTTTGAGACGGTGTGCGGTGATCCCCAGCGCCTCGGCCGCTTCTTCGGCTTTGTCAGCGGTTTTCCACAAAATGGAGGCACAGCCTTCGGGGCTGATCACCGAGTACACCGCGTACTGCAGCATCAGCACCGCGTCGCCCACCGAGATGGCCAAGGCGCCACCCGAGCCGCCTTCGCCAATGATGGTGGTGATGATCGGCACTTCGAGTTGCGCCATTTCGTAAATATTGCGGCCAATGGCCTCGGACTGGCTGCGCTCCTCGGCATCGATGCCCGGGTACGCGCCGGGGGTGTCGACGAAGGTGAAGATGGGAAGTTTGAATTTCTCGGCCGTCTTCATCAAACGCAGGGCTTTGCGGTAACCCTCGGGCTTGCACATGCCAAAGTTACGCAAGCCTCGCTCTTTGGTGTCACGCCCTTTTTGGTGGCCAATCACCATGCAAGCCTGGCCGTTGAAACGCGCCAAACCGCCGACGATAGACAGGTCGTCGGCAAAGTGACGGTCACCATGCATCTCCACGAAGTCCGTGAAGATGTCGTTGATGTAATCCAGCGTGTAAGGCCGCTCAGGGTGACGCGCGATCTTGGTGATTTGCCAAGGGCTCAGGTCGCTGTAGATGTCTTTGGTGAGTTGTTGGCTCTTTTTGCTGAGCTGGTCAATTTCTTCTGAAATGTCGACCGCGGACTCGTTTTGCACATAGCGCAACTCTTCGATCTTGGCTTCGAGTTCGGCAACGGGTTGCTCAAAATCGAGAAAAGTTTTTTTGGCCAAGGGGGACTCCTCTTTCAGTGCAAGGCCCTCGGGGGGCATGCCATTCACAATTCAATTCTGGACCACTCAATACGCCACAGGCACCGGGTCCAGAGACCGCCAAATATACCAAGTCGCCACGGTGCAGTAGGGTTTCCAGGCTTGGGCCACCTCGCGGGCATCGCTTCGACTGACGGGTTCACCCGAAAAATAGTTGCGACTGATGCCATTGATCAAACCCACATCGTCCAGCGGCAGCACGTTGGGGCGCATCAGATAAAACATCAAAAACATCTCGGCGGTCCAACGACCGATACCGCGGATGGCCACCAATTCGTCGATGATGACTTCGTCCTCCATGTCAGCCCATTCCGCGACATGCACCTGTTTGGATGAAAAATGCAGCGCCAAGTCCACCAAATACTCGACCTTGCGCACCGACAAACCCGCGGCCCGCATGTCGTCTACTTTGAGCTTGAGCACCCCGCCGGGGGTGATTTTTTTAGACAGCGCCGCAAAACGGTCCCACACGGTTTGTGCCGCTTTGACCGAGATTTGCTGTCCCACAATGCTGCGCGCCAAGGTCACGAAGGCATCGCCGCGCGACTGCAAACAAGCGTCACCAAACTGCGGGATCAGGCGCTTCATCACCCGGTCTTTTTTCATCAGGTGCTGACAGGCTTGGGCCCAGTATTCAGGCGTCACGGCTACCGGTTCGCTCGATTTCATGAGGCAGCCTCCCAGGTGGTGCCCGCAGCCGAATCTTTGAGGGCAATGCCCTGCGCCAGCAAAGCTTGGCGAATGCGGTCAGCCTCGGCAAAGTTCTTCGCCAGTTTGGCAGCGGCGCGGGCCTGAATCTGCAGCTGAATGGCGGCGTCGTCCATCGCGGTGCCAGCTTGCAAAAAGCTTTGCGGATCGGCCTGCAACAGGCCCAATACACCGCCCAGGGCTTTCAGCAAGCCCGCCAAGGCCGCGGACTGGCTGCGGTTGACTTCACTGGCCAAATCAAACAGCACGGCCACCGCCTCTGGCGTGCCAAAGTCTTCGTTCATGGCCGCGGCAAAGCGTGCCGCAAAGGGATTCGCCCAATCGATCGCGCCCGCTTCAGGCGACACACTGTGCAAGGCGGTGTACAGGCGCTTCAAGGCCCCGCGGGCATCGTCGAGGTGCACGTCCGAGTAATTCAAGGGGCTGCGGTAATGGCTGCGCACCACAAAAAAGCGCACAGTTTCGGCGTCGTAGGTCTTGAGCACTTCACGGATGGTGAAAAAATTGCCCAGGCTTTTGGACATTTTTTCGTTGTCGATGTTAATGAAGCCGTTGTGCATCCAGACATTGGCCAAAGGCTTGCCGTGCGCGCCTTCGGACTGGGCAATTTCGTTTTCATGGTGCGGGAACTGCAAGTCGGCACCGCCGCCGTGGATATCGAAGGTCTCGCCCAACAGCTCACAGCTCATGGCCGAGCACTCGATGTGCCAGCCCGGACGCCCGGCACCAAAGGGGCTGGCCCATTTCACCTCGTCGGGCTCGGTGGGCTTGGCTGACTTCCAAAGCACAAAATCCAGCGGATCTTCTTTGCCACCTTCGTCGGTGCTGACCGCCACCCGCTCGCCGGCATTCAACTCGTCCAGCGACTTGCCAGACAACTTGCCGTAGCCAGGCAGTTTGCGTACCGCAAAGTTCACATCGCCATTGCCGGCACGGTAGGCCAGGCCTTTGTGTTCCAGCGCGCCGATCATCGACAACATCTGCGGCACATAGTCGGTGGCGCGAGGCTCGAACTGCGGGCGCTCGACCCCCAGGGCATCGGCATCTTGGTGCAGGGCTTCGATCATGCGATCGGTCAGGCTGCGAATGGACTCCTTGTTTTCCACTGCGCGCTTGATGATCTTGTCGTCAATGTCGGTCACATTGCGCACGTAGGTGACCTTCAAGCCGCTGGCCCTGAGCCAACGCTGAACGACGTCAAATGCCACCATGGAACGCGCGTGCCCCAAATGGCAGAGGTCGTAGACCGTCATACCGCACACGTACATGCGCACATGACCGGGTTCGGCAGGGGTGAAATCGACCACGTCACGCGACAGCGTGTTGTAAATGCGCAAGCTCATGAAAACCAAAAACCACTGACTGGAAGTAAGAGAAAGGCGGACTCTGCCATGAGGTACCGCACACCGTAAACGGAGAGCCTGTGTCGGCTGCTGTGCTCCGCTACAATTTCCTGTCAGTATAAAGCCCTGAATCGGGCCCACAAAGCGGGTAATCACCGCTTAATTTTTCATTCATTTTCCGCTTCGCTGCTTTTCGCCAACCTCCTGCCCCGCCGCCAACGCCCATTCATGCTCGACCCCTTTATGCGTCCTGAACCTGAGTTAATCGCGCCCCATCAAACGGGCTTGAGGCTGTGGGCTCGTTCATTGCGGGGGGCGCTGCTGACGGGGATCGCGCTGATTTCTTGTGCAGCCCTGGCCGATGTCTACAGCGAGGTCAACGAAAAAATCAACGCCAGCCAGTGGACGGCGGCCCAAGCCTTGATCGATCGTCAGCTTCAAAAGCAACCCACCGATCCGCAGATTCGCTTGTTGCAAAGTCAGATGCAAGTAGCACAAGGCCAAATTTCTCCCGCCATAGCGACACTGCAGGCTTTGACACAAGAGTTTCCGGAGTTGCCTGAGCCCTACAACAATCTGGCCGTTTTGTATGCCGGGCAGCAGCGTTATGAAGAAGCCTTGAGCGCATTGCAACTGGCCGTGCGCGCCCGTCCGGATTACAGTTTGGCGCTCGAGAACTTGGGCGATGTGCACATTGCGCTGGCCCGGCAGTCCTACCTCCAGGCCCAAGGCGGGCCGCTGCCCAGCCCATTGATGGGCGGGCGGTTGGCAAGCAAAATTCAACGCACGGGGCAATTGCTCCAGCCCTCACCATGAAAATCACTTCCCTTTGCCTCGGGGCATGTTTGTCCTTCACCCTGTTTGCCGCGCAAGCGCAAGATGTCGCGCGGGTGAAAATTGCCACGTCTGAAGGCGAGATCGTGGCCGAGCTGTACCCCACCAAGGCGCCCAAAACAGTGGCCAATTTTTTACAATATGTGAAAGACAAACACTACGACGGCACCGTGTTTCACAGGGTGATCAGCACCTTCATGATTCAAGGTGGCGGCTATGACGCCAAATTTTCTGAGCGCAAAACACGCCCACCCGTCGTCCACGAAGGCCGAGAAAGTCTGGCCGCCGGTCTTAAAAATCAAACGGGCACCCTCGCCATGGCGCGCACCAATGACCCGCAATCGGCCACTGCGCAGTTCTTCATCAACGTGACGGACAACGCCTTTCTGGACCCCACGCCCATTCCGGATGGCGATCCGGTGAAACACTTTGAGTACCAAGGTCGTGTCTACGAAAACCTGCCGCGTGCCAATTTGATCAATGCCCCACAACTTTTCGGTTATACGGTTTTTGGCAAAGTCATCTCAGGCATGGAGGTGGTTCAAAAAATCAAATCTGCGCCCACCGGTGCCGGTGGCCCATTTCCCTCCGACGTTCCCAAGACGCCGATCTTCATCCATTCCATCACTCTTTTAAAAACACCATGAGCAATCCTCTCGTCGAACTTCACATTGCCGAATTGGGCGTCATCACCATCGAACTCGATGCAGTCAATGCACCCAAAAGCACGGCTAACTTTTTGAGTTACGTGGCCAAAGGTCATTACGACAACACGATTTTTCACCGTGTCATTCCTGGCTTCATGGTGCAAGGCGGTGGTTTTGAACCCGGCATGACCCAAAAGCCGACCGATGCGCCCATCGATAACGAAGCCAATAACGGCTTGAAAAACGACAACTACACGCTGGCCATGGCGCGCACGCAAGCGCCTCATTCCGCCACAGCACAGTTTTTCATCAACGTGGCTGACAACGAATTTTTGAACCACACCGCGCCCTCGCTGCAAGGCTGGGGCTATGCGGTGTTTGGCAAAGTCATCCAAGGCACCGAGATCGTGGACCAGATCAAAGCCGTGAAGACCACGCGTAAAGGCTTTCATGACGACGTGCCCAAAGAGGATGTGATCATTCAAAAAGCCGTCGCCCTCTGATTGGCGCATGACTCGGACCGTAGCGCCTGTGTCGCAGCTGCAAGCCTCTGCGGCCTGGCGCGCGGTGGACCTGATCTCAGACCTGCATTTGCAGGCCAGCGAGGCCCGCACTTTTGAGGTGTGGCAGCGCTACATGGACCACACCCCGGCCGATGCGGTGCTGGTTTTGGGCGACCTGTTTGAGGTCTGGGTCGGCGACGATGCGGTCGCGCAAAACCCTTTTTTGCAATCGTGCGCCGAAGTACTGAAAAGCGCGGGACAGCGGCTGTACCTGGGCTTGATGCACGGCAACAGAGATTTTTTGATCGGCGCGTCTTTTGTCCAGGACTGCCATGCGCATTTTTTGGCTGACCCCACTGTTCTGCAATTCGGTGAGGCGGCGTGGTTGCTCAGTCACGGTGATGCTCTGTGCCTGGCCGATGAGGACTACCAAAAATTTCGCCGGCAAGTTCGCACAGCCGAATGGCGGCATCATTTTTTAAAGCAAAGCTTGGCCGAGCGTCAAGCGGTGGCGCGAAGTCTTCGCGATCAGAGCGAAGCCCGAAAACGGTCGCCAGCGGGCGCCGATTTTCGCGATGTCTATGCCGATGCAGACAGCGCGCTCAGCCAAGACTGGCTCACGCAGGCCGATGCGCTGACCCTGATTCATGGCCACACCCACCAACCGGCCGACCATGCGCTGAGTCCGGATGCGGCAGGACGGGCCCGCCAGCGCAGCGTACTGAGTGACTGGGACGCAGATGCGCGCCCGCCCCGGGCCCAGGTGCTGCGGCTGTTTTCAGACGGCCAACATCAACGCATCCCTTTGATTTGAGTGCGATTCAGGCCGCACCCCAGCGGGCTTACCGTTGGAGCAGCTGTTTCAAGACGTTTTGTAAGCGCCGGGCCGCGCCGCCGTCGTGCGCCGCTGACAACACCGTGCCCACGTCTTGACGCCACGTGTCCACCGGACCGGGCTCATTGCGACGCGTCAGCAATTGCAGTTGCAGCGCACGGCGTTCGTTCAAAAACTCGGCCGGCGTCGGCACTTCGGCAGCCATTTCCAGGCGCAGCAAAGCGGCCTGTGCCGCACTCTGTGGGGCAGGTGCCGCCTGGACGGATTGGACCCAAGCCGCGCGGGTGGCGGCATTGACGCCCTTGCCAAGTTCCTGCGCCGAAGGCAGGGTTTCAGACTGACGGGTTTCCCAAGCCGCCATCAGGTTGCTCAGGGTTTCGCCATGGGCTTGTGAGGCCAATTTACGCAAGGTCATTTCGGCCTGACCCAGTGCATCACGCTGGGCTCGGAAAGCCGCATCACCCAAACGGGGCCCCCGGTCCGGCCGCTCAGCGCGGTCACCGAAGCGATCACCAAAACGGTCTTGGGGTCGACCACCTCGGTCGCCGCGGTCCGCGGGACGACCGTCGCGCCCGCCTTCACGCCGGTCGCCAAATTTGCCACCCCGACCGGGGGCGGCCATTTCGGTTCGCTTTTGGCCAGGTCGATCGTCGCCGCGCACCGCCACCACCGGGCGCACCGGGGCTTTGGCAGGGGCTGCAGGCACGGCAACCTGGGGGGCGACTGGATCGGCATCTGCATCTGCGTCGGCAGCGCCCTCGGCCGATGGCGCCGAAACCTCAGCGGATTCGGCCGCAGGTTCGGCCACAGCTGAAGCGGTCGGCGCTGAGGCAGACAGTTTGGCCGAAGCTTGTTCAGCGGCCACCGCCACGGCTTGACCGCGCAAGGCGGCTTCCAAGCCCTGCATTGCGGCACGGATCTTTTGCGCGTCGCCACTGGCGTTGGCGGCTTCGAGGGCACGCGAAGCGTCGAGCACTGCACGGTCATGGGCACTGATGCTCAAAGCCACCTGCTCGCGTTCCATCGTTTTGCGGTTGAAGGCCTCGTCAATGGGCTGACGGAACGACTCCCAGAGCTTTTGTTCCAGCTTGCGGTCCAGGGGCACCGTCTGGGCTTCGGATTGCCAACGCTGTTGCAGCACTTTCACCGCATCCACGCGCAAACCGGGGGCTGCACCCAAAACTTGGGCTTCTGCGATCAACGCCTGTCGGCGCTCCACACTGGCTTTTTGTGCGGCCTCCAACGGGGCTGCGGCTTGCTGAATCACTTTTTTCCATTGCGGCTGCAATTCGGCAAAGGCCTTTTCACTCAAATGGCCCGCATTGCGCCAGCGATCGCCAAATTGGTGCAGGGTGCGCAGGTGCAATTTCCAGTCGCTGTTGTGGGCATGCGCCTCACCCCAGGCGCGCAACTCTTCCATCATGGCCAAGCGTTGACCACGGTGCTCAGCAGCTTCTTGTTTGAGCTTGTCCAACCACTCTTGCACCACCTTGTAGGCCTCGTTGCAAGCCGCATCAAAGCGCTTCCACAAAGCATGGTTGGGGGTTCCGCCTTGGTCCGTGAGTTTCCACTGCTCACGCAACTGCCGCAGGGTTTCCTGCATCTTGCGTCCACCCATGGCAGGCATTTTGGCGGGAGCGACAGTCGCTGCTTCCGCTTCGGCTGGGGCTGCGGCTGGGACCTCTGCTGTGACTTCGGCTGGGGCTTGCGGTGCCACTTCGGCAACCGATGGCAAGTTCTCATCGGAGGCAGCGATTTCAGCGGTTTCGGCGGCCCCTTCAACAGGCGCACGCGGCGCTTTGGGCTTGCGCGCCACCACGGGTTTGAACAGGGCTTCCGCCTTGGCCACCAGTTCTTGGCGCAGTTGGTCAGCCCGCCAGCGCTGCCAACCTTCGAGTTCACCCGCCGCAGTCAAAGCGGCATGAACGCGTGCGTCCAATGCCGTGTCCAAATGACGACCGTGCTCTTTGAGCACTTGGCGCAAGGCGTTGGCCGCGCCCGCGCTGGCTTTGCCGTGGCCTTCGTTGACTTCAGTCTCCACCGCCGTCAGCACCGTCAGCACGGCTTGGGTGGCTTGATCCCGGAGGGCTTGGCGCTGTGCCGGATCCAATTTGGGTTTGGCGGGCTTGTCGCCGTCAGCGTTCGGGGCGAGTGCAGCCGCTTCTCCACGCAAGGCGCGCAGCTCGTCGGCCCAGACCGGCACCTGCGGCAAAGGCGCAGTGGCATCGGCTTGGGCGGCGGTGGCTTGGCTCAGCGCGGCCTCAAAGGCCTCCCACACGCCTTGCAACTGGTTGCGCGAAGCTTCAAGCTGGGGCGGGAATTTCATGTCCACGCTGGGCCAACCGGCTTGCTCGGTCAGTGCTTGGGCCTGATGCTGCCACTGGGCCACGTCAGCTTGCAAAGCGGTATGCACCGCTGAGGCTTCTTTCCAACTCTTGGTGGACAAAACTTCGACGCGCTGGGCCAGCAAGACAGCGGCTTCGCGCTGCACCATCACTTGGTGCTGCAAATCATCCACGGCTTTGACCACTTCGGCCAATTGCAGCTTCAAGCTCGCCAGCGGTTCGCGCGACAGCGGGGCTCCGGCTTTGGCGGCATCACGTTGCCAAGCCAAGGCATCGGCAATGTTGATGCGTTTCAGACCCAGCAACTGCTGCGCGCGCTCTGCCCACTCGGCAGCCAAGGCGTCTTGGCCGCGCGCGCGTTTGATTTCATCTAACTTCTCGCGCAGGTTTTTGGCCGCGCCCTTGTCACGTGAGGACAGTTCTTTGTACACATCTTGCATCTGCTCCACGGAAGGTTCTGTGGCAAGCCACTCCCGCAAACGCGCGCTGCGCTCACCAGAGGTCTGCGCTGTGAAAACGCCGCCCGTGAGGGCGTCCAAACCGGAGAGATCGAAATTCTTGGGGGATGCTGGAGTCACTGTGTCAACACTATGAAAAATGAACAGCCCGTATTTTCACCCTTATTTGCCCGCATTCCTGAATCTACCCTCGTCTGGAAACGAAAGTCCCGGCTTTTCAGGACGGCACAGTGGCCGGATCAAACCCGCGAGGGGAAAAGTCACTCGCAAAAAACACAACTAAAAAATCTATAAAACCAAAATGATATACTTCACAAGCCATGACGCTTTACCTAGAATCGCGCCTTTCAGATCATTGAACAGGCCAGCCTCCCCTTCGCTGCGCCTGTAACCGATGAGTCGAAACGTCACCGTGCACAGCAATGACATTCATTTGCTGGTTGGACAGGCCCTGGCCTGGTAAGCACAAGAACAGTGACGCCGACCCATTGACTCGCGCAAGCTTCCCAGCGCCCTGCCCAACCCGGGGAGGCTGAGTGAAGATATTGGAATTCAAATTTGAACTTGTTTTTAAACAGTTGGAAAGCTGTCTGTCTGATCGCCAGCGACACCCGTGCGGGTTTTGTTGAGATCAGCCGGAATGGGTTTGCCCTTTTGGGCTTGGTGGTGGTCGCATTCACATTCACTTTGGCGATCCATCCCCAATTTCAAAGCATGGCCCAGGTTGAACTCATGGCTTGGCTAGAAGCCAGACAACTGCCCAGCCCCTGGTCCCCCGCAGCGGGGTATGCCGCTTTGCAACGCACCACCGCAGGCGATCCCTTGGACCTGCCGGCCGAACAAGCTTCTGTCACCTACTGGTTGAGCCGCAAGTACAACGTGGCGCCGGAGCCATTGAGCGTTTTGGTGGCTGAAGCCTTTGATTTAGGTGAGCGGGCGCAGATTTCACCCACCTTGATCTTGTCCATCATGGCCATTGAGTCCAACTTCAACCCTTATGCGCAAAGCACCCTGGGGGGCCAAGGACTGATGCAGATACAACCTGATCTGCAGTCGCAGAAGTTGGACAGTTTGGGCGGTGCCCTGGCGAGCTTTGACCCCTTGAGCAATTTACGCGTCGGCGTCAGTGTGCTGCACGATTTGGTGGTGACCCATGGGTCCGTCCAAGCGGGCTTGGCGGCCTATGCCCAAACACCCCCAAGGCGTGACAACAACTACTTGGACCGGGTTTTGCAAGAAGAACAGCGTTTGACGCGCGTCGCCCAGTCGGTGCGCCAAGCCCGCGTTCCCGGCGGCGTGGCGGGCCCCAAGCCTCCGACTTCGCGCTGGCCCGTCGCGCCCAAAACGCAGTCCATTTCACTGTAACCCCCTCTCGGTGTGAGGGAGCCAGACCGGCTCTGGGCTACACTTGAGGGGTGCGCAACTGGCGATAGGGTTGTGCCTGGGCCGGGTTCGGCTTGGGGCAACTTGACGTGGACCTTGACCGCTTGATGACGGTCATATGACCACTGGGAAGCGCGCAGCCTGATGAAATCTTGCCTTCTTTGGCGCAGCATTCAACAGGTTTTCAGCCGTTCGCCTGGGCAGCCCTTGACGGGGACTTATGACAAGTCGCCAGCCAAGGTTCCATCTTCTGAAGGACTGCCATGTACCACCGCAACCACTTGATTGAACAAACCGATCCCGAAATCTTTGCCGCCATCCAGGCCGAGAACGCCCGCCAAGAACACCACATTGAATTGATCGCCAGCGAAAACTACGCTTCGCCCGCCGTCATGGCTGCGCAAGGCAGCCAGCTGACCAACAAATACGCCGAAGGCTATCCCGGCAAGCGCTACTACGGTGGCTGCGAATTCGTCGACGTGGCCGAGCAACTGGCGATTGACCGCATCAAGCAAATCTTTGGCGCCGATGCGGCCAATGTGCAACCGCACTGCGGTGCCTCGGCCAACGAGGCCGTGTTTTTGGCATTTTTGAAACCCGGCGACACCATCATGGGCATGAGCCTGGCCGAAGGCGGTCACCTGACCCACGGCATGCCGCTGAACATGTCGGGCAAATGGTTCAACGTGGTGAGCTATGGCCTGGACAAGAACGAGGCCATCGACTACGACGCCATGGAAGCCAAGGCCCGTGAGCACAAGCCCAAGCTGATCGTCGCCGGTGCCTCGGCCTACTCGCTGCACATCGACTGGGCGCGCTTTGCCAAAGTGGCCAAAGAAGTCGGCGCCATCTTCCTGGTCGACATGGCCCACTACGCCGGCCTGATCGCCGCAGGCGTCTACCCCAACCCCGTGCCGCACGCGGACGTGGTGACATCGACCACCCACAAGAGCCTGCGCGGTCCCCGTGGCGGCATCATCTTGATGAAGGCCGAGCACGAGAAAGCCATCAACAGCGCCATCTTCCCCGGTCTGCAAGGCGGCCCGCTGATGCATGTGATCGCGGCGAAGGCGGTGGCATTCAAAGAAGCGATGGCGCCGGAGTTCAAGGCCTACCAAGCCCAGGTGATCAAAAACGCCCAAATCGTTGCCGAAACCTTGACCCAGCGCGGCCTGCGCATTGTCAGTGGCGGCACCCAAAGCCACGTGATGCTGGTGGATCTGCGTGCCAAGGGCATCACCGGCAAAGAAGCCGAAGCCGCACTCGGTGCAGCGCACATGACGATCAACAAGAACGCCATCCCGAACGACCCTGAAAAGCCGTTCGTGACCAGCGGTGTGCGCATCGGCACCCCGGCCATGACCACGCGCGGTTTCAAGGACGAGGAAGCGCGGATCACCGCCCATTTGATCGCCGACGTGCTGGACAACCCGCGCGACGAAGCCAACATCGCCGCTGTGCGCGCCAAGGTCAATGCCTTGACGGCGCGCTTCCCTGTTTACAAGTGATTCAGGGATAGCCGATGAAATGCCCCTTCTGCGGCCACAACGACACCCAGGTGGTGGAAACGCGTTTGGCCGAAGATGGGGACTTGATTCGCCGCCGCCGCCAATGTGGCAGTTGCGAAAAGCGCTTCACCACTTACGAGCGGCCGGAAGTGAACTTTCCAACCATCGTCAAGAAAGACGGTCGCCGGATTGAGTACGAGCGTGGCAAGCTGCGCGGCAGCATGAACCTGGCCTTGCGTAAACGCCCGGTGAGTACCGAGCAAGTCGACTCGGCGATTGAGCGGATTGAAGAAAAACTGCTCGGCTTTGCTCAACGCGAAATCGCCTCCAACCGGTTGGGTGAGCTGGTGATGCGCGAGTTGAAAAAACTCGACAAAGTCGCCTACGTTCGCTTTGCCAGCGTCTACCGCAGCTTTGAAGACATTGATGACTTCAAGCTGTTGGTGGACGAAGTCAACAAATAAACTCGGCCACAAACGGCCAAAAACGGCCTCAGCCGCAGCTGGCCAGCGTGGCCGCTTCCAAGTGGGCATTGCCCACAAAGTTAATGGCCAAGCCCCATGCACTGTTACTCTGTGTTGAAGCACGGCACATGGTGATGGTGCCTGCTTGCGGTGCGCCGCTGACCAGCAGGCTGCGGCTATTGGGGGCATAAGACACGTAGCGCACCACCGAGCTGTTGCCGATCGCCAGGAGGCCCAAGGGCAGTGCGGCATGCGCTTGAATCAGGGTTTCAGCGTCAGCCCGCAGCGCGTTGCCATCGGTGTCTTCAAACACGATCCACCCTTGCGTCCAGTGGCCCTGACTTTGGCAACGCACCCCATCGTCGGAGACACAGGCCGTCACACGGGTCCCGCGTTTTTGAGCTTCACTGCGCGCCAGGCTCAGGGTGGACAAGAGGTCCTGAGCCTGCGCTTGCAATTGATATTTCTGCCGCAAAGGCGTCCAAGTTCGGGCCCCCAGCGTGAGCAACACGCTGAACAGCCCCAGCGCCAAAACCAGTTCCAGCAAGCTCAGACCCCGGGTGGAGCCGCGCCGCCTGCGCTGGGCGGATGCGGTCTGTGCCTTGCTCGGGCTTGGGTCACCGTGTTGCATTCAAGCGCTCCCTCAGTGAAAGTGGCATGGCCTACCGGGCATGGGGCGTCCCATTAAGCCCTGGCTGGCCCTTATTGCCAAGTTCACTCTCCATTCAGGCCAAGTGCGTGCCAAGTGCGCGCCAACTGCTTGCCAAGCCCTCCCGGGCCACCCAGAATGGAAATCCAAAAAAATGACAGGGAGACGGCAATGGGCATTCAAGACCCTTCCATCAGTCGGCGTGAGCGCCCTGAGCCTCCCATATCAGGCTTCAGCTTGTTGGAGTTAATGGTCGTTTTGGCCATCACCGGTCTGCTCGCGGCGATCGCTATGCCGGCCTACCAAAGCCAGATTCGCAAATCTCGGCGCCTCGACGCACAAGGCAGTTTGCAGCGCATCCAATTGGAGCAAACCCGTTGGAGAGGCTTGCACGACAGCTACACCACCAATTTGTCTGATCTGGGGTGGACGCAGAATCTCTCCGCCCAGGCCTACTTCCAGTTGAGCATCCCCGAAGCGAATCACGATGGCTTTCTGACCGTCGCCACAGCGCTGGGCGACCAGGCCAAAGACGGGGACTGCGCGCTGATGCAGTTGCGCCTGTCCAACTCGGCCAGCATCAACCTCACCAGCGGGGCCGCAGCGCAGTCGGATGCGGCACGTTGCTGGAAACAATGACGCCGTCAGGGCATCAACGCGGCCATCTCCATTGCAAGGCCAGTAGAAAAGGCGTCCGCGGTGACAGCCTCATTGGCTTGCTGATCGGTTTGGCCGTGGGCCTCGGGGTTCTGACGGGCGGCATCAGTTTGTGGATGGTCACACTCAAAGCCCAACGAAGCGCCATGGACGAAAGTCGCATGCACCAAGACCTGCGCGCGGCCATGGACTGGATGGCACAAGAAATTCGGCAGGCGCAATACCTGCATCAAGCCTGGAAATTTCGCACAGGCACCGATTGCAACGATGCCTTTTGCGGTGCACCCGAAGACTTCACGCTGAGCGACAACCAAATTGAATTCAGCTGGGATCGCAATGACGATGGCGACAAAGACAACAACGAATGCAATGGGTTTCTTATCCGCGCCTACGAGCTACGCACCAAAACCTCGTGCTCAACAGGGCAATGGCAGGTCGTGACGAATGCCGAACACGTGAAGGTCACGTCTTTGAAATTTACACCGCGCTGTGCTTGGGTCGATGGCACTTTGCAGCGACATATAGACATCCAGCTCACAGCGTCGTTGCCCAACGATCCTTTGACTCTGGTGACGCATCAACAAAGCGTGAACCTTCGCAATGCCCTGCCCGCGGCCACCGCTGCCAATCAGGCCCTCTGGCCCAACAGTTGTAATTGACAGCCCGTGCCCATCCTTCACACGCCCTTTCCACCGGCCCGGTCCTCTCAAGGCGCGATCACCCTGTTGATGGTGACCTTGCTGGTGCTGCTGGCGAGTACGGTGGGCCTCTTCACCGCGCGCGTCGTCTGGACGGAGCGACTGGCCAGCAACCACAGTCTGTGGAAAGCGCAAGCCCAATACACCGCAGAAGCCGCGCTCGAAACGGCTTTGACGCTGCTCGATCGCACACTGCGCGACCCGGTCACTGTGTTTTGGTCGCAGCATGAGGCCAGCCAATGCGCCAACGGCTTCACGGGCATCGAATGGCAATGCCGCAGCCTGAACTTGGACGCAGGGCTGGACAGCACCTGGGACACCCATGGCCACAGCGTGCAAGTTCATGTGATGCGCGACGTGGTGCGTGCGCCCCATGTGGCGGTGGTGTTGGCAGAGGCTCGCCACAACACCAACCATGCCGCCGCACAAGCACAGCAAAGCCTCTACATGCCGGTCCTCGCGCCCATGGACTTGCCCCTCAAAATCGCCCCGCTGTTCACGCAAGGCTGCGTCAGCGAAGCCAGCCCGGGCAGCACGCGCTTTTGCGCGCCCAATGCCAACCAAGGCAGTTGCGGCGGTTCGGGGCAAAACGTGGGCATCGCAATCCAGAGTTTGTTTACCCCCGATACCGATGGCAACGGTCTGATCTCGCCCGCTGAACAACAAGCCTGCGGGAATGTGAATGCGGTCAGTTTGCAAGGCGGTGCCTGGGTCGCGCCGGCCACGCTGTTGCAGACCCCCACCCCGTCCAACTGCGCCTCGGGGGTTTGGCGCAGCGTGTTCGGCGCCACTACGCCGGAACAAATTCAGGCCGTTTCACAAGCCCAGGCCTTGAAAGGCTTGAACACCTCAACCACGCCACCGCGTTCGGTGTATTGGGTCGACAGCCCCAATCCATGGACACAAAGCCTGGGCAGCGCCACTGCGCCGGTGTTACTGGTGTTTTCGGCCACGGCCTGCGCCAGCCAATGCCCGCGCATCAGTCCCAGCAGCCAAATTGTCGGCACGGTTTTTCTAGACAGCCAATGCCAAGACAGCCGCGCGGCCCTCTGGCACAGCGGCACAGTTCTGGGCCAGGTGGCGGTGGCTTCGGGCTTGCCGACTTTGCAAGCCGGCAGCCAAATGCAGTGGCTGGCAAACCACCGACAAGCCTTTGACTGGCCATGGCCTGTGGGTATCGACGGCCGTCGCATGCAACGTGTGCGCGGCAGTTGGCGGAGCGGGTCATGAAAGCCGGAATATGAACACCGCGCGCGGCTTCACCCTGATCGAAGCTTTGGTCGCGGCAGCTGTTCTGGGCTTGGGCATCTTGGGCGCCATCACTTTGGCCATGCACAGCCAAAACACCAGCAGCTCGAGTCGTCAGCACATCACCGCACTGACCTTGGCCGGTAACGCCGTGGAATGTTGGCGCAGCGGCCCGGCGCTATGCCCCGCCTCAGCCGGGTTGAGCGTGGGCGGCGAGTTCCTCAGCAACAGCAGCCGCAATGGCACGGTCTACACGGTTCGCAGCCTGGTGACCGCCACCGCTGACCCGCAGCTCCAAGCCATTCAAGTCCGGGTCAGTTGGCGGCCTGCAAACGACAGCGCCGGCGGCGTATCAGACAACCCGATGGCGCCGGGCTCGGGACAACTCGAACTGCACACCCGCGTCTCGTCCATCCCTGCCTTTGTTCCCCTCACAGCCCCTTGAAATTGGCTGACGCTGCAGCAGAGGGCAAAATACACATCCTGCCCCACGCATTGCCTCACCCATTGCCGCACTGATTGCCTCGCCCATTTCCACATTGCCATGTCCAGTTCAACCCCGACTTCACCGATGCAGCGCGCACTGGAACTGGCCCCAAAGGCTTTGTGGTTATCGCAGCCTAACCCGCGGGTGGGCTGCGTCATCACCACGGCCGATGGCACGCTTCTGGGTGAAGGCCACACCCAGCGCGCAGGCCAAGCCCATGCCGAAATCATGGCCCTGCGCGATGCCCAAGCACGAGGCCACGCCGTGCAGGGCGCGACCGCCTTTGTGACGCTGGAGCCCTGCGCTCACCACGGCCGCACCGGGCCTTGTTGTGATGCGCTGGTGCAGGCCGGCATTGCACGGGTGGTGGTGGGCGCCAGCGACCCCAATCCGCAGGTGGCCGGGCAAGGTCTGCAGCGCCTGCAAGCGGCAGGCGTGCAGATAGCGCACGACGCCCTCGCCGCGGACGCCTCGCGTGAACTGAACATTGGTTTTTTCAGCCGCATGCAGCGCCACACGCCCTGGGTCCGTATGAAAATCGCCGCCTCGGTGGACGGCCAAACCGCGCTGGAGAACGGCCAAAGCCAATGGATCACCGGCCCCGAAGCGCGTGCCGACGGCCACGCCTGGCGCGCCCGGGCCTGTGCGGTGCTGACCGGCATTGGCACCGTGCTGGAAGACGACCCCCGACTCGACACCCGCCTGGTCGACGCACCGCGTGCACCGCATCTGGTGATTGTCGACAGCCGACTCGAAACCCCGCTCACGGCGCAACTGTTCAATACTTCAGCCGATGTCCCTCGGGAAATCTGGATTTATGCCGCTGTGGACGATCCTGCCAAGCGCGCCGCCTTGCAGGCGCTGGGGGCCCATGTGACGCTGCTGCCAGGCCCTGGCGGCAAAGTCGATCTGCCCGCCCTGCTGCGCGACTTGGCTCGGCGCGAGGTGAATGAAGTGCATGTGGAAGCCGGGCACAAGCTGAACGGCTCCCTGGTGCGCGAGGGCTTGGTCGATGAATTTTTGCTCTACCTGGCACCGAAGCTGATCGGTCAAGGCCGGGGCATGGCGCAGTTCGGCCCTTTGAGCGCGCTGAGCCAAGCGCTGCCCTTGAACTTCACCGAACCCACCCTGATCGGTCCGGATTTGCGCATTTTGGCCCGCGTCACCGGACGCGATCTTTTTTAATTCAGGGTTTTCAGGACCGCAAGGCCATATCACCCCCTTTCCCTGCGAAAATACAACTATGTTTACCGGAATCATCACCGGCGTGGGGCGCATCGCCGACCTGCACGACCTGGGCAGCTCTTTACACCACGGCAAGCGTCTCACCATCGAGGCCCCACCGGGATACCTGGATGACGTGGGCCTGGGCGACAGCATCGCCCTGAACGGGGCTTGCATGACCGTGACCACCTTCAACCCGGCGCAGCGCCAATTCACCATCGACATCTCGGCCGAGTCTTTGGACAAAACCGCCGGCCTGGACCGTCCCGGCCCCATCAACCTGGAAAAAGCCTTGCGCGCCGGCGACCGCTTGGGCGGTCACATTGTCTCCGGCCATGTGGACGGCGTGGGCCAGGTGAGCCACTTTGCCCAGGTGGGCGAAAGCTGGGAGCTGCGCATTCTGGCCCCCCGCGCCTTGGCCAAATACCTGGCCTACAAAGGCTCGATCACCGTCAACGGCGTGAGCCTGACCGTGAACCAAGTGGTAGACAACGCCGCTGGCTGCGACATCAGCATCAACCTGATTCCGCACACCGTGCAAAACACTGCGCTGGGCCAGCTGCACAGCGGCAGCCCCGTGAATTTAGAAATCGACACTGTGGCCAGGTATGTGGAACGCATGCTCAGCCTCGAATCCACTTCCAGCCCCAAGACCGCATGAACGCTCCTCACGCTCCTCACGCCCTGCCCCCCGTGGCCATCTCGCCGGTTGAAGACATCGTGGCCGATATGCGCGCAGGCCGCATGGTCATTTTGGTCGACGAAGAAGACCGCGAAAACGAAGGCGACCTGGTGCTGGCCTCAGACCACGTCACGCCTGAAGCCATCAACTTCATGGCCCGCTTTGGCCGCGGCCTGATCTGCCTGACGCTGACACGCGAGCGCTGCGAATTTTTGAAACTGCCGCCCATGGCGGCGCGCAACGGCACCGTCTACAGCACCGCCTTCACCGTGTCGATTGAAGCGGCTGAAGGCGTGACCACCGGCATCTCGGCCGCCGACCGCGCCCGCACCGTGCAAGCGGCCGTGTCGGCCAGCAGCCAACCCAGCGATCTGGTGCAACCCGGTCACATCTTTCCGCTGCAGGCGGTGGACGGCGGCGTGCTGATGCGCGCCGGTCACACCGAAGCCGGGTGTGATCTGGCCGCCATGGCCGGTTGCAGCCCCTCGTCCGTGATCTGCGAGATCATGAAAGACGACGGCACCATGGCGCGTCTGCCCGACTTGCAAATTTTTGCCGCTGAACACGGCCTGAAGATCGGCACCATCGCCGATCTGATCGAGCACCGCAGCCGCAACGAGTCCTTGGTGCAAAAAGTCAGCTCGCGCAATCTGCAAACCGCGCACGGTGAATTCACCGCCCACGCCTTTCGCGACGGCCCCAGCCAGGCCCTGCACCTGGCCTTGGTCAAAGGCAACTGGACACCCGAGACCGAAGTGCCCGTGCGGGTGCACGAGCCGCTGTCGGTGCTGGACGCACTGGAAGTGCACCGCGCCATGCACTCCTGGAGCCTGGACGCCAGCCTGCATTACCTGAATGCGCAGGGCTGTGGTGTGGCCGTGCTGCTCAACTGCGGTGAGACCGCTGACCAACTGCTGGCGCAGTTTGAAGGCCGGGCCCGCTCGGCCCAAGCGCCCGAGCGCGGCAAGATGGACCTGCGCACTTACGGTGTGGGCGCGCAAATCTTGCGCGAATGCGGCGTGCACAAAATGAAACTCATGGGCCAACCCCGTCGCATGCCCAGCATGACGGGTTACGGTCTCGAAATCACCGGCTACATCCCCAAGGAATAAACATGCAAAACGCCAACCAAGGTATCGCGCAAGAGCTGGACGGCCAGTTCCTGCACATCGGCATTGTGCAAGCCCGTTTCAACGAAGACGTGACCAATGCGCTGGCGGCCGCCTGCATCCAGGAACTCGAAGCCCTGGGCGTGAGCGACATCGACCACGTCACCGTGCCCGGTGCCCTGGAAGTGCCCCTGGCCCTGCAGGCCATGGCCGAGCGCGCCGAATACGACGCCTTGATCGCGCTGGGTTGCATCATCCGTGGCGAGACCTACCACTTTGAATTGGTGGCGAACGAATCGGGTGCGGGGGTGACGCGCATCGGCCTGGACTACAACCTGCCGATTGCCAACGCGATTTTGACCACCGAAGACATGGCCCAAGCTGTGGCACGCCAAACCGACAAAGGCCGTGACGCGGCCCGCGTGGCGGTAGAGATGGCCATGCTGATGGAAGACCTGTCGGGCGACCTGGCCGAGCCTTTGGACGAAGATGGCAAGGACCTCGCATGAGCCGCAACGCCGCACCCGCTGCCAGCTTGCCGGCTGAATTGGATGGGGCCGAGCTGGTGCCCGCCAGCGCCCCCAAGCCCGGGCTGACCAGCACTGGCGCGCGCAAGGCTTCGGCTAAATCGGCTCGCAGCCGTTCACGTGAATTTGCCTTGCAGGCCTTGTACCAAAGCCTGGTGGGCCGCAACGAAGCGGCTGACATCGACCTGTTCACCCGCGATCTGGCGGGCTTTCACAAAGCCGACGCGGCCCATTACGACGCCCTGCTTTACGGCTGCACCGAACAGGCAGCGGCTTTGGACGCTTTGATCGCGCCCTTGCTGGACCGCAAATTTGCCGAAATTTCACCCATCGAACACGCCAGCATGTGGATCGGCGTGTACGAGATGCAGCATTGCCCTGACGTGCCGTGGCGCGTGGTGCTGAACGAGTGCATTGAGCTGGCGAAAGAATTTGGCGGCACCGATGGCCACAAATACGTCAATGCCGTGCTCGGTGGCCTGGCGCCGCAGTTGCGCCCGCACGAAGTCGAAGCCGACCGCAAAGCCGGCCGCGCACGCATCTGAGATGCCGAACCCCGCCATGCGCATTGCTGAACGCGCCGAGCGCATCGAGCCTTTTTATGTGATGGAAGTGGCCAAGGCCGCACAGGCCATGGCGCGCGAAGTGGCGCACACCGACCGGCCGATGATTTTTTTGAACATCGGCGAACCCGACTTCACCGCGCCGCCTTTGGTGCAGGCCGCGGCGCAGCGCGTCATCACCCAAGGCGCCACCCAATACACCGCCGCCCTGGGCCTGCCCGAGCTGCGGGCGCGCATCAGCGCCTGGTATGGCGCGCGCTTTGGCTTGGACATTCCAGCCAGCCGCATCGTGGTCACCGCAGGCGCTTCGGCGGCACTGCATTTGGCCTGCCTGGCCTTGATCCAGCGTGGCGACGAAATCCTCACCCCCGACCCCAGCTACCCGTGTAACCGCCACTTTGTCAGTGCCGCCGACGGCACGGCGGTGTTGGTGCCGACCACGGCGGCGGAACGCTTTCAGCTCACCGCCGACAAGGTGGCGGCACATTGGGGCGAACACACCCGTGGCGTGATGTTGGCCTCGCCCTCCAATCCCACGGGCACCTCGATTCACCCCGACGAATTGCGGCGCATTCATGCGGTGGTGCAAGCGCGTGGCGGCATCACGCTGGTGGACGAAATCTATCTGGGCCTGAGCCATGACGCGGCGTTTGGCCACAGCGCCTTGGCCATCAGCGACCAGATCATCAGCGTCAACAGTTTCAGCAAGTACTTTCACATGACCGGCTGGCGCCTGGGTTGGTTGGTGGTGCCTGAGCCTTTGGTGCCGGTGCTCGAGCGCCTGGCGCAAAACCTGTTCATCTGCCCCAGCACCGTGGCGCAGCAGGCCGCGCTGGCGTGCTTTGAGCCCGAGAGTCTGGCGGTGTACGAAGCGCGGCGCGCCGAGTTCAAAGCGCGACGCGATTTTGTGATTCCTGCATTGAACGCCATGGGCCTGACCGTGCCGGTGGCGCCCGATGGCGCGTTTTACGCCTGGGCCGATTGCTCGGCGGCCTGCCAACGACTGGGGCTGAAAGACAGCTGGGACTTTGCCTACGCCGCCATGCGTGAGGCCCACGTCGCCCTCACGCCCGGGCGCGATTTTGGCGTGGCCGAGACCGCCCACTTTGTGCGCTTTTCCACCGCCAATGCCATGCAAGAACTGCAAACTGCCATGGCGCGTTTGCGCACCTGGTTGCACCCATGAGCACAGCCACACCGTTTCAATTTCCGATCCGTATTTACTGGGAAGACACCGACGCCGGTAGCATCGTCTTCTATGCCAATTACCTGAAGTTTTTTGAACGCGCCCGCACCGAATGGCTGCGCGCCTTGGGCATCGAACAGCACGCATTGAAAACCGAGGTCGGCGGCATGTTTGTGGTGAGCGAAACCGCCCTGAAATACCACCGCCCCGCGCAACTGGACGACCTGCTCACCGTGACCGCCGAACTGGCCGAAGCCGGCCGCGCCACCTTGACGCTGCAGCAGCAGGCCTGGCGCCACAGCACTGACCAAGCCGCGCAGCTGCTGGCCGAAGGCACCATACGCATCGGCTGGGTCGACAGCCAGACACTCAAACCCGGCCGCATTCCGGCCACGATTTTGAAAGCACTCCAACCATGAACCAAGACATGTCGATTGTTGCCCTGGTCTTGCACGCCAGCTTTGTGGTCCAGGTGGTGATGGTGATTTTGCTCACCATCTCGATTGCCAGCTGGTCGGCCATCATCCGCAAGTTGATGGCGATCAAACACATCAAGGAACTCAACGAAGAGTTTGAACGCGTGTTTTGGTCCGGCACCAGCCTGAACGAGTTGTTTGCCGGGGCGCACCAAAACGCCAAACTCTCCGGCCCCATGGAGCGCATTTTTGCCAGCGGCATGCGCGAGTACCAAAAACTGCGCGAGCGCCGCATCACCGACCCCGGCACCTTGATGGACGGCGCACGCCGCGCCATGCGTGCCAGTTTCCAGCGCGAGATGGACATGGCCGAATCGCAACTGGCCTTCCTGGCCACCGTGGGCTCGATCTCGCCCTACATCGGCTTGTTTGGCACGGTCTGGGGCATCATGCACGCCTTCACTGGCTTGGCCAGCTTGCAGCAAGTCACCCTGGCCACCGTGGCCCCGGGCATTGCCGAGGCCTTGGTGGCCACAGCGATTGGCTTGTTTGCGGCCATTCCCGCGGTGATCAGCTACAACCGCTTTGCCCACGATGTGGACCGCATCGCCATCAAGCTGGAGACCTTCATTGAAGAGTTCTCCAACATCCTGCAACGCAACCTGGGTGCGCAAGCGCCCAGCGCTTCGGCCTCGGGCCACTGAGGGGAGCCGCCCATGGCCTCTGTCTCCTCACGCGGCCGCGGCCGCCGCACCATCAATGAGATCAACATGGTGCCCTTCATCGATGTGATGTTGGTGCTGTTGATCATCTTCATGGTCACCGCGCCCATGATCACGCCCAGCATGGTGGACCTGCCCAGCGTTGGCAAAGCCGCCAAGCAACCCGACAAAGTGGTGCAGGTGGTGATTCAAAAAGACGACACCATTGAACTGCACAGCGATGGCAACAACCGCCCCCAGTCTTTGGGCAATCTGGCCGCGGCGGTGAAAGCGGCCATCGGCGACGCCAATGAACCGGGCAATGCGGCCGTGGTGATCAGCGCCGACCGCAGCGTCAAATACGAGAGCGTGGTCAAGGTGATGGACACCTTGCAACGCGCAGGCGTGCAGCGCGTGGGTTTGTCGGTGCAACTGGCCCCCTGATCGCGCCAAGATGGCACTTTGATCGAACGATGCAAGACAACGAACGCCTGGCTTTTCAGCCGCCCCGACCGGGCGGCACGGGCAGCTCCTTGGCGCTGGCCTTGCTGGCGCATGGTTTGTTGTTGCTGGCCTTGACCTGGGGCATTCAGTGGAACCGCCAAGCTGAGAACCAGTCGGTCACGGCCGAGTTGTGGTCGGCCCTGCCGCAAGAAGCGGCCCCGGCACTGCAAGCGCCTGAGCCTCCGCCCCCAGAGCCAACCCCGGCCCCAGTACCGGTGCCGCCTGAACCCGAGCCCGTGAAGCCCCCGCCGCAACCCCGGCCTGCACCGCCCCCGCCGCCCGCGCCCACAGAAAAGGCCGAGGCCGACATTGCACTGCAAAAAGAAAAGGCGTTGAAAGAGAAGAAACAGCGCGAAGAAAAACTGCGTGAGGAAAAAGCTCAAAAAGAAAAAGACCGCAAAGAGAAAGAGCGGAAAGAGAAAGAGCTGAAAGACAAGGCTGAAAAACTCAAAGCCGAACAAGAGCGCGAAGACAAGGAGCGCGAGAAGAAAAAACTGGCTGAAAAAGCCAAGGCCGAAGAAAAAGCCAAGCAATTGGCACAAGACAAAAAACGCGCCGAAGAGAAAGCCAAAAAAGAAGCGCAAGCCAAGGCCGAGGAAGAGAAGCGCAGCGAAGCCCAACGTCAAGAAAATATCCGACGCATGCAAGGCATGGCTGGCGCGTCCGGCAGCGACGATGCCAAAGGCACTGCGCTCAAGGCCTCGGGTCCTTCGGCCGGCTATGCAGGGCGGATCCGCGCGCGCATCAAACCGAACATCACCTTCAATGACGATCTGGACGGCAACCCCAAGGCCGAGGTCGAAGTACGCGTCGCACCTGACGGCACGATTTTGAGCCGCAAGCTCATTCAGACCAGTGGTAACAAAGCCTGGGATGACGCCGTGCTCAAAGCCATCGACAAAACCGAGACCCTGCCGCGCGACACCGATAACAAAGTACCGCCGGTGATGGTGATCAGTTTCCGCCCCAAAGACTAGGACCCCACCATGAAGACACTTCCCGCCAACGATCACCAGCGCAAGCGCGAGCGCGAGCTCAAGGGCGAGCGCCAGCGGCGGGCAATGACCGTGGCCTGCTTGATGGCGGCCCTGTGCGTGCCCAGTCTGGCGGCGGATGCTTGGCCCACCAAGCCGCTGCGCATCATCGTGGGTTACGCCAGTGGCTCGTCCCCGGATGTCCAAGCCCGTTTGCTGGCCGAGCCGCTGGCGCGTGCCCTGGGTCAATCGGTGGTGGTGGAAAACCGGCCCGGTGCGGGCGGCAACATCGGTGCGGACGCGATTGCCAAAGCCGATGACGGCCACACCATCGGCCTGATCGGCAATGGCCCTTTGACCAGTTCGCCATTTTTGTACCCCAAATTGCCCTACCAGCCGGCCACCGATTTCGCCCCCATTGCGCTGATCGGCTCGGCCCCCTTGGTGTGGGTCACTGCCAAGTCACCGAGTGAGCGCAGCGTGGCCGCCGCCATCAGCCAACTCCAAAGCGAAGGCGACAAGTCGGCCTATGGTTCGGTTGGCGCAGGCTCGGGCGGGCACTTGGGGATGGAGCTGATCAAACAAGCACTGAAAATTCAACCCCTGCACGTGCCCTTCAATGGGGGGCCAGCCATCTTGAACGCCATCCTCGGGGGCCAGGTGCAAATGGCTTTGCTGCCCACCTCCACCGTCTATCCGCTGCTGCAAGCGGGCAAGCTCGAGGCGCTGGCGGTCAGCTCGGCCAAGCGCTCACCCTTGGCGCCCACACTGCCGTCCATGGAAGAGATCGGTGCCAAGGGCGTGAACATCGAAGTCTGGAACGCCGTCATGGCCCCGGCCCGCATGCCCGCGGCCCACCAAGCGCAATTGAGCCAGGCCTTGGAACAAATCCTGACCGCCCGTGAGATGCGACAAAAGTTGTTCCTTCAGGGTTGGCGCATCGACGATGTCAGCGCCAAAGGCCTGGCCTTGCGGATTCAGCAAGACACGCGCGCTTACCGCGAGATCATCGAGCGCAATCACATCAAAATCGATTGAGCGCCTGACAACGCCCTGCAGGCTGCACATGGCAGAATGATTTCAAAGCAGCGTCATCCGCACCGTGCCCCACACCCACACTTCCTCTCCTGACCGCGCTCCGCGCAGGCCACATCCTGTGCTGCTGTTGGCGCGGATTGAGTGGCGGTTTTTTCAGCGCCACCCGCAACTGCTGTGGTCGGCCTGCGTGGTGATCTTGATTCCCGCCATTTATCTGCTGATTTATCTTTACAGCGTCTGGGACCCCTCCGGGCGCGCCACGGCTTTGCCGGTGGGCTTGGTGAATCTGGACCAAGGCTATACCTACCGCGAACAACGCCTGAATATAGGTAACGAACTCATGGCGCGACTGCAATCCCAACAGCAGTTTGGCTACCGCACCCTGGCCAACGAAGAAGAGGCTCGGCGCCAGGTGCGTCAAGGCCAATTGGCTTTCACCTTGATCGTGCCCGCCGACTTCAGTGCCAACGCCGTTCCCGGTCTGCGCGACGGACAGGGTCGTTTGGTGATTTACACCTCGGCAGGGAACAACTACCAAAACTCGTTGCTGGCCTCGCAATTTGCCCACGGCCTGAGCGAAGACGTGAACCGCACTTTGAACGAGCAACGCTGGTCGCTGGTGTTGCGCAACAGCGTGGGCTCGCAACAGAGTGTGGACCGCTTGCGCGAAGGTCTGAACCAATTGAGCCAGGGCGCCAAAGACTTGGCGCAGGGCGCCGCGCAAGCCGAAACAGCCAGCGCCAACCTGCAGCAAGGCGCCAACAAAATGCAAGCTCATGTGCAACGCTTGGCCGATGGCACGCGCCAGATGGGCACGGGCATTCGCGCCACCGAAGCCGGCTTGCCCCCGGTGGAAGAGGTGCGCGGTCTGCGCCTGGGGGCAGAAGCACTGGCCGCCGGCCACCAAGAACTGAACAAAGGTCTGCAAGACCTGCGTGCCGCCAGCCAAACCATGTTGCAGAGTGTCAACGCCGTCAAAACCGACCTGAGCAACCAGGCGTTTGTGCCGGCCCCTTTCAGTGAGGGTTTGGAGAGACTGCACCAAGGCCTAGAGCAACTGGACAAGGGTCTGCAGCAAGCGCATGAAGGACAGGACAAGCTGAACCAAGGCGCCAGCGCACTCAGCAGCAATATCCGGACACTGACCTTGGGCGTGCGGGATTTGCGCCAAGGCATGCGCCGCATGACTGGCACCCTGCCCGAAGACCAGCAACTGGACCAATTGCGCAGTGGCGCGGCCGATGTAACGCAAGGGGCGCAGCAATTGCATGAAGGCTTGCACCGCCTGGGACAGGGGGCGCGCTACCTCTCTGCCGGGCTGGAGTTGATGAGCAAAGAAGTGCCCCGATCGGTCGGCACCGTGGACGGCAGTGCGCAAGGTTTGGCGCACTCGGTCAACCCGATTCTCGAAGTTGAAGCCAGCGTGGCCAACCATGGCAGCGGCCTGGCCCCCAACATCATGGCGGCCGCGCTGTGGTTGGGCGCGGGGGTGGCGGCCTTCTTGATCCATGTGCGTTGGCTACCGGGCTTGGCCAGACGGTTTTCCAGATTGACGCAAGTCACAGGCAAAGTTCTGTTGCCCGCGTCCATGGGGCTGTTGCAAGCCGCGCTGGTTTTTGTCATCGCGCGCGATCTGCTGGGCATCACCCTGCGCCACCCTGGCGCGATGGCCTTGACCTTGGCCTGCGCTTCGCTGAGTTTTGTATTGATCGTGTTTGCCATGACCCGTGCTCTGGGTGACGCAGGCAAAGCCTTGGCCATGCTATTTTTGGCCATCCAAATTTCTGCCTCAGGCGGCTTTTTACCGATCGAGTTGAGCGGCAGCCTGTATGCCCAAATCAGCCCCTGGCTGCCCATGACCTGGGTCGTCCAAGGCTTGAAAGCCTGTATGTTTGGGGCCTACGAAAGCAACTGGCAAACCCCATTGGGCATCACCGCGCTGTGGGGCCTGGCGGCCTTGACACTGACCTGCTGCGTCGGGCGCTGGCGTTTCGCCCCCTCGCGCCGCATGCCACCCGCGATGAATTTCTAAGGCGCTGCTGGCCAAGTCGTTCACCCTAGGACCCCGACAGGGGCAGCCAGCGCAGGGTCAAGACGGCGGCGCCCACCATGCCGGCCAAGCCGGCACCCACACGCCAGCCAAACCCCGTCCCGCCACTGACAAAAGCCAAGACCGTTTTGGCCATGGCGCTGGCCGCCAAAACCGCCAAAACGCTCCAGGCCGAGACCGCCAGGGACACCTCGCTGCGCAGGCTCATTTGCGCGACGCTGGCGGCAGCGGCATGGACTTCGGCGATGGCCACCAACACCGCAGTCACGAACACCCCGGCATCACCAAAAACCGCTTGCAAGCCGGCCGACAGCAGCGACACGCCCCCCATAAGCAAAGCCAAAAACAGGGCATGGCTGAGTTTGAAGGCGCTGTCTTGCAAAGCCATGGACGTCGCTGCCGAAGCCACAGCAAACCACATGCACACCAAAGCGCCGGCCAGCAAAGCCGCGCAGGCCGCCGCCATGGGCACGGCCACGGCACGCAACAAAGTGGACGAGACCGCCCCTATGACGCCCAGCATCAATAGCAAAGAAGCCAAGTTGGACAGCAGCGCAGAGGCGCTGGCGCTGTAAGTGAGGCTGGGGTCCTGGCGTGCCTTGTGGCCCAGATGAACCAACGCGGCGGTGGAGGACACCAGCCCTGAGCAAAAGCCCGCGACCGGCAATCCCCAGCGCAGCCCCAACACGCGTTGCGCCAAGTGACCCACCATGCCGGCCGCCATGACCAATACCACGATCCGCCACAAGGTGGTCGGAAGCAGCACATGCCAAGGATCGATCGCTTGCGCCGGCAACAGCGGCATGACCACCAAAGCCGCCACAGCCAAGACCAAAGCGTCCTGTATTTCCTGCTGGGTGATCCATTCCCGCGTCAAGCGGTGGCTGAGCTGCTTGAACTCCAACAAACTGGCCACCAGCACCCCCAGGCCCACGGCCAAGGCCGGTTCTTGCTGCACCAGGGCGGAAAGAAAAAGGGTGACCAAAACCGCCACCTCACCCGTCAAGCCCAGATTTTGGGGCGCCGTGGCGCGGTAACCGGTGAAGACCAACGCGCCCACCACGGCCAGCAAACCCATGAAGGGCCAGACCCCCAAACCCCAGGCCACATAGCCCAAAATCGCCACCAAGGCATGGGTACGCAGACCGGCTTGGCTCTGCTCCGTCGGCAGACGGCGTTCGCGCACGATCCCCACCAGAATGCCGATGGCCAAAGCTGACAGTGCACCCTGCCAATACATAAAAAATCCCTTGAAATGAATCCAAAGTATTTAATCATGACGGTCAAGCGCAACAGTTGACCGAAGTCAGTTTGCGGCGCCAATTCAGCGCACCGCGACCTAACCCACGGGCCCTCTGCGGCCGCACCGCCGGATCTTCAGCCCGCCGCGGGGTCTCAAACGGTTTACCTCGCCACCGGTGAGGTGTATACCTTCAAGGCGGCCGATTTCCCCTTCAACGATGCCGATTCCAACGACACCCTGCAGGGCATTTCTTTATTGACTCTGCCCCTCAGTGGTGAGCTGACATTCAAAAATAACGCGTTCGTCATCCCTACAGGGGGCTATGAAGTTTCGGCCGCAGATTTGGCGGCAGGTTTTCTCCAATTTACACCCGCTGCCAATTCAACCGAGGCCCTGCACGAGGAGCTGGCCTTTGTAGTTAGAGACAGCAAGAACACCGCTTCCTCCGCCCTGGAGCCCGGGTTGCTCGTGCTGGAGGACACCCACCGGCCCACCAGTAACTATGCGCTGCTGGAAGGGGTGGCGAAATCGCCTATTGGCATCCTTCCCGACGCTTTTTCCTTCAGCGACATCGATGGGGACTCATTTCACTCCATCACAGTCACCCAATTGCCGCTCAAAGGCGCATTGACCTTGGGTGGGGTGGCCGTCGCCCTGGGCCAGGTCATCAGCTGGGAATCCATGTATGACCTGGGTTTCAGCTACACCCCCAAAAGCAGCGGCACCAACTATGACCATTTGAAATTCAAAGTTTCAGACGGCAAAGTCGAATCCAGCAGTGCCTATGATTTGCAATTCAATGTGACGCCCGCTGATGGTGGTTCGGGCGGCGTGGATGTTTCAGGTCAGGTCGTGCACTGGAAAGGCCTCTCCCCAGTGCCTATCGCGGGTGTGACCGTGGCGATTGGCGCCAACACCCCCGCCGTCTCAGATTCCACAGGTCAATTCACGGTCGCGAACGCGGACCTCACCGACAGCAGCCAAATCAACCCGTCGGTGGAGACGCCTTTTTCCACCAAAGCTGATGCAGGCATTTCCCTCACCGATGTGCTGGCCGCCTTGAAAGTTTATCTAGGCAAAGAGCTGCCCAGCGATTACGCGTCTCCATTCAACCTGGTCGCTGCTGACTTTGACGCCAATGGGGTGGTCAACCTGAGTGATGTTCTGGGTCTGCTGAAATATTATTTGAACCGCCCTGTCACCACGTCCCCCAGCTGGGCCTTTGTGGATGCCGCCGACGTCGTCACGGTCAATGGCCAGCAAAAAATAATGGGGCTGAACGGTTATCTGACCAAAACAGATGCCCATTTGGACACCGCTGTGGTGGCTGCCGACCCCTCTTCGCCAATTACGCTGATTGGCGTCGTCCGAGGGGATGTCGACGGCAGCTGGGCTTTGGCCCACCCCGCCCTTTAAATTCTCGACTCAGTCGTAAGCAATCACAGCCTGACCGCCCTCGGCTTGCGCCATCCAGCTGGCCAAAGCGGCATCGGTGGGGAAAAATTTGGCTTGCTCGCCCAACTGCACTTCAGCCCGGGCCGCAATCCCCTCGCCTTGGCGCGACAAGGCCAAGCGCACCGGCAAGCCGCGCACCAACTCGCCTTGATCGGTCATCTCTCGCTGCGGCGGAAAAGCTTGGACCAGCCGCGCCACCTCGGGTGCACGACCGTTGACCGCCACGCGCAAATATTTACCAAATCGGCAACGGGCCGTGGGCAAGTCCCAAATTTGCTCCATCTTCAAGCGGAAACCACCCGAAAAACGATCCATCTGCATCTTCGCCATGACGATGATCAACTCGTCCTCTTTCAAGATGTGGCGCGCTGAGTTGATCAGGTTCTCGTCAGCCGTGGCTTCCATCGCCAGGGTCTTGTCGTCCAGTTTAAAAATCGCCACCTTGCCACGCTGGCCGTTGATGATTTTGATATCGCTGACGATGCCGGCCAACAACTGCGGTTCGCGGCTGTCGATCAAATCATCGATCTTGCGCCGTACAAACTGACGCACCTCGCGCTCGACGGCATCGAACAAATGGCCCGACAGGTAAAAGCCCACAGCCGCTTTTTCAAACATCAACCGCTCTTTGATACCCCAAGGGGTCATTTCCACCAGGTCGGGCTCTTGGGTGCTGGAGCCATGGTCGTCGTCGCCCATCATGTCAAACAGGCCGCCCTGGTGGGCATTGGCCAAGGTGGCTGCCGCAAAGTCAAACGCCCGGTCCACCGAGGCCGACAGCGAGGCACGGTTCATGTGCAAAGAATCAAATGCGCCAGCCTTGATCAAGGCTTCCACCGTGCGCTTGTTCAAGCGGCTGCGGTCCACACGCACGCAAAAATCAAACAAACTTTTGAACGGGCCGCCCTCGGTTCGGGCTTTGACAATGGCCTCAATCGCTTGCTGCCCCGTGCCCTTGATGGCGCCCAAACCGTAGCGGATGACTTTGTCCGACACCGGCTCAAAGCGGTACCCCCCGCGGTTCACATCCGGCGGATCAAAGCTCAGGCCGAATTTCAAAGCATCTTGGTGCAACACCTTGAGCTTGTCGGTGTCGTCCATTTCCACCGTCATGTTGGCGCAGAAAAACTCGGCGGTGTAATGCACCTTGAGCCAGCCGGTGTGGTACGCCAGCAAAGAATACGCCGCGGCATGCGACTTGTTGAAGCCGTAACCGGCGAACTTTTCCATCAAGTCAAACACCTCGTCGGCTTTGGCTTCGCTGATGTCGTTCTTGGCCGCACCCGCACGGAAAATAGCGCGGTGCTCGGCCATTTCTTCGGCCTTCTTTTTTCCCATTGCACGGCGCAGCATGTCGGCGCCGCCGAGGCTGTAGCCGCCTAAAATCTGCGCCGTCTGCATCACCTGCTCTTGGTAGACCATGATGCCGTAGGTCTCTGACAGCATCTCCGCCACCAGCGGGTGCGGGTATTCAATCACTTCACGCCCATGTTTACGGGCCACAAAACTGGGGATCAGGTCCATCGGGCCCGGGCGGTACAAAGCGTTCAGGGCAATCAGATCTTCTAGCCGGCTGGGGCGCGCATCTTTCAACATGCGCTGCATGCCCGGACTTTCAAACTGGAACACCGCTTCGGTCTTGCCTTCTGCAAACAGCTTGTAGGTCGCCACGTCATCCAGCGCGATGTTTTCAAAGGCAAATTGCTCTTGCCCCTTGTGGCGCTGAATGATGAATTCGCGGGCGATTTCTAAAATCGTCAGCGTTGCCAAGCCCAAAAAGTCGAACTTGACCAGGCCAATCGCCTCCACATCATCTTTGTCGTACTGGCTCACCGCCGAAGTGCTGCCGGGCTGTTGGTAGAGCGGGCAAAAATCAGTCAATTTGCCTGGCGCGATCAGCACGCCCCCGGCGTGCATGCCCACGTTGCGGGTCATGCCTTCGAGCTTTTGCGCCAACTCCAGCAGCGTTTTGACTTCGTCTTCTTTGGCCAAGCGCTCGGCCAAGATGGGCTCAACCTCGATCGCACCGGCAATGGTGATGTGCTGACCTGGCTTATTGGGAATCAGCTTGCTGATGCCATCGCAAAAGGTGTAGCTCATGTCCAACACGCGGCCCACATCGCGGATCGCCGCACGCGCGGCCATGGTGCCGAAGGTGGCGATCTGTGACACCGCATCACGGCCATATTTGTCTTTGACGTATTCGATCACCCGGTCCCGGTTGGTCTGACAAAAGTCAATGTCAAAGTCGGGCATGGAGACCCGCTCAGGGTTCAAGAATCGTTCGAACAGCAGGTTGTACTGCAAGGGGTCGAGGTCGGTGATCTTCAATGCATAGGCGACCAATGACCCTGCACCCGAGCCCCGCCCAGGGCCGACCGGGCAGCCGTTGTTCTTGGCCCATTGAATAAAGTCCCCCACGATCAAAAAGTAACCTGGGAAACCCATTTTCAAAATGGTGTTCAGCTCAAACTCCAAGCGCTCGGCATAACGCGGACGTTCGGCTTGGCGCCGGTCATCATTCGGGTACAGGTGGCGCAAGCGGGCTTCCAGGCCTTCGTGTGAGACGTGGCGAAAATAATCTTCCACCGACATCACCACGCCATTCACAGGCGGAATCGGGAAGTTGGGCAACTGCGGCTTGCCCAGCACCAGCGACAAGTTGCAGCGCTTGGCGATTTCCAAGGTGTTGGCCAGCGCACTGGGCACGTCCGCAAACAATGCGCACATTTGCGCACTGGTTTTGAAATACTGCTCGCCGGTAAATTTGCGCACACGGCGCTGGTTGCCCAGGATTTCGCCCTCCGAAATACACACCCGCGCTTCGTGCGCTTCATAGTCGTCTTGGTGCATGAACTGCACCGGGTGGGTGGCGACCACCGGCAGGCTCAGGCGGGCCGCCAAGCGCACGGCGCCCGCAACTTGCACCGCATCCTCCGGCCGGCCGGCGCGTTGCAGTTCCAGGTAAAAACGGTGCGGAAAAATAGAGGCCAATTGCAAGGCCATTTCGGCCGCACGGGATTCATCGCCCTGCACCAAAGCCTGGCCGACCGGGCCCGCTTGTGCGCCGGACAACAAAATCAAGCCTTCGGACAGAGACTTCAACCACGCCAGCTTGACCACGGCCTGCGCTTTGACCACGTTTTGGGTCCAGGCGCGCGCCAGCAATTCCGACAGGTTCAAATACCCTTGCGTGCTCTGCACCAGCAACAAAACGCGCGAGGTGCTGCCCACCTCCGCACCCAAACCTTCCAGAAAAATTTCTGCGCCGATGATGGGCTGAACCCCCTTGTTGCGGGCTTCTTTGTAGAACTTGACGGCGCCGAATAAATTGCTCAGGTCGGTCAAGGCCAGCGCGGGCAAACCATCGGCGGCGGCGGCTTTGACCACCTCGTCCAGGCGGCAAGTGGAATCCACCACTGAGAATTCGGAATGGAGGCGTAAATGGGCAAACATAGGTTCATTGTAGAAGCCGGCACCCCGGTTTCAGGACCGGTGGCCAGACAGTTTTCTACAATAGCGACCGTGAACAAGATTCTCAATATTTCCACTTACAAATTCATCCCGCTGGCGGACACCGAAGCCTTGCGGGACGTGTTGGAAGCCCGCGCCCTGGCCCTGAACCTGAAAGGCACGATTCTGTTGGCCGAAGAAGGCATCAACCTGTTTCTGGCCGGCCCCGAGCAGGACGTGCGTGGCTTTGTGCGCCAATTGCATGCGGACCCCCGTTTTGCCGACATCGTGCCGAAAGAAAGCTGGTCTGAACAACAGCCGTTTCGCAAGATGCGGGTCAAAGTCAAAGGCGAAATCATTCGCATGAACCACCCCACCATCCGCCCCGCTGACGGTCGGGCACCGGCGGTGGACGCCTTCACCGCCAAACGCTGGTTGGACCAAGGTCATGACGACGATGGCCGCCCGGTGGTGACCCTGGACACCCGCAACACCTACGAGGTGGACGAAGGCACCTTCAGCGGCGCGATCGACTGGCGACTGAACAAATTCACCGAATTCCCTGACGCGGTGCAGGCCCACAAAGCCGAGCTGGCCGACAAAACGGTGATCAGTTTTTGCACCGGCGGCATCCGCTGCGAAAAAGCCGCCATCTACATGCGCGAAGCCGGCCTGCCCCATGTCTACCAACTGGAAGGCGGCATTTTGAAATACTTTGAAGAAACCGGTGGCGCCCACTACCAGGGCGGCTGCTTTGTGTTTGACGAGCGCCGCGCGCTGGCGACCGACTTGCGCACGCTGAACCTGGCGGAGCCAAAGGCCGACGCCTGAGGCAAGACAGGGCGGCATCCCCGCTCAGCTCGCGCTGAGAAAGCCCGCGTTCACAAGCTCACAAAAGAGCGCAGTACCTCTTCGTTGGAAGCCAGTTCCTGCATCGTGCCTTGAAAACGGATTTGGCCTTTTTCCAGCACATACGCCCGGTCCGACACCAGCTCTGCAAAATGCATGTTTTGCTCTGACAACAAGATGCTCAAGCCCTGTTTTTTGAGGGCCAGGATCATTTGCACCATGTGCTCGACGATGACCGGCGCCATGCCCTCTGAGGGCTCGTCAAGCAGCACCAAAAAAGGGTTGCCCATGAGCGTGCGGGCGACGGTCAGCATTTGTTGTTCGCCCCCGCTCATGCGGCCGCCGGGGCGTTGCGGCATTTCAGCCAAATTCGGAAAAAGTTGAAACAAGCTTTCTGGCGTCCAATGCGGCGCGGTCTGACCATCAGGCCATTGACGCACCATTTGTTGACCCACCTGCAGATTTTCCATGACCGTGAGGTCGGTGAAAATTCGGCGGTCTTCTGGCACATACCCCAAGCCCAGGCGCGCGGCTTGGTGGGGTTCGCTGCGCGACAGGTCATGCCCCATGAAAATCACTTGTCCTCGCCGGCGGTCCAACAGGCCCATCAAGGCTTTGAGCAGGGTGGACTTGCCCGCGCCATTGCGCCCGATCAGGGCCACGACTTCACCGCGTCGCACGTGCAGGTCGACGTCCACCAAAATTTCGGCTGCGCCATACCCAGCGGACAGGCCTTTGGCTTCCAGCAAGATCTCGGCGGCGCTCATGCAGGCGCTTTCTCAAAAGTCTGGCCCGTGCCGAAATACACTTCTTGCACCTGGGGATGATCGCGAATAGCCGAGGGCTGGCCCTCGGCGATCAATCGGCCCCGTGCCAGCACGATCATGCGATCAGCATAGGCAAAGACCACGTCCATGCTGTGCTCGGTGAACAGCACCGCCATGCCCTGATGCAACACCAGCTCTTTGGTCAGCGCCATCAAGTTGTTGCGCTCTTGGGGCGCCATACCGGCGGTGGGTTCGTCCATCAGCAACAGCTTAGGGCTGTTGGCCATGGCCACAGCCAACTCCACGCGCTTGACATCGCCATAGGCCAACACGTTGCAAGGCCGGTCGGCCTGGCGCTTCATGCCCACCTGGTCCAGCAGAGCCAATGCGTCATCGCGCCGGTGGTCGGCTGCACGCCGCCACATCGAGAACAGCAAATGGTCCTGCGAGAGCAGCGCCATTTGGACGTTTTCTACCGCAGTGAGTGAGGCAAAGGTTTCGGCAATCTGAAAGGTGCGTCCGACGCCCTGCCGCCAAATGGCGCGAGGGCTGCGCCCCGCCAGCTCTTGGCCTTGCAGCAGGATAGAGCCCTGGTCCGGTCGCAACTGGCCATGGACCATATTGAAGGTGGTGGACTTGCCCGCGCCGTTGGGTCCGATCAGGGCCAACAACTCACCCGGCGCCAAATCAAAGCTGATGCCGTCCACCGCCTTGACACCGCCAAAGGACTTGCCCAGGTTTCTCACTTGCAAGAGTGCAGCCGTCATGGCGCAGACCCCTCTCGCGGCGCTGTTGAAGCGCGCCAGCGATGCCACCACAACGACACCGACCCGGCCAAACCTTGCGGGAACAACAACACCAAAATCAAAATAACCGCGCCCAACATGGCACGCCAGTAATCGGTATTGCGCGCCACCACATCATGCAAGGCCGTGAAGCTGAAGGCCCCAACCACCGGGCCCGCCAGCGTTTGAATGCCGCCCAGCAGGACCATCACCAAAGCGTCGACAGATTTGCCTACGCCCAGGGTTTCAGGCGAGATGCTGCCCTTGGAAAATGCATACAAGGCCCCCGATAAACCCGCCGCAGCGCCGGCCAACATAAAGGCCAGCCACTGGACGCGTTTCACGTCGATGCCTATGGCCTCAGCCCGCAACACCGAATCGCGGCCGGCACGCAGCGCGTAGCCAAAGGGCGAGAACAACACCCGACGCAAACCCAGCAGACTGAGCACCACCAAACTCAAGGTCAACCCGTAATACAGGCGTTTATCGCTGAACAGTGCCGAGGGCCAGACGCCGGTCAGGCCATTGCTGCCCCCCGTCAATCTGTCCCACTGGAAAGTGACCGCCCAGGTAATTTGTGCAAACGCCAACGTCAACATGGCCAGGTAAACGCCGGACAAGCGCACGGCAAACCAGCCAAACACCAAAGCCCCGAAGGCGGACACCCAGGGCGCTGCCAGCAACGCCATTTCCATCGACCAGCCCCAGGAGCGCACCAGCAGCGCCGCAGCATAAGCACCTAAACCGAAATAAGCGGCATGACCAAAGGAGTGCATGCCGGCCGGTCCCATGATGAAGTGCAGGCTGGCCGCAAACAAAGCGGCAATCAACAAATCGATCAGCAACACCGTGGTGTAAGGCGAGCTGGCCGCAAGCCAAGGCATGGCCACCAACACCAGACCGAGCACAGCTGCAGCCACCAAGAAGCCTTGGCTGGCCGGGCGCAAAGGTTCTTCGCGCCAGCCCACAGTGCGACTCGGGGCCTGCGGCCTGCCCAGCAAGCCCCAAGGACGCCAAACCAGCACCGCAGCCATGACCACAAAGTCCACCACCAAAGTGAGTTTGGAGAACGAAACCGCCAAGCCGAAGATCTCCACCACGCCCAACCAAATGCACACGGCTTTGACTTCCGCGATCAGCAAAGCGGCCCAATAGGCGCCTGGTATCGAGCCCATGCCACCGACCACCACCACCACAAAAGCGGAGCCGATGATGTTCAAATCGATCTCCAAATTGGCGGGCTCACGCGGCAACTGCAAAGCGCCGCCCAACCCCGCCAACAACGCCCCCAAGGCGAACACCGCGGTAAACAACCAGGCTTGGTTGACGCCCAGCGCGCTGACCATTTCACGGTCTTGCGTCGCAGCGCGGACCAGGGTGCCAAAGCGGGTTCGCGTCAGCATCAGCCACAGCAGCGCCAACACCACAGGGCCGGCGGCCATCAAAAATAGATCGTAAGTAGGAAACGGCCGCCCCCAAATCGATACCGACCCGGCCAATCCCGGCGCACGGGGGCCCAGCAATTCTTCAGGGCCCCAGAGCCACAACATGGCATCCTTCAGCACAAGAACCAAAGCGAAGGTGGCCAACAACTGAAACAGCTCGGGCGCTTTGTAAATGCGGCGCAACAGGAGCATCTCAATCAGGGCGCCCAGCACGCCCACAGCCAAAGCCGCCAAGGCGATCGATGGCCAAAACCCCAGACTGCTGGCCAGGCGATCGACCAGGGTGTAGGCGACATACAGGCCGGCCATGTAAAAAGAACCGTGCGCAAAATTCACAATGCGCGTGACGCCAAAAATCAGTGACAAACCCGCGGCGACAAAAAAAAGCGATGAGGCAGCGGCCAGCCCATTCAAAAGTTGAGCGAAAAATCCAGAGAAACTCATGCGTGGATGATGTCGTGAAAAGTCGGGCCGCAGGACGGCTTGTGGGCCATGCCCTGGGGCCCTTCAGCCACTCAAAGCCGTGATCGATCGGGTCAGTCGGCGCTGCGAGATTTTTTCACATCGGCGGCCGATGGCTGAAACTGCGCGCCGTCCATGTAGCGCGCATCGACCATCACCCCTTTGCCGCCCTCATTTTTGGTGCGTCCGACGAAAGCCCCCATCGTCGACTGGTGATCTTCAGCGCGGTAGGTGATCTTGCCGAAAGGTGTGGCCACTTGCAGACCGCGAAATGCCACACGCAATTTATCGGAATCAACCCCTTGGGCCTTGGCGACGCCCGCCGCCACCGACTTGATCAGCGCGTAACCCACGACCGAGCCCATGCGCGGATAGTCTTTGAATTTGGCTTGATAGGCTTGCAAAAACGTCTTGTGATCCACCGTGGCAAGCGAGCTCCAAGGGTAGCCCGTGACGATCCAACCATTGGGAGTCTCGTCCTTGAGTGCGTCCAAATACTCGGGTTCACCGGTCAGCAGGCTGACCACCTCCCGGTCTTGGAACAAGCCACGGGTATTGCCTTCACGCACAAATTTGGTCAGGTCGGCACCGAACAAGACATTGAAAATTGCATCGGGCTTGGCATCGGCCAGGGCTTGCACCACACTGCCCGCGTCCAGCTTGCCCAGTGGGGGGGCTTGCTCGGCCACAAATTCGACCTCGGGTTGGGCGGCTTTCAGCAAGGTTTTGAACGCAGCGACCGCCGACTGGCCATATTCATAGTTGGGGTAGACCACCGCCCAGCGTTTTTTCTTCAGCTTCACCGCCTCGGGCACCAACATGGCTGCTTGCATGTAGGTGCCTGGGCGCAAACGGAAGGTGTAAGCGTTGCCACCTTGCCAAGTCAATTTGTCTGACAAAGGCTCGCCGGCCAAGAAAAAAACCTTCTTTTGCTTGGCAAAGTCGGCCACGGCCAAGCCGGTATTGGACAAAAAAGTGCCGGTCAGCACGTCGATTTTTTCGCGCGAGATCAACTCTTCGGCCACGCGCACGGCGTCACCGGG
This sequence comes from Comamonadaceae bacterium, assembly GCA_947451385.1. Classification (GTDB taxonomy): domain Bacteria; phylum Pseudomonadota; class Gammaproteobacteria; order Burkholderiales; family Burkholderiaceae_C; genus Limnohabitans_A. The sequence goes on along the minus strand of CANFYZ010000002.1, from coordinate 70,385 downwards.
GTTGGCGTTGTCGTCACGGGTGATGAGTTCCAGTTTTTTGCCCAGCACGCCGCCGGACGCATTCACCTCGTCGATCGCCAGCTCCATGCCTTTTTTGTAGGGCTCTAAAAACGCGGGTTGCGCCTTGTAGCTGTTGATCTCACCGATCTTGTAAGTCGTTTGGGCCTGGACAGACCACGCCAGGGTGCTCAAGGCAGCCAGGGCCAGGGCCTGGCGAAGGGGGGTAACGAGGTGCATGCGAATTCTCCTGCGGTATCTTAAACAATCTTGAAAAACGCTGAGGTCCCAAGCCCATTGAAGCCCAGCATGTTCATCCCATTTTTCAGGCTCTGGGCAGCACCACCCACTGCCCATCGACGGCCAGGATGCGGATGCGCTGCGCAAACACGTCTTCAATGGCCTGCCGCGTGGCCGCGTCTGACGCTGCGCCATGGTGCACCACACGCCCCTCGCGCATGACCACCAGACTGTCAGCTTGCAGGGCCATGCCAATCTCGTGCAAGACACTGAGCACCGTGGTGCCCTGGGCGCGCAGGCACTGCACCTGCTCCAACCAATCGACCTGGTGCGGTGGGTCCAGGTTGGCCATGGGTTCGTCCATCAGCATCAGCGGCGCGTTGCCCGCCATGGCACGGGCCAACAACACGCGTTGGCGCTCGCCGCCAGAGAGTTCACCCAGGCTGCGCTCGCGCCAGTCCCAAGCCTGGGTGGCTTGGAGCGCGGCTTTGACCATGGCCTGGTCTTGTGCACTGGGTGCGGCCAGCCAGTCTTGGTGCGGCAGGCGGCCCAGCATGGCCACGTCATAGACGCGCAAATCCAGCGAGACGGCCTCACCCTGCCCCAGCCACGAGAGCAAGCGCGCACGCTCTCGCCGTTGCATCGCGTCTCGTTCCTGGCCTTGCCAGCGCACCTGCCCCTGCGCGGGCAGCAAGCCCGCCACGGCCTTGAGCAAGGTGGATTTGCCCGCGCCGTTGGGGCCCACCACACAGGTCCATTCGCCAGAGGCAATGTCCAGATCCACCCCGTGCAAAACAGCGCGTCCGCCGAGCTGCACCTGCAACCCACGGGTCTGCAAGGCCCAAGGCATGGGGGCGTTCATGTGCGGTCTCCGTTCACAGCAGGATGTACACGTTGCATGCGCCACAGCAAATACACGCCGCCCAGCACCGCCGTGAACATGCCCACCGGCAAGTCTTGCGGTGCCAGGAGCCCACGCGCCAGCACATCGGCCGACTGCAGCAGCACGCCCCCCATGAGCGCCGACAAGACCAGCAGCCCGGCGTGCGTGGTGTGGACGCGTGAGCGCACCGCATGCGGCGCAGCCAGGCCGACAAATGCGATCAAACCCGTTTGCGCCACCGCCGCGCCCGTGGCCAATGACAACACCGCAATCAAGCCGATGCGCGCAGCCCCCAGAGGCACGCCCAGGCTGCGCGCCGTGGCTTCGCCGAGGGTGAGTGCGTCCAGCACGCGCGCAAGCGCCACGCCCACGCCCAAAGACACAGCCAATGCACCCGCCATGAGCGCACAAGAGGCCCACCCCACAAAAGCCGTCGAGCCCAACATAAAACCCTGCATGGCCTGCAACACCTGCGGTTGCAGCAACGCGGCCAAGGAGGCCAGCGCGCCCAATACCACCCCCACCACCACACCGGCCAGCAATAAACGCAGGGTTTGCTGCACGCCACGCGCCAGCAGCAGCGTGAGCAGCACCGCCCCCACCGCGCCCACAAAGGCCGCGCCGGTCATGCCCAAGCGTTGCCACCCGCCGGCACCCAACACCGAGCCGCCTGCAACGCTGAGATACAGGCTGACCCCCAACGAGGCGCCCGAGGCGCTGCCCAGCAAATACGGATCGGCCAGCGGGTTGCGGAACAAGCCTTGCGCCACAGCACCGGCCAGTCCCAGCAGGGCCCCCGCCAGCCATGCGCCCAGGCTGCGCGGCCAGCGAATGTCCCAGACGATTTGCTGCTGCACCGGGTCCCCGCCCATCACGCTGATCGCTTCCCACCCCTGACTGCCCACGCCCAGACCCAGCGCCATGACCGCCAGCCCCAACAGCGCCAGCACCCCAGCCCAGCGCACAGTCTCGCGGGTCATGGCATGCGTCATGGCTGAGCCTTGTGCGGCAAAGCGGCCGTCCGGTTGAGACACTGCACCATGAGCTGCGCCGCTTCGGCCAGGCGCGGTCCGGGGCGCACCAAAATATCGGCCTGCGTTTGCGGGAAGGCGCACACGCGCTGGTCACGCAGCGCAGGCAGCTGCGCCCAGCCGGGGCGCTGCACCATGCTGGCGCGTGAACTGTCGCCGATCAAAATAGCATCCGGCTGCGCCCGCACCACGAACTCAGGATTGACTTTGGGAAACGGCCCCATGGCTGCAGGCAAGATGTTGCCCACGCCCAGGCGGCGCAAGGTCTCGCCAATAAAAGACGACTCGCTCGCGCCATAAGGCGCAGGGCTGACCTCGACATAGACCCGCTGCGCCCGTGCGGCCGGCGTGAGCGACTGCGCAGCCGCCTTGACACCGGCCTCGATCTCGCGCCAGACACGCTCGCTCTCACTGCGCGGCAAACCCAGCGCCGCAGCCACGGTGTGCAGCACGCGCTCGGTATCCTCATGGGTGCGGGGCTCCAGTTGCAGCACCGTCAGGCCCAGCGACTGCAGCCGCTCCACGCCGCGGGTGGAGCCCGCCAACAGCACCAAGTCAGGCCTAGCGGCGACGATGGCTTCGATATTCGGGTCAATGCCCCCGCCCAAGCGCGGCAAAGTGTTTACCGAAGCGGGCCAGTTGGAATAACGGTCCACGCCGACGAGTCGGTTGCACGCGCCTAAAGCGCAGACCGTTTCAGTGAGAGAAGGCAACAAGCTGACGATGCGCTGGGCCGGCCGCGCCAACTCGACCGCTTGATGGCGGTCGTCCTGCACCGTCAAGGCTGCGGCCAGCATGGGGCTGAAACACAGCGCCCCGAAAAACAGGCGCAGGGTCCTGGCGATGGCGCGGCCTTCAACCATGTTGCTGCGCCCATTGGGCCATGATGCGGTGCAGCTGCGCCACGCCATCGGTCAGCGCAGCAGGCCCGGGCTGCAAGATATCGACCGACTTGATTTCAAACAGCTGCGCGTCGCGCACGGCCGGCACGTCTTGCCAGCCGGGGCGTTGGGCGACTTTTTCGGGGCGAAACTTCTTCCCGCACCAGGAGCCGATGACGATGTCAGGGGCGCGGTCGACGATGGTTTGCCCGTCGGCAATGATGCGGTCTTTGCCCAGGGACTGGACCGCCAATTCAGGAAAGATGTCGTCGCCACCGGCGATGCCGATCAGCTCAGAGACCCAGCGGATGCCACTGATGTGGGGCTGGTCCCACTCCTCAAAGTAGACCCTCGGGCGGCGCGTGAAAGTCGCCGCCTGGGCGCGCAAGGCTTGCAAATTGGCCTGCATCTGCGCGATGCGGGCACGCGCCTGCTCCGCCTCGCCCACCATCGCACCCACTTGGAAGAGCATGGAAAAAATCTCGTCCACGCTGCGCTGGTTGAACACCGTGACCTGCACCCCGGCGCGGATCAGCGCCGAAGCAATGTCGGCTTGCAAGTCTGAAAATCCGAACACGCAATCGGGCTCAAGCGCCAAAATCTTGTCGATCTTGGCAGTCAAGAACGCGCTGACCTTGGGCTTTTCCTCACGCGCCCGGCGCGGGCGCACCGTGTACCCCGAAATCCCCACAATGCGCCGCTCCTGCCCCAACAGGTACAACCACTCCGTCGTCTCCTCGGTCAAGCAGACGATGCGTTGGGGGCCAAGCACTAAGGGGTTCATCAGGTTCAGTAACGGTAACGCGCGGTGAAAAGGAGCGACCTTGCCGAGTCGGGATAGACAGAATAGCCGCCGGTTGTGGTGGCGTATGAAAAATATTTTTTATCGGTCAAATTACGCACGACGGCGGAGAGCTCCCATGCAGCGATGCGGTAGCTGTAGCGCATGTCCATCACGGTGTAGCTGGGCATGCTCTGTTCGTTGGCGAAGTCTCCCGAGATGAACTGTCGGCCGACATACATCCAACCGCCACCCAGTTGATGACCGGCCATCGGAGACCAATCGGCGCGCAGGCTGGCCACCTCCTTGGCAGCCATGGGCATGGACTTTCCTGAATTCGCGCCATATTCAATCTGGGTTTCTCGCCAACCCACCGAGGCGGTCAGCACCAGCTTGGGCAGGGGCGCCACGGTCGCATGCACGTCCAGACCCTGGCGCTGGGTGGCCTCCAGATTGATGTTTCCATACTGCGCGGGGTCATAGATGATCTCGTTGCGCAACTGGGTTCTGTAGAGGCGAACACCCATCACATGGTTGGCGCCCGCGCTGCGCTTCCATCCGATTTCGCGGGTGCGGTCTGTTTGAGGCCGCAGATTGATCGGGTTGAAGCTCAGGTCATAGGCGGGCGTCGTGAATTCGTCGAGGTTAGGCAAACGAAAACTTTGGGCGTACCGGACATAGATGGCATTTTGTGCGTTCAGACTTTTCGACAGGCCCACGTCCCAAGCACGGGGGGTTTCATCCAAGCTGGTTTTGAGGCCCGTGAACAACTGATTTCGCTTAAACGACTCCTCACGCCAGCCCGCACTGAGGCGAACGCCAGCGGCATTGAAATCGGTGTCGCTTTTGACATAGAAACCACGCGACCGGGAATCCAGCAGGACGGTCCCCCAGCTGGGGTAGGTCGGATACACCCGCGACTGGTCCCAGGCCGTGGTTTCCAAACCAACCAGAAAGTTGCTTTGTCCTTCATCAAACAGCACCTGTTTGCGCCCTGACAGACTCAGGTAGTCGGATTGGGTTTCAAACGTCAGGGGGGTGCGTAAACCATATAAAACAGACACGGCATCAAAGCTGCGATGCCTTTGGGCCACGTCTGCTCTGAAGGTCACGCCGGCCAAGGCGGTTTCTGCAAACGCCGCATAGCGTTCGGCTTTGACTTTCATGCGGGTATCGTGGGTTAAAGAATCCGGTTGCGCCTGACGCGGGTTCGACTCAAACTGGGCCAGCGTCAATGAACCCGGTGTCCGGGCCTGGACTTCTTCTGCCGCCAAATGGACACCCCAACGCCAACTCTCCGATAAGCCTTTGAGCGCCAATTGGCCGCTGGTACTTTCATGGCGGGCGTGTGCACGGTAGCCATCTGATCGTGCGTCAACCACTGACGCATTGACCTCGACCGATTCAAAGCCCTTGGAGACATGGGACCGGACCTCCTGGGCGCCCCAACTTCCCTTGCTGAGGGCCACCGACCCTGAAGCCTCTGGCTGCACCCGGCCAGCAGAAGCCCGGGTGATGACATGGATCACCCCGGCTGACGCACCTTCGCCGTACAAAACATTGCCAGAACCCCGGTAAATCTCAATGCGTTCGACTTGCTCTACCGGAATGGCGGACAGGCGGGTCTCACTTTGATCTGCTTCACGCAAGGGCACACCGTCAAGAATGACCACTGTGTTACTCGATGCCGTATCGCCATAACCGCCCAGGTCCAGGGCATATTCATTACCGCCATACAAACTGGGCGTTCCAATCACCCCCGCCAACCGCATGATCGACTCGTTGACGGTGGCGGCGCCGGCGTCCTCAATTTGTTGGCGCGTGATCACCGTGAGCAACCCGGGCACCTGAAGATTTTGTTGGATTTGGCGGTTACCCGTGATCACCACTTCAGGGTTTTCGGTGGGCAGCCTTTGCAAAGTCGAAGTCGACTGGGCTTGCGCCGAAAAAATCACAAAAAAGCACGAACCAACCCAGGCCCAATGGCCCATGCGAAACGGGGCGAAATAAATTTTCATCAGCAACAGACAAGACAAACACCCTCACCGCCTTCCCCGACAGTGCTTGGGCTTCACGACACGCCCTTGCGGGCGTGTCACCTTGTTGGCCGGTATCCGGGCTGGCGGAGACAACCTCTGTCGCCTTCCCAATCGCTTGTTCAAGGCGACCAGTGGCATGTTGACAGAGACGGAACTTGCAAGAAGTTCGTCCGCTTGACCGTTGCGGGGGCAGCGCAGGTTAGACGGCGTCGTGCGAGCGACGCCACCCTCCTGCTTCCCGTTGAACTGCGGCCTGTGAACCACGCCGCGAGCACCAACAACCCAGATTGTAAGTTTGAACCTGTCTTCAACCCTACAATAGAGCGATTCACTTTTTGTCGGCCATGACAAACCATCACACCATCGACCTGATTGCGGAACGTGTTGAGCACCTGTTGCTGCGCCACGAGGAGCTGACTCGCACCAATGAGTTGCTGCGTCAGCAAGTATCTGCCCTGTCCCAAGAGCGCGATTTGCTGAAGTCCCGGCTGGCAGCTGCCCGCGCACGGATTGACAGCCTGATCGAGCGCTTGCCCGCCCCTTCTGCACCGGATGCCGCGCCATGAGTTCAAAGCAATTGGAAGTCCAAATCATGGGCCAAAGCTATCTGCTGGGTTGCCCCGAGGGCGGCGAGCCGCAGTTGTTGGCGGCCGTCAGCAAGGTGGATGCGGCCATGTGCAAGATCCGCGACGCCGGCAAAATCAAGGCGCGCGACCGCATTGCGGTATTGGCGGCCTTGAACTTGGCCTTCGATGCCAATGCGTCAGCGAACACCGAGGTTTTGCCCAACACCCTCTCCCCCGCCGCCCCACCCGCGCCCCTGTCTGACACGGATTCAGAACGCCTGAACCAGTTGTTGCAGCGCCTTGACCAGACCCTGGGCCGTGACGGTCAATTGATTTAAGCGACACCGCCAAACAGACCATTTGGCCTACAATTCACCCGGTCTGCAGTGCATGCTGGGCTTTATATTTCCTTGAACCAATGCTCATTGAGCTCGGGCTTGGTACATCGACTGGTGAGCGTGATCGTCTCGCGTCAGACGAACCCAACGTCAGTCTGCCCTCGCCCACCTGAACCCCCGGTTCAGGATGAGGGTCCGGTGGCACTGCAGACACCTTTTCCAAAAAATTTTTGAATTAGCCGGTAGGAGAAACCGCATGAAGTGGCTACGTTTCGCTCACCAAGGCCGCGTTGGCCTGGGTCAACTGGTGGGTGATACCGTCCATCTCCATACAGGCCAGATGTTCGAAAACCCCCAACCGACGGGCGACACCTTGCCGCTGTCGGAAGTGGAGCTACTGGCGCCTTGCCATCCCGGTAAAGTGATCGCGCTTTGGAATAATTTCAAAGCTGCAGCAGAAAAGAACGGCTGGAGTGCGCCTTCAGAACCGCTTTATTTTCTCAAATCGCCTAATTCTTATTCACACCATCTTCAAGCTGTGATTCGGCCCGTACCCGATATCGGCCGGGTGGTTTACGAGGCGGAGTTGGGCATTGTCATTGGACGCCGGGGACGCGATATTCCTGTCGAAGATGCCGATCAACATATTTTTGGATTCACCTGCGTCAACGACGTCACTGCGATTGAGTTACTTCGATCCGACAGCAGTTTTGAGCAATGGACTCGCGCCAAAAATTTTGATGGCTTTACCCCTTTCGGCCCTTGGATTGAAACCGACTTGGATTGCACAAAAGCCATGGTGAGCGCCAAAGTCAACGGACGAGAACGCCAGAATTACCCGGTGACCGACATGTTTTTTTCACCGCAAGAATTGGTGGCCAAATTGTCCAGAGGCATGACTTTGGAGGCGGGTGACATTATTTCCTGTGGCACCTCGCTCGGGGCCATGCCTTGGCAAAATGACGCCGTTGTCGAAGTCTCGATTGAAGGCATTGGCACCCTGTCGAACACTATGAAAGAAACAGCATGAGTTTGAATATTGCCATTGTGGGCGCCGGTGCCATCGGGGGTTACCTCGGCGTGAAGCTGGCCTTGTCAGGTTGCAACGTCACATTCATCGCGCGTGGCGAGAACCTCAAAGCCATTCAAGCCAATGGCATGTCACTCGTCTTAGAAGACGGTACTTCACTCCACGCCCCCCAGGTGAAGGCTTGCACCATTGACGAAGCGACGCCGCACGACTATGTCTTTTTAACCATGAAGTCGCACCAGGTCAGCCCTGTGGCCGAACAAATTGGGCGACTGTGTCATGACACGACCGCCGTGGTCACCCTCCAAAACGGTGTTCCTTGGTGGTACTTTTACAACCTGGTCGGTGACTATCAAAACCGCCCATTGAGTTCCATTGATCCTGGTGGCGCACAGTGGCAGCACATTGGCCCGCAAAGAGTGATCGGTGCGGTGGTCTACCCCGCCGCCGAGTTGATTGCCCCGGGCGTTGTCAAACTCATTGAAGGCAACCGTTTTACCCTGGGCGAGCCCAGCGGCGAGAAATCAGAACGCGTCACAGCCTTGGCGCAGGCCATGATTGCGGCGGGATTCAAAACACCCGTCTCCACCGATATTCGCAGTGAGTTGTGGGTCAAGCTGTGGGGCAACCTCACCTTCAACCCCGTGTCCGCACTGACCCACGCCACCCTGGAAGACATTTGTAATTTTGATCTCACACGCAATTTGGCTGCGCGCATGATGGCGGAAGCGCAAAGGGTGGGAGAAAAGCTAGGGGTTCAATTCAAAATCAGCATCGACAAACGCATTGCTGGCGCACAGGCTGTGGGTGCCCACAAAACATCCATGCTGCAAGACATTGAACATGGCAAAGCCTTGGAGTTAGAGGCCCTCTTGGGGAGCGTGATTGAACTGGGCAAAATTTGCGACATGCCCACCCCGACCCTCGACTCGGTTTACGCTCTGACCCGATTGCTCGAGCAGAGCGTCTTGAGAAAAGCCAAAGGGCTCAGTCTCGACTGAGCTTTTTCAAGAGGCCCAGTACAGGCCAAAAGAGCATGATCAACGCCAAGCCAGTGATGGAGCCGGCCAACGGGGTGGCAACAAATATGTCCAACTGGCCTTTGGAGATGAGCATGGATTGCCTGAAACTGCTTTCGGCCATGTCCCCCAAAACCAAGGCCAAAACCAAGGGCGCTAAGGGATATTTGAGCTTTTTAAACGCATAGCCCATCACGCCGAAAACAACCATCAAAGCCACATCCAGCAGGTGGCCATGCACCGTGTAGGCACCGACCGCACAAATCACCACAATCACGGGTGCGATGATCGAAAACGGTATTCTCAAGATGGCCGCCCACCAAGGCACGGTGGTCAAGACCACGATCAAGCCGGCAATATTGCCCAAATACATCGAGGCAATCAAACCCCAGACAAAATCCTTTTGCTCGGTGAACAGCAAAGGACCCGGTTGCAGCCCCCAGATCAACAATCCACCGAGTAACACGGCGGCGGTGGGTGAGCCGGGAATCCCCAATGTGAGCATCGGCAGCAACGCACTTGTTCCCGCCGCATGCGCGGCGGTCTCAGGAGCAATCACCCCTTCGATTGCGCCCTTGCCAAAATCTTCAGGATGTTTGGAGATGCGTTTGGCCATGCCGTAGCTCATGAACGAGGCCGGCGTGGCACCGCCGGGGGTGATGCCCATCCAGCAACCAATCAAACAAGCGCGCAAGGACGTGGCCCAATATTTGGGAAGTTCTTTCCAGGTATCGAGCACATCCCTGAGACTGATTCGGCCCTTCTGGCCTTTGAAGGCAAGGCCTTCTTCCATGGTGAGCAAAATTTCGCCCACGCCAAAAAGCCCAATCACGGCCACCAAAAAGTCAAAGCCTTGCAGCAAACTTTCTTGACCGAATGTCATTCGCAAAGTGCCGGTCACACTGTCCAACCCCACGGCCGCCAATGCAAAACCCAACATCATGGCCATCAAGGTTTTAACGGGAGGTTCTTTGCTCATGCCAATGAAACTTGCAAAGGTCAGCAATTGGACGGCAAAGAATTCTGGCGGTCCGAAGTGCAGCGCAAATTTGGCGACCAAGGGGGCCAAAAAGGTCACCATCAACACGGCGACCAAGGCGCCCACAAATGAGGACGTGAAGGCGGCTGTCAAAGCTTGGGCGGCGCGGCCCTTTTGTGCCATCGGGTAGCCGTCAAAAGTGGTCGCCACGGACCACGGCTCTCCCGGAATATTGAACAAGATGGAAGTAATCGCCCCCCCAAACAAGGCACCCCAATAGATGCAGGACAACATGATGATGGCCGAAGTGGGCGACATGCCAAAGGTCAGTGGCAACAGAATGGCCACGCCATTGGCACCGCCCAAACCGGGCAAGACACCAATCAGCACGCCCAAAAAGATACCAATCAGCATGAAGCCCATGTTGGGCACAGTCAAAGCGACTGCAAAGCCCTGGAACAGGTTATTGAGTTCTTCCATGTTCAGTAGCCCAACCAAGTTTCAAGCATGCCTTTGGGCAATGGCAACAAAAACCAAATTTCAAATAAGACAAACAACGCTGCGCTGATGCTCGCACCTACCGCGATGGATTTGAAGTAGCTGTACTTTCCTTGCCAGACCATGAAGGCCGCAATGAAAATAAGAGAGGCCACATAGATTCCCATGACAAAGATGGCGGCCGTGAACACGGTCGTCGGCACCAGCATGAGCAACATCAAATTGAATTCATGATTTTCGGCAAAAACCTCTTGGCCATCGTCTTGTTTCCAAGCCAGCAGGGTTTGCAAAATAACCCACGCGGCGCCGCCCAACATGAGGCAACCAATGTAAAAGGGAAAGTAGCCTGGCTCAGGGCCATCGCTGCCCCAGGCGTTCCCCACTCGCATGCTGTCTGTGATCACCAACAAGCCCGCCCCCACAAAGCAGGCCGCCACCAACAACTCCATCCACCGCATTTGCAGGTGTGAACCCGATTTCATGATGCGTCCCTTCAACGTACTTATTTGGCCAAGAAACCAGCTTCGCGCATCAGGCGGAAATGCTCCACCTCGGCTTTCAGCAGCCAATCTTGAAACTCTTGACCTTTCAAGAAGGTGTCCTTGAAAGCACCGGTCTCCATGAATTCTTTCCATTCAGGAAGTTGGCGAACTTTCTGGAAAACGTCGTTGTAGTAGGCCACTTGCGCTGGCGTCGACTTAGGCGCCATGAAAATGCCGCGCAGCATCAAGTACTCCACATCGAGGCCTTGCGATTTGCAGGTTGGAATGTCTTTCCAAGATTGTGTGGGGGTGATTTTTTTGGGGTAAGGCATCACCTGTGCGTCAAACACACACAAGGCTCTCAAAGTACCGCCTTTCCAATGGGCCACCGCTTCAATGGGGTTGTTCACAGTCGCGTCAATGTGCTTACCGACCAGTTGAACCGCCACATCGCCGCCGCCTTTGAAAGGGATGTAGGTCATTTTTTTGTCAGTGGCTTTTTCAATCGCCACGGTGATGATCTGGTCCTCTTGTTTGGAGCCTGTACCCCCCATTTTGAATTTGCCAGATTCGCCTTGCTTCACCGCCTTGGTGAAGTCGGAGACAGTTTTGTACGGCGACTCGGCATTCACCCAAAGCACAAATTCATCCAAGGCCAGCATGGAAACGGGTGTCAGGTCCTTCCAATTGAAGGGCACCCCTGTTGCGAGCGGGGTTGTGAATAAATTTGACAGTGTGATGATGATTTTGTGACCGTCTGGGCGCGAGCCTTTGGCATCCAAAAAACCCTCGGCACCGGCACCACCCGCTTTGTTCACCACCACCAAGGGTTGTGACATGAGTTTGTTCTTGGTAATCACACCCTGAAGAAAACGAGCCATTTGATCAGCGCCGCCCCCCGTGCCAGCGGGCACGATGAATTCAACGCTTTTGCTTGGCTCCCAGCTGGACTGGGCAAAGGTGGGGCCACTGAACAACACGCCGCCCATCACCAAGGCAGCTGTACAGAGATACATCGACTGATGATTTTTCAAAATAAACTCCTTAGTAATTTTGCAAACGTCACAGTATCGTAATAGAATGACCCGGTTTTTGTCGAGCCTTATTTTCCTTAAACAACCTTTTTCACCCCCATACTAATGAAAACCCTAATAGAACTCTTGGCGGCTGGAGATGCCGAATCTGTTTGTTTGACGGCTTCCAACAGTGCCCCGCTCACTTATTCGGCATTGCGAAAGCTCAGTCTTTACGTCCAAAAAGAGTTCAACCAAGTGGGCATTGGTCGCAACGATCGTGTGGCACTGGTGTTGCCGAACAGCGCAGAAATGGCCGCCAGTTTCGTCACCGTGGCTTGTTGCTGTACATCGGCGCCTTTGAACCCGAGCTACCGAGCCGATGAGTTTGAGTTTTATTTGAACGACTTGAATGCGAAAGCCTTGGTGGTAGAAAAAGGCTCGAGCAGCCCCGCCGTTGCAGTCGCAGCCAAGATGGGCATTGCCCTGATCGAGCTGGAGCCCACGCCCACATTGGGCGCTGGCTCTTTCACGTTGAACATGCATGGCCTCGCTCCCAAGGCGGCCCAGGCGCCTGGCGAAGCCCAGGCTGACGACGTGGCTTTGGTCCTGCACACTTCGGGCACCACCTCTCGCCCCAAAATCGTGCCACTGACCCACCGCAACGTGAGTGCCTCAGCTCAAAACATTGCGCACAGCACGCGCTTCAGCAGTTCGGATCGCGGTTTGAATGTGATGCCACTTTTTCACATCCACGGCTTGATTGCCGGCATTCTCGCGCCACTGTCGCAAGGCGGTGAGGTCTATTGCACCAGTGGCTTCAATGCATTGAAGTTCTTCAGCCTGATGGACGAAGTCAAGCCGACTTGGTACACCGCTGTGCCCACCATGCACCAGGCGATTTTGTCCCGCTCGGCCAATAACAAAGAGGTGATTGCCAGAGTGCCATTGCGGTTCATTCGCTCGTCCTCGTCTTCCTTGCCACCCCAGGTTTTGGCCGAGCTCGAAGCCACCTTCAATGCGCCAGTAATTGAAGCCTATGGCATGACCGAAGCCGCCCACCAAATGGCTTGCAACCCGCTGCCGCCCGGCCAACGAAAGCCTGGCACTGTGGGCATGGCTGCGGGTCCTGAAATTGCCATCATGAGCGCCGAAGGTGAGTTATTGCCCGCAGGGAGCACAGGTGAAATTGTGATTCGCGGCAGCAACGTGACGCCCGGTTATGAGAACAACGAGAAAGCCAACGCCGAAGCCTTCACGCATGGCTGGTTCAGAACCGGTGACCAAGGGGTCATGGACACTGAAGGCTACGTGAGCATCACGGGCCGCCTCAAAGAAATCATCAACCGCGGCGGCGAAAAGATCAGTCCCCGCGAAGTGGACGAAGTCTTGATGGACCATCCTGCTGTGGCGCAGGTGGTTTGCTTTGGCATTCCCCATGACAAATTGGGAGAAGAAGTGGGCGCTGCCGTCGTTCTGCGAGAAGGCATGACAGCGACAGAGAAAGAGCTGCGCGACTACACGGCGACACGTTTGGCCGATTTCAAAGTTCCGCGCAAAGTGCTGCTGATGGACGAAATCCCCAAAGGGGCCACCGGAAAATTACAACGCATTGGCATGGCACAAAAGCTCGGTCTGGCTTAAGCCCCATGGAAGCTCATATATTTTTTGAGCTGGGCCTGACAGGGGCCGTGGTGGGTTTCATGGCGGGCTTGTTGGGTTTGGGCGGCGGGTTGCTGATGGTGCCCGTGCTGAGTTTTATGCTGACCAACATGGGCGTGGCCGAAGACTTGTCCATCAAGATGGGCATTGTCACTTCGATGTCCACCATTTTGTTCACCTCCATTTCCAGCGTCCGCACCCACCACAAACTCGGCGCTGTACGTTGGGATTTGGTGAAAGGTTTGGCCCCTGGCATCGTCTTGGGCAGTGCCTTGGCCAGCTTGTGGATTTTTGTCGCGGTCAAGGGCGCCACTTTGGCGATTTTGTTTGGGGTATTTGTCTCCTACTCTTCCTTTCAAATGTTCATGGACAAGAAACCCAAACCTTCGCGTCAAATGCCAGGTTTTGCGGGTCAATTGGGCATGGGGGGTCTGATTGGCATGTTGTCTGGCTTGGTGGGGGCAGGCGGTGCGTTCGTCAGCGTCCCCTTGATGACTTGGTGCAACGTGGCCATCCACAACGCCATTGGCACCAGCGCCGCCCTGGGTTTTCCCATTGCGCTGGCCAATGTGACCGGCTTTGTCATCAGCGGCCTGAAACTGGACAACCTGCCCCCAGGCGCCTTTGGCTATATCTGGTTGCCTGGCATGTTGGTGATTGCCTGCTTCAGCGTGGTCACAGCGCCCTTTGGGGCCCGTGCTGCGCACCGACTCCCAGTGAAGAAACTCAAAAGAGTGTTTGCGTTCTTTTTGGTGTTTCTGGCGGTCTACATGTTCAATAAAGGAATGAGCGTCGTTTAACGGGTCCGATTGGACAACTGCTCGTGGCTTTAAGCGACACACCAAGGCGCTTGATCGTGCACCAAGCCCATCCACAGGGCCCAGGCTGAGATCACCGCCAAGGCCACACCGGCGATTCGGATGCCCCAGGTGCCATCGCCCAGGTTTTTCAGTTGCAGCAGCAGCCAGGGCCCGGCCCACAAACTCACGCTGCTGCCCAGCGCAAAAAAGGCCATGGTCACCGCGCCCTCGCCCACATCACCCGTGAGCGCCGCCACCATCAGCGCCGAGTACAGCAGCCCGCATGGCATCAAGGCCCACAGCCCCCCCATGAGCATCGGTGTGGCTTGCCTCCAGCGTCCCCCCCATCGCCCGCCCCAGGCCCGCACCTGGCGCCAAAGCCGTTGTGCAACCCGGTCCAACCAAGGCGGTTGGCGGCCTTGCCATGCAAGCAAGATGCCCAGCACCAAAGCCGCCACATGCAGCAGGGACCACACAGGGCGCAGCGCTGCCGACTGCACCGTGAGCCAGCCCAGGGCATTCACGCTGGCCGCCGCCACCGCACCCAACAAGGCGTAACCGAGCACACGTCCCAACTGAAATCCGAGCATCGAGCGCGCAGCACCCACACCGGCGACCTGGCCGATGCCTGCACAGGCTGCGCCACACATGGCCACGCAATGCGGGCCCCCGGCCAAGCCCATGAGCAATGCCGTCACTGCCAGTGAACTGGACATGAAAAAACTCAGATGATTTTGGAAAAGCGCGTCCGATTCGCGTCTGCCTGCACATAGCGGTCAAACGACATGGCCACGCCACGCACAAAGAACCAGCCCATCGGTGTGACGGCGATCCCTGTGTTGGACAACTCTACCAGCCCTTGCGTTTGCAGATCCTGCAGATGGGCCAACTCGGCCTTGAAGTAGCTTTTGAAATCGATCAACCAAGCCAGGTTGATGGACTCGTATTGCAATTGGCCTTGGCACATCAGCGCCATGATCACCGCCCTGCGAATCAAGTCGTCGCGGCTCAAGGCCAGGCCGCGCACCACGGGCAGCTGGCCTTGATCGATGGCGTCACAGTACTCGCTCAGGGTTTTGGCGTTTTGGCTGTAGGTGCTGCCCACGCGGCCAATCGCCGAGACGCCCAGCGCAATCAGATCGCAATCGGGTTGGGTGCTGTAGCCCTGGAAGTTGCGGTGCAAACGCCCTTGCCGCTTGGCCACCGCCAAGGCATCGTCTGGCAAGGCGAAATGGTCCATGCCGACATACACATAGCCCGCGTCTTGCAGGGCCGACAGCGACATGGCCAGCATCCGGACCTTGTCGCCCGGCAGGGGCAAGTCGGCCGCATGGATGCGCCGTTGGGGTTTGAAGCGCGCCGGCAAATGCGCGTAGGCGTACAAGGCGATGCGGTCTGGACGCAAGTCATTGATTTGCGCCAGCGTGCGCTCAAACGATGCCGGTGTTTGTTTGGGCAAGCCATAAATCAAGTCCACATTGACCGAGTCAAAGCCGATGCGACGCGCCTCCTCCACCAAATTGAAGACCTGCTCTGCCGGCTGAATGCGGTGCACGGCCGCTTGCACGTCAGCATCAAAGTCTTGCACACCGAAGCTCAAGCGGTTAAAGCCCAGCTCGGCCAGCAAACGCAAGCGCTGTGCATCGACGGTGCGGGGGTCCACCTCGATCGAATACTCACCGCCGGGCACGATGTGAAAGTGCCGCTTGAGCATCGCCATCAGCGCCACCAATTCGCTGTCTTTCAAGTACGTGGGTGTACCGCCCCCTAAATGCAACTGACTGACCGGTTGCCCCGACCCCAAGTGCTGCACATGCAGCGCAACCTCGCGCGCCAGGTAATCCAAATAAGCTGTGGCTCGCTCGGGGTGCTTGGTGATGATCTTGTTGCAAGCGCAGTAGTAGCACAGTGACTCACAAAAAGGAATATGCACATACAGGCTCAAGGGCTTGGCCCGCACAGCCAAGCTCTCTCTGCGCTGCACCAAGGCTTGGACGTAATCGGCCGTGGTGAAGGCGTCGACAAACCGATCCGCTGTGGGATAGGAGGTGTAGCGTGGTCCCGGCACGTCAAAACGGGTCAATAATTCGGGCGTGATCAGCGTCATGCACTGGTTTCCTAATGTGTGTGTTCTCGCACATACACTGTGCCCGAGTCCCCTAAAAATGAACTTGATGCAAATCAAATCCAGGCCATCCAGTGGCTGCTTCGGGACGACGCTTTGGGAGGTCGTCAGTTTCTGTAACCCTCGGGGATTTAAAATCACATGACTTTCATCAACTCACGCACCTCCGCCCAACAAGGTAGCCTTATGAACTTGCACGCGATCAAAGTAGCTTGCTCCAACTGCAATATGCGAGAGTTGTGTATGCCGGTCGGCGTGAGCGAAGAAGATCTGCAACGCATCGACGATCTGATCGGCACACGCCGCAAAGTCAAACGCAACGAGTCTTTGTTTCGCAACGGCGAAAAATTCAATGCCTTGTATGCGATTCGCACCGGTTTTTTCAAAACCAGTGTGGCCACTGAAGACGGTCGTGACCAGGTCACGGGATTTCAAATGGCCGGCGAGATCATGGGCTTGGATGGCATCGTCAACGACTTCCACTCGTGCGATGCGATCGCCCTGGAAGACGCCGAAGTCTGCGTCATGCCGTTCGACAAAATCGAAGCCCTGTCGCGCGAGGTCAATTCCCTGCAGCACCATGTGCACAAAATCATGAGCCGGGAAATTGTGCGTGAACACGGCGTGATGCTGTTGCTGGGCAGCATGCGCGCCGAAGAGCGTCTGGCCGCCTTCTTGCTCAACCTGGTGCAGCGCCTGCATGCCCGTGGGCTCTCACAGACCGAGTTGATTCTGCGGATGACGCGTGAAGAAATTGGCAGCTATTTGGGCTTGAAACTGGAAACCGTCAGCCGCACGTTTTCCAAGTTCGTGGAAGAAGGCATTGTCGAAGTCAAGCAACGCCATGTGCGCATTTTGAACACCGAAGCCTTGCAGCAACTGGTGAACAACCAAGTCGCCTGCCACTGACCCGCCCCCGGCGCTGTGGCCCGACTCAGCTGCAGCGGTGGCGGCTGCAATCCTCAGGGCGCTCGCCCACGGGCACCGGGCAACGGTTGACTTCAAACGGCGAGGCCGACAGCAAGGTCGTGAGCGCACTCGAGACCATGGCCAAAAACCAAAACGCAAAAAATGCCAAGGTGTACACCCCTTGACGCGACAAGGCCCATGGATGCCCGAACCAATGCAGGTCTTCGGGATCGACACAGGCGAACACCGTGACCTCCAACATGCCCGCCACCAAAAAAGCGGGCCAGGCAATCCACATCATTCGTTGAGCCCGCAGCGTGTTGTTCATGGTTTGTCTCCAATGGGTGGGGGCGAGGTCGTTTTGTTGTTCAGGGCTTGTTTACGCCAGCGCCAGGCGGAGCCGGCTTGACAGGCACCACCCCCGTGGCCGCGTGGTTGCGCGCCAACATGGCAGGCGCCAAACTGGCGTCTGCAGCTGCACGCTGCGGCGCCTGGGTAGCAGGCTCCACGTCCAGTACAGTGTTGGGTGAGTTCAAGGCCAGGTACAAGGTCACGAAACTCGCCACCACCACGATGGCGGGACCGGCAATGACCAACCACACATGAGAAAAAGTCCACCAAGGTGCGGCTGGAGAATCAGGTTTTGTCACAGTGAAGGTCCTTTCAGGGTGCCCAAGCCGCTGGCTTCAACGGGGCACTAAAAACACAGATTTTTCCACCAGGGTTTCGGCCGGTGCCGTGGCGCTGATGTGGAAATGAATGGGATGGGCGCCAGGTGCGGTGGCGTCATAAGGCACTTGCAAGCGCACCGAGACCCATTTGGACTCGGTGGAGGCCACAATCACTTGCGCATCCGAGTCCAACTGCAGACCTGGCAAACCCTCTGCAGTGATCGTGAAGCGCTGCTCCTGCTCCGCGGCGTTCATGATTTGCAAGCGGTAGTTGTTTTCGATCTTGCCGCCCGCCACAATGCGCGCCAGCGAGGCGCGGTCCCGCACCACATCGACCTTGAACGGCGTACGCACGGCCAGGCTGACTGCCATCGCCAAGGTGATGGAAGCCAATAACCCGGTGTAGAGCAACACGCGAGGGCGGAAAATTTGCCGAATCACTTGCTGTTGATTCCAGCCTTGTTGCATGGCGTGTTGGGTCGAATATTTGACCAAGCCGGGGGCATAGCCCATTTTGTCCATGACCGCGTCGCACACATCGGCGCAAGCACCGCAGCCAATGCATTCGTACTGCAGGCCTTTGCGGATATCAATCCCTGTGGGGCACACCTGCACACACAGGGTGCAGTCGACGCACGCACCCAAACTCAAGGTGGCGAGGTCGGCTTTTTTGCTGCGCGCGCCGCGCGGTTCACCGCGTTGCTCATCGTAGGTGACGATCAAGGTGTCTTTGTCGAACATGGCACTTTGAAAACGGGCATAGGGGCACATGTATTTGCACACCTGCTCGCGCATAAAGCCCGCATTGCCATAGGTGGCAAAACCATAAAAGAAAACCCAGAAGACTTCCCAAGACGACATGCGCCCCAGAAAAAACTCCATGCCCAACTCTCGAATCGGCGTGAAGTAGCCGACAAAGCTGAAGCCAGTCCACATGGACAAACCGACCCACAGAATATGTTTGTACCATTTCTTGACCAGTTTTTCGAGCGACATGGACTCGCCGTCCAGGCGCATGCGGGCACTGCGGTCACCCTCAACCTTGCGCTCGATCCACATGAATATTTCGCTGTACACGGTTTGGGGGCAGGCATAACCACACCAGAGGCGACCAGCAATCGCGGTGAACAAAAACAAAGACAGCGCCGAGATCACCAACAACGCGGTCAGGTAAATAAAGTCTTGCGGATACAAGACAATGCCGAAAATATAAAACCGGCGCGCCCCCAAATCGAACAGCACCGCTTGCCGCTGCCCCCACTCCAACCAGGGCAGCCCATAAAAAACCAGCTGGGTGATGACCACCATCGCCCAGCGCCAGCGGGCAAACAAGCCGGTGACACTGCGCGGGTAGATTTTTTGGTGCGCGACATACAGCGATGTCAACTCGACAGAATCATCCGCATCGCCGCTGCCCGTGCCAGCCGCAGCCGCAGCCACCGGGACGATGGGAATGATTTTCGGTGCCGATTCAGGTGCTTTGTTCAAACCAGTTTCAATCTTGCAAAGTCTTTACATCACTTGGCAGCAGGTGCCGCAGCCGCGACGCCTTTGTTGGACAGGCCCCAGACATACGCTGCCAGGACATGGATCTGGCCTTCGGTCAACTTAGCCGCTTGCGCAGGCATTTGGTTGACTTTGCCGTTGTTGATGCGGTCCACAATCGCCGCCTCGCCCCAGCCGTGCAGCCAGATGTCGTCCGTCAAGTTGGGTGCGCCCAGGGCTTGATTGCCTTTGCCGTCCATGCCGTGGCAGGCTGCGCAAACACCGAATTTGGATTTACCCAACGACGCACGCAAAGAGTCGTGTGGACTGCCTGAAAGGCTGAGCACATAGTGCGCCACGTTGCGCACATCTTCGGGTGTGCCGACTGCCGCCCCCATGGCGGGCATTTGACCGATACGGCCTTGGGTCAAGGTTTCTTTGATTTTGTCGGGTGTGCCGCCATGCAGCCAATCGGCATCGGTCAAGTTTGGAAAACCTTTGCTGCCGCGTGCATCCGAGCCGTGGCACTGTGCGCAGTTGTTCATGAACAAGCGGTCGCCCATGGCCATGGCTTGGGGATCTTTAGCCACGTCTTCGGGTGGCATGCCCTGGAACTTGGCGTACAAAGGCGCCACTTCTTTGTTGCCCTTGGCCACTTCGGCTTCGTACTGTCCGGCCGAGGTCCAACCCAGCTTGCCGGCCGCGTTGCCCAGACCCGGATACAAAGCCAAATACAGCAAGGCAAACACGATGGTGATGATGAACAAGCCCACCCACCAGCGTGGCAGCGGGTTGTTCATCTCACGCAGGTCTTCGTCCCAGACGTGGCCGGTGGTATTGTCATTGGCCGTCATGGCCTTGGCTTTGCCACTGAACCACAGCAGCAGCAAGCAGGCAAAGATGCCGACCAGCGCAATGCCGGCCACATACAACGACCAGAAATTGCTTGTGAAGTCACTCATTTCGATTCCTTTCAATTCATGTCGCGGACGACCTCAGTCGTCTTGGCGGAACGGCAGTTGGGCAGCTTCGTCGAATGCCGCTTGATTGCGACGTGACCAGGCCCAAGTCACGATCCCGATGAACACCGCAAAGGTGAGCACGGTGACGATGGCGCGCAAGGTGTTGATGTCCATGTCCACTCCTTATTTGCGGTGAATACCCAACACCTGCAGGTAAGCGATCACCGCTTCCAGCTCGGTTTTGCCTTTGACATCGTCAGAGGCTTTGGCGATTTCTTCATCCGAGTAAGGCGCGCCCAAGGTGCGCAGACCCTGCATGTGCGCCGGCAGGCTGGCGGCGTCGACCGGGTTTTTCTCCAGCCAAGAATAAGCGGGCATGTTCGACTCGGGCACCAAGTCACGCGGATTGATCAGGTGAATGCGATGCCATTCATCGCTGTATTTACCGCCCACGCGAGCCAAGTCAGGCCCGGTGCGTTTGCTGCCCCACTGGAAGGGATGGTCGTACACCGATTCGCCAGCCACCGAATAAGGGCCGTAGCGCAGGGTTTCTGCACGGAAAGGACGGATCATTTGCGAATGGCAGTTGTAGCAACCTTCACGCACATAAATGTCGCGCCCGGCCACTTGCAGCGCCGTGTAGGGCTTCAGACCGGCAATCGGCTCGGTGGTGGATTTTTGAAAAAACAGCGGCACGATTTCAACCAGACCGCCGAACAACAACACCAAGAGGATCAGCACGATCATCAAGAAGTTATTGGTTTCGATCTTTTCGTGGGACAGACCGCCGCCCGTTTGATTCTGATTTGACATGCGGGTCACTCCTTAAGCGTGTGCGGTGAGAGAAGGGATCTGGACATCCACGGCCCGGCCGGCAGTGGCCGTCTTCAGGGTGTTCCAGAGCATCAGCACCATGCCGCCGAGGTACAGCAAACCACCGACCAAACGCAACACATAGAACGGGAAGGTGGCTTTGACCGATTCCACAAAGGTGTAGGTCAAGGTGCCATCGGCATTGATGGCGCGCCACATCAGCCCCTGCATGACCCCGGCAATCCACATCGCAGCGATGTAAATCACGATGCCGATGGTTGCCGCCCAGAAGTGAATCTCAATGGCTTTGACGCTGTACATCTGCTTTTTGCCAAACAAACGGGGAATCAGGTAATACATGGAACCCATGGTCACCAAGCCCACCCAGCCCAAAGCGCCTGAGTGCACATGGCCCACGGTCCAGTCGGTGTAGTGGCTCAAAGCGTTGACGGTTTTGATGGACATCATCGGACCTTCGAAAGTGGACATGCCATAGAAAGACAAGGACACGATCAAAAAGCGCAGGATGGGGTCGTCACGCAGCTTGTGCCAAGCGCCCGACAAGGTCATCACACCGTTGATCATGCCGCCCCAGCTGGGGGCCAACAAAATCAGCGAGAACACCATGCCCACCGACTGGGTCCAGTCAGGCAAGGCGGTGTAGTGCAAATGGTGTGGGCCGGCCCACATGTAAGTGAAGATCAAAGCCCAAAAGTGCAC
Organism: Comamonadaceae bacterium; assembly: GCA_947451385.1. Lineage (GTDB taxonomy): Bacteria > Pseudomonadota > Gammaproteobacteria > Burkholderiales > Burkholderiaceae_C > Limnohabitans_A. The sequence goes on along the minus strand of CANFYZ010000002.1, from coordinate 48,461 downwards.
GATCGACAGGCGATACGAATACACAGGACGCTCGGCCTGCTTGGGGATGAAGTAATACATCATGCCCAGGAAGCCTGCGGTCAAGAAAAAGCCCACCGCGTTGTGGCCGTACCACCACTGCACCATCGCGTCTTGCACGCCGGCGTAGGCGGAGTAAGACTTCATCATGCCGACAGGCAGCGCCGCGCTGTTGACCAGGTGCAGCAAAGCCACAGCGATGATGAACGCACCAAAGAACCAGTTGGCCACATAAATGTGGCGCACCTTGCGCGTGCCCACGGTGCCAAAGAACACCACAGCAAAACTGACCCAGACCAGGGTGATCAGAATGTCAATCGGCCATTCCAGTTCGGCATACTCTTTGCCGCTGGTGTAACCCAGAGGCAAAGAAATCGCGGCCAACAAGATGACCAACTGCCAACCCCAAAAAGTGAATGAAGCGAGCTGACTGGCGAACAAACGCACATTGCAGGTGCGTTGCACCACGTAATAGGCGCTGGCAAACAAACCGCAACCACCAAAGGCAAAGATCACGGCGTTGGTGTGCAGCGGTCGCAGGCGACCATAACTCAGCCATGGGATACCCATATTCAACTCAGGCCAGGTCAGCTGGGCGGCAATGATCACCCCCACCAACATGCCCACCACGCCCCACACCACCGTCATGATGGCGAACTGCCGCACAACGGTGTCGTTGTAGACAGTGGCTTGCGCATTGGCAAATTTCATTTTCACCTCTTCTAAAAAATTCAAATTGAGTATGGTGCGCTTACACAAACTGACAATTGACTTAAGTCAATCGCCGCGCAAAATTCGCTCACCTTCCGCCTCAATGTCTTCAAATTGCCCACGGTGAATCGCCCACCACAGCCCCGCCAAAATGGCAAAGACGAGTGCCACCGACAACGGAATCAGTAAATACAAGATGTCCATCACTCACCTCTCAAGGTTCTAAATTGGTCGACAAGCGCAGCGCATTCAGCACCACCCACAAAGAGCTGAAGGCCATGCCCAAACCGGCCAACCAAGCGGGCAACCAGCCCATCAAAGCCAGAGGGACGCAGGCAGCGTTGTACACAGCCGCCCAGGCCAGGTTTTGTCGCACCACACGCATGGTTTGGCGACTGCGGGCCCACACCGGCACCAGCACACCAAGCTGCGCACCCAGCAACACAAAGTCGGCCTTGGACTGCGCCAAGGGAACCGCTTGGCCCAGGGCAAAAGACACATGGGCGCCGGCCAGGACCGGGCCATCGTTCAAGCCATCCCCCACCATCGCCACCTGATGGCCTTGGGCCTGCAGCGTCTGCAATGCGGCCAGTTTGTCTTGCGGGCTGCAGCCGCCGCGCGCCTCCGTGATGCCTACCGCCTGCGCCACTTGTTGCACCGCCGCCTCGCCATCACCCGACAACAAAAGCACCCGCAGGCCTTGCTGTTGCAGGGCCTGCACGGTGGCGCGGGCATCGCTGCGAATGTCTTCCTGCAATTCCAGCGTCGCCAGCCAGCCCGAGTCATCGGCCAACACCGCTTGCAAACCCTGGGAGCCTTCGTCTGTCACACCACAAAAAGCGGCAGAACCCAAGCGCACCGTGCCTTGGGGTTCTGGCGCGGCAAGGCCGGTGCCTGGCCAAATCGCCTGCACGCCCTGCCCTGCATGCTCTTGCACATCCAACACCTGCAACGCTTCCAAGGCCGCCAGTTGATCAGCCTGCGCCGCCGCTTGCCGGGCGGCCGACCCTACAGCGCGGGACACCGGATGCAGCGAGTGCCGGGCCAGTGCACCGGCCCACATCAACGCTTGCGCCGGGCTCACGCCTTGCCGGGTGCTCACCTGGGCCAGGCTGAAGGCATCGCGGGTCAAGGTGCCGGTTTTGTCAAACACCACGGTATCGATGGTCGACAGCGCCTGCAGCCCTTGCAGCCTGCGCACCAACACGCCGCTGCGCGCCAAAGCCCCGGCCGTGGCCAACATGGCCGCAGGCGTGGCCAGCGACAAAGCGCAGGGACAGGTCACCACCAGCACCGCCACCGCCACCATCAGCGCATGCGCAGGGCTGCTCGGCCACCAGAAGACTGCGGCACCCGCCGCCGCCAACAGCACGGCCAGCAAAAACGGCTTGGCCCAACGGTCGGCCAGCATGGCGATCTCGGGTTTGGACACCGAAGCGCTTTCCATCAACGCGACAATTTGCGCAAACCGTGTGGCCGCCCCCACCTGCGTGACCCGCACGTGAAGCACCGCCGACAGGTTGTGGCTGCCCGCGATCACGCTGCTACCGACGCCGCGCGACAGGGGCTTGGACTCGCCCGTCAGCAAGGCTTCGTCCACCTGCGACTGGCCTTGAATCACGGTGCCGTCGGCGGCGATGGCCTCTCCCGGCAAAATTTCCAGCACATCGCCCACGGCCATCCGGCGGATCGAAATCCGCTCCCACCCGCCCGAGGCCGTTTGGCGGCGCACGCTGTCGGGCAAGCGGTTCATCACGGCCTCCAGAGCGCCCGCCGTGCGATGGCGCAAACGCAACTCCAGCCAGCGCCCAGACAGCAAGAAGAAGACAAACATGGTCAGCGAGTCGAAATACACCTCACCGCCAAAGGTGCCGGCCGGCTCAAACGTCCCCACCGTGCTGACGCCGAAGGTCACCGCCATGCCCAAGGCCACGGGCAAATCCATGCTGACCTGGCGCCGCATCACGTCACGCCAAGCGTTGGTAAAGAAGGGGATGCAAGAAAACAGCATCACCGGCAAAGACAGCACCCAAGAGGCCCAGCGCAGCAACTGAATCATCTCGGGGGTGATGTCCCCAGGCTGCGCCAGGTACGAGGGCGTGGCGTACATCATGACCTGCATCATGCCCAGCCCGGCCACGCCCCAGCGCCAGAGCAACTGACGGGCTTGCAATCGGCGCTCGGCATGGGCGGCACCGTCGTTGGCAGGGATCACGCGGTAACCCGCTTTCTCGGCGGCGGCCATCCACTCAGACGGGCGGGTGTGCGCGTCGGACCATTCCACCAAACCGCGGTGGCTGGCCGCGCTGACCTGCACCGAGGCCACACCCGGCACTGTGCGCAAGGCCTCTTCGATCTGAATGGCACAGGCCGCACAGTGCATGCCTTCAAACACCACGTTGGACTGCCAGACATGGGGCCGTGCGACCAGCGACTGACTGAAGGCCGACCACTCTTGCGGATCGTCCAGCAACGAAAGTGGCGCGGCAAGAGAAGTCGACATAGGCCCGAACGATAAATGAAATCAGTTGACAAGTACTTGACTTAAGTCAAGCCGTTACATCGGCAAATGCGTATTCTGAAACTTGTCCATATTCAAAAGGAGATTTCTATGTACAAACGTATTCTTGTGGCCACCGACGGTTCGACCCTCTCCAAAAAAGCGGTCACCAGCGCGATTGGCTTGGCCGCAGCCTGCGGGGCCGAGTTGGTCGCTTTCAAAGTGGTGCCGCGCTACCCACAAGCGTATTTCGAAGGCAGCATTCCGCTGTCGGTGCAAGACGTCAACCGGGTGGAAAAACAATGGACCGATGCGGCACAAGCCGCCGTGGATGCGGTGGTCAAGTCAGCCAAGGCCAAGAACGTGGTGGCCAAGGGCGTCACCGCCAAGTCCGATGTGGTTTCCGATGCCATCATCGCCGCTGCGAAAAAGCAAAACGCCGACCTCATCGTCATGGCTTCGCATGGTCGCAAAGGCATCAAACGCTTGCTGCTGGGCAGCGAAACCCAACAAGTGCTGACCCACTCGCACGTGCCGGTGCTGGTGTTGCGCTGATCCCTGAGTCACACAAAAACAAAGGCCTAGGCTGCCATTGCGGCCCAGGCCTTTTTCTTGGATGCAGGGAACTCAAGCTACAAACAGCCCCTTGTACTGGTCGCGCAGCAAGTTCTTTTGCACCTTGCTCATCGTGTTGCGGGGCAACTCGGCCACGACAAAGCAGCGTTTGGGAATTTTGAAGTTGGCCAATTGGGACTTCAGCTCGGCAATGATGTGCTCGGCGTTCAGTGCCGCGCCAGGTTTGGCAATCACCACGGCCACGCCCACCTCGCCGAAATCGGGGTGTGGCACGCCCACCACCGCGCTTTCGGCCACGCCGGGCATGTCGTTGATGTAGCCCTCGATCTCGGCCGGGTAGACGTTGTAGCCGCCGCTGATGATCAAGTCTTTGCTGCGCCCGACGATGGTGACATAACCGCGCGCGTCCACTTTGCCGACGTCGCCGGTTTTGAAGAAGCCGTCGGCGGTGAATTCCTCTTTGGTTTTCTCGGGCATGCGCCAGTAGCCATTGAACACATTCGGTCCTTTGACCTGGATGCCACCGATCTCCCCGACCGGCACGGCCTGACCCGCGTCATCCAAAACTCGCAAGCTCACGCCGGGCAAGGGGAAACCCACCGTGCCGCCGCGGCGCTCGGCCTGCTGGCCGTGTCGGGCATCGGCCGCGTAGGGATTGGAGGTCAGCATCACCGTCTCGCTCATGCCGTAACGCTCCAAAATGGTGTGGCCGGTGCGCTCAATCCATTCGTTGAAGGTTTCAATCAGCAGGGGCGCGGAACCGGCAATGAACAAGCGCATGCGGCGCGCCGCTTCACGGGTCAAGCCAGGTTCGGCCAACATCCGCACATACAAGGTCGGCACGCCCATGAACACCGTGGCCTCGGGCATTTTGGCGATCACCAGCTTGGGGTCAAACTTGGACAACCAAATCATTTTGCTGCCATTGAGCAAAGCCCCGTGGATGGCGACAAACAAGCCGTGCACATGGAAGATGGGCAAGGCGTGGATCAGCACATCGCCTTTTTTCCAGCCCCAATAGTCTTTCAGCATCTGCGCGTTGCTGAGCATGTTGCCGTGGCTGAGCATCGCGCCTTTGCTGCGGCCGGTGGTACCGCTGGTGTACAAAATGGCCGCCAAGTCATCGGCCTTTTGCCGAGTCGCAGTGTGCTGGTCACTGTGGTGCGCAGCACGTTGCAGCAGGGAGCCCGTGCGGTCATCGTCCAAGGTGAACACATGCTGGGTGCCCGCTTTGAACGCAATTTTGCTGACCCAACCAAAGTTCTTGCTGCTGCAGACCACCACCGCGGGCTCGGCGTTGCCGACAAAATATTCGATCTCGCCGCTTTGGTAAGCGGTATTCAGCGGCAAAAACACCATGCCTGCGCGCAATGTGGCCAGGTACAGCATCATGGCTTCGACCGATTTTTCGACCTGTACTGCCACCCGGCTGCCCAACGGAATGTCCAGAGATTGCAGCAAATTAGCCATCATGGCGCTGGCACGGTCCAGATCGCGCCAGCTGTAGTGCAAACCGTTGTCGGTTTCAACGGCCACGGTGTCCAGGTCTTTGGGGAACGCGGCGCGCAAGGCGGCAAATAAATTGTGCTGAGTCATGGTGCGAAAAAAGAAGAACTAGAAATCAAGAATCAAAGTGGCTGATCATCAGTCGAGCTTGGCGCCCGAAGCCTTGACCACTTGCGACCATTTGCGCAACTCGGCTTTGATGAAGCCATCGAACTGCGCACCGGTCAGGTTCGGGAATTCCGCACCCTGGTTTGCCCACACGGCTTTGGCCTCGTCGGCTTGGCATGCTTTGCGGATTTCATCCACCGCGTGGGTCTGCGCTTCTACCGGCGTCCCCTTGGGCGCCCAGATGCCGTACCAGGTGCTGACGGTGTAGTCCGGCATGCCCAACTCGCTGGAACACGGTACATCTGGAAAAGCCGGATTGCGCTTGGCGCCCGAGACCATCAAGGCTTTCACCCGACCGCTCTTGATGTGCACAGCCGAAGACCCCAGCCCATCGAACATCATGTCCACATTGCCGCCAATCAAATCTTGCAAAGCCGGGCCCGCACCACGATAGGGAATGTGGGTGATGAAGGTTTTGGATTGCAATTTAAACAACTCACCGGCCAAATGGTGTGAGGTGCCGCCACCGGCCGAGCCGTAGTTCAAACGCCCCGGATTTTTGCGCACAAATTCAAGGAACTCCTTGAAATTGGCGGCCGGCACTTTTTTCGGATTCACCACCAGCACCTGGGGCACGTTGGCCACCAAAATCAGGGGCACCAGGTCACGCTCCAAGTCGTAGTCCAGCTTGGCATACATGAAAGGCGCGATGGTGTGGTGCACCGCGCCCATGAACAGGTTGTAGCCATCGGGCGCCGACTTGGCGGCCACACCGGCACCCAAGGTGCCGCCCGCGCCCCCTCGGTTGTCAATGATCAGTTGCTTACCCGTCAAGCGCGCAAACTGCGCCGACAAGGGACGTGCAAACGCATCGGTGCCGCCGCCTGCGGGGAAAGGCACGATCAAAGTCACCGGCTTGGTTGGCCAGGCAGACTGGGCCCAGGCGGGCACCGCGCTACCTGCCGCTGAAGCAATCGCCCATTGGAGCAAGGTACGACGATCGGTATGGGAATGGAAGTGGTTCATCGAAAAGGTCTCCTATAGTTGTGATGCAGGTGCCATGGGGAACGGGGGAAATTCAAAAATACAAACTCTCAACATCGCCGGATACCGGAATCTTGCCTTGCGCCATCATTTCGCGGTGGCGATCGAGTTTGCGTAAATCGTACAGGTAATTGACCATCAAGCCATAGGATTGACGCACGCCCTTGGGTGACAGATCGGCGCCCCAATGGATCTGCTCCACCCGCGCGCCATTGCCCAAGTGAAAACGCGCGACCGGATCGGTGGGCCGATGTTCGCTCAATTCTTTGCCCAGGTAGTGCGCAGCGCAACCCAACACCCACTGGCGCAGCACCGAGCGCTCGGGCAAGGTGGTGATCTGTTCCAAAGCAGTCAACACATGCTCCACCGATGCGGGCTCAAAGCCGACGGCCCGGCTGATTTGGGCCCGCATTTTCTCGGGGGTCGCTTCAAACATGCGCGCTGCGTTGCGCCCAAACCATGAGCGAAAGCCGGGAATGGGCGACAAGGTGGCAAACGTCTTGAGCTTGGGAAAGTCGGCGCGCAAAGTCTCCACCACCCTCTTGATCAAAGAGTCGCCAAAACTCACGCCTTTGAGTCCGGTCTGGGTGTTGCTGATGGAGTAAAAAATCGCCGTCTTGGACTTGCTCACATCCACCGGTTCAGCCGACTCGTCCAGCAAGGGACTGATGCTGGAGGCGATGTCGTCCATGAAAGCCACCTCCACAAAAATCAGAGGTTCGTCCGGAAGACGCGGGTGAAAAAAGCCGTAGCAGCGGCGGTCGGAGTCGAGGCGGTTTTTCACGTCACCCCAGCTTTTGATGTCGTGCACGGCTTCGTACTTGATGAGCTTTTCCACCAGGCTGGCGGGCGAGTCCCAGCTGATGCGGCGCAACTCCAGAAACGCCACATCAAACCAGGTGGTGAACAGGTTTTCCAATTCAGCTTCCAGCGCCATCACACGTTTATTGCCTTTTAAAGCGGGCAGTAACTCGGCGCGCAAATCCACCAAAAATCGCATGCCTTCTGGAAACACCGCAAACCGCTGCAGCAAACGGGTGCGCGGAGAAACCAGCGCTTTGCGCATGCGGATCTCGGCCACGCCTTCGTCGGGCGAACCGATGGCGGCCTCATATTGTTCGCGGGCCGCCTTGACTTTGTTGGGGTCGGGTGCAAATTGCTCGCTCATCAACAGCCAACAATCTTGGCGCTGCTTCGGCGTGGCTTTGCTGTACCACAGCGCCACCCCTTTAGCCCGCCGACCGCCTTCCACCTCACTCACGCCCGGGTCCACAATGGCTTGCAACTCGGTCAAGGTCCGGCGCAGCACACGGGGTGACAGGGCTTCTTCTTTTTGACGCACCGTCGCGTCCAGGCGCTCGCGAGATGAGCGCCCCTGCGACACGGGTTGCGACATGGCGGCAGACTTGGCCCCTTTGGCCAGCTCGGCAGCTTGTGTCTTTGCTTTGTCAGCTTTGCCAACGGGTAACCACCCGGCAACTTTGCGTCCAATCCATTCTGAGGTGTTCATAGTGCCAGGGCCTGGGGAGTGGGTGGAGGTTCCATGATGGAGGGGGAAACAGGGGGCGTGCTTTGACTTTGCCGCAGACTTTTCAAAGCGTCACGCTGACGGGTCAGGTGCAGGTACATGGCCTCACCCGCAGCCTGCGGATCCCGCGCCTGGATCGCCGCAAAAATAGCCAAATGCTCGTGTAGCGATTGCGCCAATCGACCTGGGGCATTGAGTTGTTGCAGCCGGGCCAGTTTCAAAATTTTGCGCAAATCACCAATCGCCATGGCCAGCCATTTGTTGCCCGCCATGGCAATGATGGCTTCGTGAATGAGGTAATTGGTCGCGTAATAGTCTTGAATTTTCCCGGCCTGGGCGTGCACCTGAAGTTGCGCATGCAGAACAGCCATCGCCTGGATATCGGATGCGCTGGCGCGACTCGCCGCCTCGTGGGCGCAGCGGCCCTCCAGCATGGCGATCACCGGAAAAATCTCGTCCAGGTCTTGTTCGGTGACCTCGTTCACAAAACAACCGCGCCGAGGCTCATGCCGCACCAAGCCTTCCGCACTCAAAACCTTCAGCGCCTCACGCAAAGGCGTACGCGAAATGGACCAGGCTTCGCACAAATGCACCTCATCCACCCAGCTGCCGGGCGCGAGCTCACCCGCAAAGATCACGCCGCGCAAACGCTCTGCGACTTCGTCATGCAAGGAATTAAGGGAAGTGGCCATGCCCAAAATCTCGTGGTGTTCTTCTGTAATTTCATGTAATTACGCATAATTATGAAGAATTACCAAGCCACAGGCAAGCACCCCAATGCGCCGTCCATTAAGGGTTTACCCTGAATTCCGCCTCCGTCTCACTCAATCAGCGGTGATTTTTTCGTCCTTGACGATCTTGGCCATGGCCGGAATTTCGGCTTTGAGCCAGGCACCAAACTGCTCTGGTGTCATGGCCGAGGGTTCGGCCCCGAGCGTAGTCAAGCGCTCTTTGATTTCTGGCAAAGCGGCAATGCGTTGCACCTCGGCATAGAGCTTGTCCACCACCGCTTTGGGCGTGCCCGCTGGGGCCAGCAGGCCTTGGAAACTGCCGGTCAAAAATCCTGGCAGGCTCTCGGCCACGGTGGGTGTGTCGGGCATTTGCGCGTTGCGCTTGGCGCTGGAGATGGCGATCAATTTGATCTTGCCCGCCTTCACATGCGGATAGGTAGCGACCATGCCATTGAACATCACGTCCACCTGGCCGCCAATCAAATCGGTGATGGCCTGCGCCCCGCCTTTGTAGGGCACATAGCCCCATTCGATGCCACTGCGCTGCGCATAGCTCACCCCCGCCAAATGCGAGGCGCTGCCCATGCCCGCCGCCACGGCGTAGTTGAGTTTGCCTTTTTGCGCCTTGGCATAAGCCACCAACTCGGCAGGCGTGTTGGCCGGCACCTTGGTGCTGACCGCCAACAAATGCGGCGAGTAAGCCACCATGGCCACCGGCGCGAAATCAGTCAGTACATTGAAAGGCAATTTGAACAAGGCCGGGCTGATGACCAGGTTGCCCACGTCCATCAACACCAAAGTGTGGCCATCGGGCGCGGCTTTGGCCACCAGGTCGGCGCCCAGGTTGCCGCTGGAGCCAGGCTTGTTGTCGATCACCACGGGCTGACCCCAGCTGTCGGTCATCTTTTGACCGATCAAACGGGCCAACACGTCCGAGGTGCCGCCCGCCGGGAACGGCACCACGATCTTGATGGGCTTGCTCGGAAAGGCGGCAGGGGTTTGGGTTTGGGCCTGCGCCGCCATGCTGCATACAGCAGCGGCACCCGCAAAGAGTAACGACGTGAGTTTCATGGTGCAGCCTCAATCGATCTTGATGTGAGCGGCTTTGATCACCTGCGCCCATTTGTCGATTTCAGCTTTCTGGAAACTCGCCACCTGATCAGGCGTCAAGGTGGAAGGCAACATGCCCAGGCCTTTGATGCGCTCTTGCATGTCCGGCGTTTGCATGATCTTCAAAATCTCGGCATGCAGCTTGTCCACAATGGGTTTAGGGGTGCCAGTGGGCGCAAACAAAGCCTGCCAAGACACCACCTCAAAACCCTGCAAACCCGGCCAGCCAGACTCGGCGACGGTAGGCACATCGGTCAGCGTGTCAGTCAGCCGCTTGGCCGAGGTCACCGCCAAAGCGCGCAATTTGCCACTTTGAATGTGCGCGCCCGCCACCACGGTGGTGTCGAACATGAAGTCCACCTGCCCGCTCATCACGTCTTGGATCGCTGGCGCACTGCCTTTGTAGGGCACATGGGTGAATTTCACGCCGCCCTTGAAGGCCAATAACTCCTGAGCCAAATGTTGCGAGGTGCCATTGCCGGCCGATGCGCCTGAGAGTTTTTCAGGCTGGGCCTTGGCCGCCGTCATCAAGTCTTTCAAGGTTTTGTAGGGGCTGTTGGCCGCCACCACCAGCACCACCGGATTGGTGCCGTACAAAAACACCGGCGTGAACGATTTGAGCGGGTCGTAACCCAGCTTGGGGTACAGGCTGACGTTGATGGCGTGCGAGCTGATGGTGCCGCCTAACAAGTTGTAACCATCGGCCGGGGCGCGGGCTGCGATCTCCGAACCCACGCTGCCACCTGCGCCGCCTTTGTTGTCAATCACAAACGTGGTGCCCAACACCGGTCCCAATTTTTGCGTCACCACGCGGGCCAAAATATCGGTGGTGCCACCGGCCGGAAAGGCCACCAAATAGTTGATGGGTTTGGATGGCCAAGCCGCGCTCTGCGCGAAAGCAGGCTGCAGTGCCAAGCTGGCGCTGCTGGCCAAAACAGAGTGCATAAAAAGGCGACGTGAGGTCATGAAAGTCTCCTGTGTGGGTGCTGAAATAGCGCTGGATTTACCGCACCAAGCAAGGCTGCTTGGGGTTGAACTGCCAGCCTGGAATCAAATACTGCATCGCTTGCGCATCGTTGCGTGCGCCCAAGCCGTGCTGCAAATACAGCTGGTGAGCCGCCTCGACTTTGTCCATGTCCAGCTCGATCCCGAGACCGCCGCGGGTGGGGACATCGATCAGGCCATTGCGAATCTGCAAAGGCTCCCGGGTCAGGCGTTGGCCGTCCTGCCAGATCCAGTGCGTGTCCATGGCCGTGACGCGGCCCGGCGCGGCCGCGCCCACATGGGTGAACATGGCCAATGAAATATCAAAGTGGTTGTTGGAGTGCGAGCCCCAGGTCAGCCCCCAGGTTTGGCAAGCTTGCGCCACACGCACCGAACCCTGCATGGTCCAGAAATGGGGATCGGCCAAGGGAATGTCGACCGATTGCAATTGAATCGAATGGGCCATTTGGCGCCAATCCGTCGCCACCATGTTGGTCGCGGTTCGGAGACCCGTTTCACGCCGGAACTCGGCCATCACCTCGCGTCCGCTGAAGCCCTGCTCGGCACCGCAGGGGTCCTCGGCGTAGGCCAAGACGTTGTGCATATCGCGCATCAAACGGACCGCGTCTTTGAGCAACCAACCGCCATTCGGGTCCAGCGTGATGCGGGCCTGCGGAAAGCGTTCATGCAAAGCTTTCACCGCCTCGACTTCGGCTTCGCCACTCAAAACACCGCCTTTGAGTTTGAAGTCGTTGAAACCGTAACGCGCGTGTGCCGCTTCAGCCAATTGCACAATCGCCTCAGGCGTCATGGCCACTTCGTGGCGCAGGCGGCACCAATCGTCAGCCGCGTCGGGTTCGCTGGCGTAGGGCAAATCGGTTTTGTGCCGGTCACCCACATAAAACAAATAACCCAGCATCTCGACCTGGTCGCGCTGTTGGCCTTCGCCCAGCAAAGCAGCCACGGGCACGCCCAAGAACTGGCCCAACAAATCGAGCAAAGCCGACTCAACGGCCGTGACCGCGTGAACCGTGGTGCGCAGGTCAAAGGTCTGCAAACCGCGCCCGCCCACATCGCGGTTGGCAAAGGCGGTTTGCATCTTTTGCAACACCGTCAGGTACTTGCCCAGGGGCTGGCCGATCACCAATTCACGAGCGTCTTCCAGCGTTTGGCGAATCGCCTCACCACCGGGCACCTCGCCCAAGCCGGTGTGGCCCAAGCTGTCGGTCAAGACCAACAAATTGCGGGTGAAAAACGGCGCATGGGCGCCGCTCAAATTGAGCAACATGCCGTCACGCCCCGCCACGGGAATGACGCGCATGGCGGTGACAACTGGAGAAGTTGAGGTCATGGATTGAAGCAGTGAAAACCGAAGTAACGGATCAGCAAGGCTGTCCGTGGCGGGCCGCCAACCAAGCGGGCATGTCTTGCAAAGACACTGGGCGCAAAAAGCGGTCCAATGCCGTATCGCCCACCGAGGTGGACATCGGTTCAGTCGACGAGGGCCAGGGGCCACCGTGTTGCTGCGCCGCAGTCACTGCCACGCCGGTCGGCACGCCCGTGAACAGCAAGCGACCGGCGATGGCACTGGCGCCGCGCACCAAGGCGCGGTTTTCCGGCGTGTCGTCATTTAAGCCCCACAGCGTGACCGTCAGGCTGCCGCCGACGGCCTGCAAGACCTGCAGGGTCTGCGCCACGGAGTCGGTCCAAACAATCAGGCTGGCGGGGCCAAACACTTCTTCGTGCAAGTCCGGTTGCGCGATGAAGGTCGCGGCATCAACCTCGGCCAAGAAGGGCCGGGGCTGCAGGGCTGCCACAGGCTCGTGCAGCAAGGCTTTGGCACCGGCCGCCAGTTGCGCCTGGGTGCCTTTGTCGAGCGCTTGGCGCATGCCTTGAGTCAACATCACATGCGGTTGTTGGACTTGCAACGCGGTCACGAGTTGCGCTACAAAAGCGCTGCTGGCTTCGCTGCGCTGGAACACCAGCAGGCCGGGGTTGGTGCAAAACTGGCCGCAACCCAAGGTGATGGAACCGGCCAAGGTCTGGGCCAAGGCCTCACCGCCGCTGGCCAAGGCTTGGGGCGTGGCGACCACCGGGTTGATGGAGCCCAATTCGCCATAAAACGGGATGGGCCGAGCGCGTTGGCGGGCGGCCGCTTGCAAGGCCGCACCGCCGCGGGTGGAGCCGGTGAAAGCGCCTGCCGCGATCAGCGGATGCTGGACCAAGCTCACGCCCACCTCATGGCCGGCGCCTTGCACCATGGCCACCAAGCCCGCGGGCAAATTCAAAGATTTCAGTGCGGCTTGCACCAAACCGAACACGCGCTGAGAAGTGTGTGGGTGACCGGGGTGCGCTTTGACAACCACCGAACAACCGGCGGCCAAGGCCGAGGCGGTGTCACCGCCCAGCACCGAAAACGCAAATGGGAAATTGCTGGCCGAGAACATGGCCACGGGACCCAGGGGCACACGCACCCGCTGCATGGCGGGGTGACCTGCGGGCGGGCCACCGGCGACAGCAGGGTCATCGGTGAAAGCAAAGGCGGCGCCTTGCTGGGCAAGACCCGCAAAGCGGCGCAACTGGAACGCGGTGCGGTCCAACTCGCCGTTCAGGCGGGGCAGGCCCAAGCCGGACTCTTGGTCGGCCAAAGCGACCAGCGCTTCCCGGTCGGACTCCAGGGCGGCGGCCAGGGCATTCAGTAATGCGGCGCGGGCTGTGCCTTCGCTGCTTTGCCAATCGGCGAAGGCGGCATCGGCGGCACGCACTGCGGCATCGATGTCGGCCGCAGACGAAGCGAGCAAAGCCGCGCCCAGGGGCTGGCCGGTTCGGGCGTCAAAAGATTGCAAGGTAGTCATGGAAGCTCTTCAAAAGTTGGAAACGGGTGGAAACGGGTGAATGCAGATGAGATCAGGTGATCGGGGCGGGGTTGAACAAGACCAAGGCATTATGAAGTTTCCAATGCTCAGCCCATGACTTGTGTCCACTGGCCACTTTGAGCAGCATGCGGAACAACTCCCAACCGCCCTCTTCGATGGTGATTTCACCATCGGCAATGCGGCCAGCGTTCATGTCCATCAGGTCATGCCAGCGCCGCGCCAAATCACTGCGGGTGGCGACTTTGATGACCGGGCACGCTTGCAGCCCATAAGGCGTGCCGCGGCCCGTGGTGAACACATGCAGGTTCATACCGGCCGCCAGTTGCAGCGTGCCGCAAATAAAGTCACTGGCGGGTGTGGCGGCAAAGACCAGGCCTTTTTGATCGGCTTTCAGTTTTTGGCCCGGCGGCAAGACGCTGGAAATCGCCGCACTGCCACTTTTGATGATCGAGCCCATGGCTTTTTCAGCAATGTTGGACAGCCCCCCGGCCTTGTTGCCCGGCGTGGTGTTGGCGGTGCGGTCCACACGACCGCGTTCCAGGTACTGGTCATACCAGCCCAACTCACGCACGATGTCTTCGGCCACGGCCGGTGTGGCGGCGCGGCTGGTGAGTTGTTCCACCGCGTCACGCACTTCGGTGTTTTCAGAGAACATCACCGTGCCGCCGGCACGGACCACCAGGTCGGCCATGTAGCCGACCGCGGGGTTGGCGGTCACGCCTGAAAAAGCATCGCTACCGCCACACTGCACGCCCACCACCAGCGCACTGGCAGGCACGGTTTGGCGACGCCGCGCGTTCAGGCGCTCGAGGTGCGGTTTGGCTCGCGCCAAAATATCGTCGAGCATGGACATCAGGCCCACATGCGTATCGTCTTGCAGGCACACGTTCTCGGGGCCTTCGCTGGCATCACGCAGGTCTTGGATCGGGAAACTGCCTGGGGGTAACAACCGGTCGGGTTGTAATTTCTCGCAACCCAAGCTCACCACCATCACTTCGCCGCCAAAGTTGGGGTTCAGGCTGATGTGACGCAGGGTGCGGATCGGAATCTCGGCGCCAGGCGCGTCAATCGCTACGCCACAGCCATAGCTGTGCTCCAGGCCAACCACCCCATCCACATGCGGGTAGTGCGGCAGCAACTCACGTTCAATGCGCTCCACCGCCAACTGCACCACCCCTGCGACGCACTGCACCGTGGTGGTGATGGCCAACAGATTGCGCGTGCCGACCGAGCCATCGCGGTTCACATAACCTTCAAAAGTGAACCCTTCGAGGGGTTCCAGCGCTTCGGGGCGCACCGTGGCCATCGGGAGACCTTGCAACTCGCGCGCGGGGGGAATGTCGAGCAAACGCTCGTGCACCCAACTGCCGGCCGCAATGTCTTGCTTGGCATAGCCCACCGGCACGTTGTAGCGAACAATGGCCTGGCCCTTGGCAAGATCACGCAGTGCCACCTTGTGGCCTTGCGGCACTTTGTCGCGCAAGACCAGGCCTTCAGCCACCCCCGACGGCATGACCGTGCCGGCTGGCAATCCGCCATCGTTGGCAATGATGGCCACGTTGTCAGCCGCATGCATGCGGATCGCCAAGGGCGGGCGCGATGAACTCATGGTGTCAATTCCAATAGAAATTTTTACTTCAGCAGGTTGGGCAACCACAGCGTGAACTGGGGCACATAAGTCACCAGCAGCATGGCCAGGGTCAAGGCACCGTAAAACGGTGCAATGGTGCGCATCACCTGACCCACTGAAATCCCGCCGATGGCGCAGCCCACGAACTGCACGGTACCGACGGGCGGGGTGTTCAGGCCCAGCGCGCAATTGATCAGCAGCATGATGCCGAACTGCATCGGGTCCATGCCAAAGTGCATGGCGATCGGCATGAAGATCGGCGTGCAAATCAAAATGGTGGCGGCCATGTCCAAGAAGGTGCCCAGGATGAACAACAAAATGTTGATCATCAAGAAAATGACCCAAGGTTCGGTGCTGATTTTTTGCATCAGGGCGCCGGTCATCTGCGGTACTTCGTACAAGGCCATGAAATAACCAAAAGCGTTGGAAATACCGATCAAGAGCAGCACCACGCCCGTGGTTTTGCAGGCCTTGGCACAGGCTTTCAAAAAGTTCTGCAGCGTCAAGGTGCGGTACACCACCACCGTAACAAACAAGGCCCAAGCGACGGCGATCGAGGCCGACTCGGTCGCGGTGAATGCGCCAGACAAAATGCCGCCCAAAATAATCACCACCACAAACAAGCCCGGCAAGGCGGCACCGAAGGCCTTGAGCACTTCAAGCCAACCTGGAAAGTTGCCGTGGATGGGGTAACCGCGACGCACGGCCACCCAATAGGCGGCGCCCAGGTTACACAGCGTCAAGATGATGGCAGGCACCAAACCGGCCAAGATCAAACCCAACACACTGACCGAGGCCAAGCCCGAAGCCGCCAAGGTAAAGATGATCATGTTGTGGGAGGTCGGCATGATGGCCCCCACCAAGGCCGCATGCGTGGTCACGTTCACTGCGTAGTCAGCGTCGTAACCTTCTTTCTTCATGAGCGGGATCATCACCGAGCCCATGGCCGAGACGTCGGCCAAAGGAGATCCTGCGACACCGCCAAAGATGGTGCAACCGATCACGTTGCTCATGCCCAGGCCGCCGCGCACATGGCCCACCAAGCTGTTGGCAAAACGCACGATCCGATCGGCGATGCCACCGTAGAGCATCAACTCGCCGGCAAACACAAAAAACGGAATGGCCAGGAAGGAAAACACCTGCATGCCACCGACCATTTTTTGAAACACCATGGCCACCGGCAAACCGGCAGCGATGATGGTGGCGACCGCCGACAGGCCAATGGCAAAGGCCACCGGCACGCCAATGATCAACAGGAGCGTGAAGCTCAAAGCCAGTACAGTGAGTTCCATCGCGTTATTCCCAGACGGGCTCGACCACTTTGCCTTGCAACAGCGCAAGAATGTGTTCGATAGAAAAAAGCAAAATCAAAGCGCCTGCAATGATCACCGGCACATAGTCGATGCCATCGGGCACGGGCAGCATGGGCTTTTTCTCGCCCCACTTGGCCGACGCCCAGAGCCAGCCGCCCTGCACCATCAAATAACCAAACAGCGCCACCAAAGCGTGGATCAGAATTTCAATCCGGTGCTGCCATTTCTCTGGCAGCAAAACCACCAGCGACTCCAAGCCAATGTGGCCTGCATCGCGCACACCCACAGCCAAGCCAAACGCGGTCACGAACAACACAATCAACATGGCCAAGGCTTCGGCCCAGGTCGGCGTGTCATTCAAGACATAGCGACCAATCACCTGCCACTGAACGCACAAAATGACAGCAATCAATCCCATCACCGCCAGCACCAGGCTGATCTTGGAGACGGTCGCACAAAATTTGGTGAACATACAAACTCCAGCCCCTGGCGCGTGCCAGGGGCATTAGGACGGCCCCAAAAGGGACAACTTACTTGGTGTCTTGAATGGCCTTGATGGCGCGCTTCATTTCAGGGGTGGTCATGAACTTGTCGTAGACCGGACCCATGACGGCTTGGAACGACTTTTTGTCGACTTCCACAATCTCAGCACCCGCAGCCTTGACGTTGGCCAGCGATTTGCCTTCGGCCTCATCCCAGGCCTTGCGCTGTACCGCCACCGATTCTTTGGCGGCTTGGCGGATCATGGCTTGCTCGTTGGCTGGCAGCTTGTCCCAGACTACTTTGGACATGACCAAAATTTCAGGGGCCATCGAATGTTCGGTCTTGGAATAGACCTTCACGGCTTCGACGTGCTTGGCGGTGTCAAACGATGGAATGTTGTTTTCAGCGGCATCAATCAAACCCGTTTTCAAACCGGTATAGACCTCACCATAGGGCATGGGGGTGGCGTTCGCGCCCATGGCACCGACCAGGGCCACCCACAGGTCCGATTGCTGCACACGGATCTTTAAGCCCTTGGCATCGGCCACGGTTTTGATGGCTTTTTTGGCGTAAATTGAACGGGCGCCGCTGTCATAAAAAGCCAAACCCACGTAGCCGACCGACTCGCAGCTCTTGAGAATTTCAGCACCGACCGGGCCGTCCAAAGCATGGCGCATGTGGTCCACCGAATGGAACAAGAAAGGCATGGTCGGCACCATGGTCATGGGGCAAATGCCGTTCATGGGGGCCACGTTGACGCGCACCAAGTCCAGGGCGCCGATCTTCACCTGGTCGATGGTTTCTTTCTCAGAGCCCAACGCGCCTTTGTTGAAGACCTTGATTTTGTGCTTGCCGCCGGACAACTTCTCCAACACGGTGCTCATGTGCTTGACGGCCACCACAGTCGGGTAATCGTCGGCGTTGTGGATATCAGCCGAGCGGAATTCCACGGCCTGGGCACTGAAAGACAGCGCGGCGGCGATGGCCAACAAAGAGGATTTGAATTTCATGAAAGTCTCCTGATAAAAGTTAAAAAACAACGGGGAAATTATTGCGGACCCAAGGACTTGATCAATGCGTCCAGTTGCTCCATCTCGGCGGGCTTCAAGTCCGTCAAGGGGGGGCGAACCGGGCCTGCACTGTGGCCGACCAAGGCGGCACCGGCTTTGACAATGCTCACCGCGTAGCCTTGGCCCCGGTTGCGAATTGCCAAATACGGCATGAAGAAATCCTTCAGCAAACGGTGCTGGGTGGCATGGTCGTCCGCCGCCACCGCATGGTAAAACTGCATCGCGGTTTTAGGGATGAAGTTGAACACCGCCGACGAATACACCGGCGTGCCCAGCGCCTTGTAGGCTGCGGCATAGACTTCGGCCGTCGGCAGTCCGCCGAGATACGAGAAGCGATCGCCCATCTTCATGTAGATCGACATCATGATTTCGATGTCGCCCACGCCGTCTTTGAAGCCGACCAAATTGGGGCAACGGTCCGCCAGTATGGCGAGCGACTCTGGCGTGAGTTTGCAGACATTGCGGTTGTAGACAATGACACCAAATTTGACGCTTTTGCACACGGCTTCGACGTGAGCGATCAAGCCCTCTTGCCCGGCTTCGGTCAGGTAATGGGGCAATAACAAAACACCGTGCGCACCTGCACGCTCAGCCTCTTGTGCGCACTGGATGGCAAAGCGTGTCGGGCCGCCTGCACCGGCAATGATCGGCACCTTGCCTTTGCAGGCGTCCACCGCCGTTTGGATGATGCCGGGGTACTCGTCGCCGGTGAGCGAGAAAAACTCACCCGTCCCGCCGGCGGCAAACAAGGCGGTGGCACCGTAAGGGGCCAACCATTCGAGTCGCTCGGCGTAGCCTTTGGCGTTGAAATTGCCATGGGCATCGAAGTCGGTCAATGGAAACGACAACAGGCCGTGCGACATGATGGATTTGAGTTCTTGAGGGGTCATGAAAAGTCCTAGGTCTTGCGAATGTGAATGGGTTCTGGCGGTTCAATGCCCTGCTTTAAAGCGGGCCGATTTTGACGAAGCCACCGCCCTGAAATTGCACAGCAGGGTCGCTCAAATCGGGCTCGTCGGTGCGCGCGTAAATGGCCTGCCGAAACACGTCGGAGCTGTCTTGCGGGCGATAACCGATGTGGCGCGCCAGATGGTTGTCGTACCAGCTCACGCTGTTGTCGGACGTGCCATAAATGATGCTGTGCCCCAGCACTGGCGTGGTCAAGCAAGCGGTGATCAGTCGGTGCAAATCGTCAAAGCTGAGCCAGGTGGCCAGCATGCGGCGGTCGCGCGGCTCGGGAAAGGACGAACCAATGCGCACACAAGCCGTCTCAATGCCATAGCGGTCAAAGTACAAGCGCGCAAGGTCTTCGCCAAAGGCTTTCGACAAACCGTACAAGCCATCGGGGCGTGGAGGGCTCAGCGCATCCACCACCTCGTTTTGGCGGTAAAAACCCATCACATGGTTGGAGCTGGCGAAGACCACGCGTTGAACACCATGCACACGCGCAGCTTCGTACAGGTTGTATACGCCGACGATGTTCGCTTGCAAAATGGGTCCCCAGGGCTGTTCGGTCGAAACGCCGCCAAAGTGGACAATGGCCTGGCAGCCCGAGACCAAGGCGCTCACCGCTGCGGCATCGGCCAGGTCGGCATGCACCACTTCCTCGCCCTCACCTGCTGCGGCCATGGGCGCCACATCACTCAGGCGCAGCACATCGCAGTTGGCTTTCAGGCGTGAGCGCATGGCCTGACCCAGGCCGCCAGCGGCACCGGTCATCAGAATGCGGGAATGGGATCGATGGGTCATTCGCTGAAATCCAAGTTGTATGTTGTCTGATAACTGATCATTCTGTATGCTCGCAACTGTGCTGTCAAGTCACCAGAAAGTTTTTATGACTATTTTTTCGTCCAGCCCTGCGTCACCCTCCCCGCGCCAGCGGCGCGGCGGTCTGGTGCAAGAGGTGGTGCAACACCTGGCCACGCAAATTCAGGGGGGGCGCTTGCAACCCGGCGATCAGTTGCCCACTGAGTCGGCCATCATGGCCGAGGTGGCGGTCAGTCGCACCGTGGTGCGCGAAGCCATTTCGCGATTGCAGGCCTCGGGCTTGGTGGAGACGCGCCACGGCATTGGCACCTTTGTGTTGCAGGCACCGTCCACAGAAAACTTCAGCATCGGCGAACAAGACATGGCCACAGTGGAAGATGTGATCCATGTGCTGGAATTGCGTATCAGTCTGGAAACCGAGGCGGCAGGCCTGGCGGCGCAGCGCGCAACCCCTGAACAATGCGAGGCTATGGCAGAGGCCTTGGCCAGCTTTGTGGCCGCAATTGATGAAAAATCCGATGCCGTACCGAGTGATTTTGAATTCCACATGGAGATCGCCAAAGCCACCGGCAACCGCCACTTTGCCGACCTGATGACCTACCTGGGCAAACGCATCATCCCGCGGACTCGCGTCAACACCGCAGGCCAAGCGCCCGAGGGGCGCGAAGCCTATTTACGCCGTGTCCACGGCGAGCACGAAAGCATTTACAACGCCATTCGCAACCAAGACGCAGAGTCTGCCCGCGCCGCCATGCGCACCCATTTGTCGAACAGCCGCGACCGGCTACGCAAGCCGCGCAACGGCGCGGACTGAAAGACCTCAAAAAGCACTCAAGTCATACGATGACTTGTGAATTTTGAAGGTAAAGTCTGTTTTCAAGCGCCGCGTGTTTCCACATACAAGGCGTAAAGCGAATGGCTGGAGGCCATGAACAAGCGGTTGTTCAAAGTGCCCCCGAAACACAGATTGGCACAGCGCTCGGGCAGGTGAATGTGGCCGATGGCCACACCTTGCGGATTGAAGACCCGCACCCCGTCCAAGCCCTCGGGCTGCGCGTCCAGGCGGCCATTGCTGCCCCAACCGCACCAGAGGTTGCCGTCTTCGTCCACGGCGATGCCGTCCAGCGCGCCCGGGCCGTCCGCGTCGATCACCAAACGCTTGCCGGACAAAGCACCTGCCGCGTTCACGTCATAGGCCCAGACCTTGCGGCAAGGTTGGGCCCGGCTCTCCACGATGTAAAGCACCTGCTCGCCGGGCGCAAAAGCCAGGCCATTGGGTCCCGCCAAATCGGTCAACACCTGCTGCAATTCACCCGACACCGGGTCGATGCGGTAGACCGCATGCGGCAACTGGGCTTCGGCCTTGGCCCCTTCCCAATGGCCACCAATGCCAAACGGCGGATCGGTGAACCAAATGGCCCCGTTGGACTGGCAAACGATGTCGTTCGGTGAGTTCAGGGGCTGACCGCGAAACTGATCGGCCAGCACGGTGACCGAACCGTCGTATTCGGTGCGCGTGATGCGACGCCCGCCATGCTCGCAGGCCAACAAGCGGCCTTGGCGGTCCCGGCACAAACCATTGGCAAAGTTGGAAGGCGACCGGAACAAGCCCCAGGCCCCTGAGGCCTCGTCGTAACGCATGATGCGGTTGTTCGGGATGTCACTCACCAGCAGATAGCGCCCATCGCCAAACCACACCGGCCCCTCGGCCCAGCGCATGCCGCTGCCCAACATCTCGACCGTGCTGCTGAAGATGCGGTATTTGGCAAAAGTCGGATCCAACACCTCGATGCGCGGATCGGGGTAACGTTGGCTGGGGGCAAAATCAAATCGGGCGCCTGGCGCCGCAGCATGGGTCAACATCTCAATTCACTCCTGCAGTAGGTGCTGCGCCTTTGCGCAGGGTCAACATGAAGGCGCCACCCAACACCATGGGCACGCACAGCCACTGCCCCATGCTCATGCCCAGCGACAGCAAACCCAAGTGCGCATCGGGTTCGCGAAAAAACTCAGCCGTGAAACGCAGCAGGCCATAGCCCAGCAAAAATGCCCCCGAGACATGGCCCACCGGCCGGTCTTTGCGGGCATAGAGCCACAGCACCACAAACAGCAACAAGCCCTCTAACAAGAACTGGTAGACCTGCGAAGGGTGGCGCGGCAAATCCCCCGCCCCGCGAAACACCATGCCCCAAGGCAACTCGGGATCGGCCAAGCGGCCCCACAACTCGCCGTTGATGAAATTGCCAACACGCCCTGCGGCGAGTCCGGTGGGCACGCAAGGCGCCACAAAGTCCATGACCTGCAAAAACGGCCGCTGACGCGAACGAGCAAACCAGCCCATCGCCACAATCACGCCCAGCAAGCCGCCATGAAAGCTCATCCCACCCTGCCAGACAGCGGCGATTTCCAAGGGGTTGGCCAGGTAATACATCGGCTTATAAAACAAGCAGTAACCGATGCGCCCACCCAAGACCACGCCCATCACGCCCAGAAATAAAATGTCTTCCACGTCCTGCCGGTGCCAGGCCTGATCGCCCTGCAAGCGCATGAAGGCAGGGTGGCGCAAACGTTGCAAGCCCAGGAACATGAACAGGCCAAAGGCGGCCAGGTACGTCAGGCCGTACCAATGCACGGCCACCGGGCCGAGCTGCAAGGCCACAGGATCAATTTGGGGATGAATCAGCATGGTGCGCATTGTGTCACGCTGGCTCGGCGGTTTGCCAACGCCGCCGCCACGCCTACAGGCCGTTGGATAGAATAGTCTGTGCAACACAGGCGCATGCGCCCCGTGTTCTACAGTCCGACTTCATTTCTCACTCTTCAAAAACCATGAGCGACAAAATCATTCCCATCACGCCGATCAACCGCCGCAGCGCCAACATCACAGAAGGCAAATCGCGCGCACCCAATCGGTCCATGTATTACGCCATGGGTTACGAAGAGAGTGATTTCGTCAAACCCATGGTCGGTGTGGCCAATGGCCACAGCACCATCACCCCTTGCAACAGCGGGCTGCAAAAACTGGCTGACGCGGCCGTGGCCGGTATTGAAGAAGCCGGTGGCAACGCGCAAATTTTTGGCACGCCCACCATTTCAGATGGCATGGCCATGGGCACCGAAGGCATGAAGTACTCGCTGGTCAGCCGCGAAGTGATTTCTGATTGCATTGAAACCTGCGTGCAGGGCCAGTGGATGGACGGTGTTCTGGTGGTCGGCGGCTGCGACAAAAACATGCCCGGCGGCATGATGGGCATCTTGCGCGCCAACGTACCGGCCATCTATGTTTACGGCGGCACCATCTTGCCGGGCCGTTACCAAGGCCGCGACCTGAACATCGTCAGCGTGTTTGAAGCGGTGGGCGAAAACGCGGCCGGCAAGCTGAGCGACGCCGACTTGCGCGAAATTGAAATGCGCGCGATTCCCGGCACCGGTTCTTGTGGCGGCATGTACACGGCCAACACCATGTCGTCGGCCTTTGAGGCACTGGGGATGTCCCTGCCCTACTCGTCGACCATGGCCAATCCCCACGATGAAAAAGCGAATTCGGCCAAAGAATCCGCCAAGGTGCTGATCGAAGCGATCAAAAAAGACCTGAAGCCCCGCGACATCGTGACCAAAAAAGCCTTGGAGAACGCGGTGGCCGTGATCATGGCCACCGGCGGCTCGACCAATGCCGTGTTGCACTTTTTGGCGATCGCCCACACCGCTGGCGTGGAGTGGACCATCGACGATTTTGAGCGCATGCGCAAAAAGATTCCCGTGATTTGCGACCTCAAACCGAGCGGCAAGTACCTGGCCGTGGACCTGCATCAAGCGGGCGGCATTCCGCAAGTGATGAAGACTTTGCTGGCCGCAGGTTTGTTGCACGGCGACTGCATGACCATCACGGGCAAAACGATTGCCGAAAATTTGAAAGACCTGCCGGACGTGCCGCGTGCCGACCAAGATGTGATTCGCCCCATCGAAAAGCCCATGTACGCCGAAGGTCACCTGGCCATTTTGAAAGGCAACCTCTCACCCGAAGGCGCGGTGGCCAAAATCACCGGCTTGAAAAATCCGGTCATCACCGGCCCTGCGCGCGTCTTTGATGACGAGCAGTCGGCCTTGGCCGCCATTTTGGCCGGCAAAATCAAAGCGGGCGATGTCATGGTGCTGCGCTACCTGGGTCCCAAAGGTGGCCCAGGCATGCCTGAAATGCTGGCACCGACCGGCGCGCTGATCGGCGCTGGCCTGGGCGAAAGCGTGGGCCTGATCACCGACGGTCGTTTCTCTGGAGGCACCTGGGGCATGGTCGTGGGCCACGTCGCCCCAGAGGCGGCCGCAGGCGGCACGATTGCCTTTGTCAACGAGGGCGACTCCATCACCATCGATGCGCACAAGTTGATCTTGGAATTGAATGTGCCCGAAGCCGAACTGGCCAAACGCCGCGAAGGTTGGGTCGCTCCGGCCCCGCGCTACACCCGTGGCGTACAAGCCAAATTCGCCTTCAATGCATCGAGCGCCAGCAAGGGTGCCGTGTTGGACTTGTACTGAACGCCTATTTTTAAACCAGGTCCATCATGAAAAAAATCTTTTTCGCAGTCGCCCTCACGGCCACCCTCGCCTTTCCTGCTTTGGCCGATCAAGCGCTGGCGCAAGCCAAAAACTGCATGGCTTGCCACGCTGTGGACAACAAAGTGGTCGGCCCCGCATACAAAGATGTGGCGACCAAATACAAAGGCGACAAAGCCGCGGTCGATAAATTGGCCAGCAAAATCATCAAAGGTGGCGCTGGCGTGTGGGGCCCTGTGCCCATGCCCGCGAATGCCCAGGTGAACGAGGCCGAAGCCAAGAAACTGGCCGTTTGGGTGCTGACCCTCAAATAACAGACCCCTCACAAAACAAAGCCCGCGCAGCCTGAGTTGCGCGGGCTTTTTTGTGGGTGCCTGATTTACAGACCGATAGCGGCAATCCCGGCTTTGGCGATTTGCGCATCCTCGTTCGATTTCACGCCGCTCACGCCCACAGCGCCCAGGCAGAAACCGTCTTTCATGATCGGCACGCCGCCTTCGAGCAGGCCCTGCACCGTGGGCGCGGTCAAGAAGGAGTAACGGCCACCGTTGATCACATCTTCATAGACCTTGCTCTCGCGACGGCCCAAGGCGGCGGTGTGTGCCTTGGCGGGAGCGATGTGCGAGGAGATCGGTGGCGCGGCGTCCATGCGCGCGAAATGCAGCAAATGCCCACCCGCGTCAACGATGGCGATGCTCACGGCCCAGTTGTTTTTCAAGGCTTCGGCTTCGGCGGCCGCGGCAATGGTTTTGATGTCCGACAGTTCAAGGCTGGATTGAGTTTTCATGGGGAAAGTGCTGAGAGTGCTGAGGATTAAAAACACCAAGCATACCGCCCTGCAGCCGTGCCATTGCGCACTTCAAAGCAAAACTCTTTTCAACCCATGGTCCCCATGACGAAGTCCATGGGAGGCCGATTGTGGTCAATTCGACACCAAAGCCCCGATTTCAGGCAGGAGAATTCGCCCCTCCTCGCCTGCCGCCCTACAATGAGTGCAGCCAGTCTAATCTGGCATACAAGGAGATATGACATGAGTGAATTTCAAACCATTGATACCGCATGGGGCCTGGACGTCCAAGCCCAACGCAACCGCGTGATGCGCAACACCTATGGCTTGCTGGCCTTGAGCCTGCTGCCCACGGTGCTCGGTGCTTGGCTGGGCGTGGCCACAGGCATCACCCAGTCGCTGAGCGGTGGCCTGGGTCTGGTGGTTTTTCTGGCCGGTGCCTTCGGCTTCATGTTTGCCATTGAAAAGACCAAAAACTCGGCCGCAGGTGTGCCGGTCTTGTTGGGCTTCACCTTCTTCATGGGCTTGATGCTGTCGCGCATGATTGCCATGGTGCTGGGCTTCAAAAACGGCCCTGATCTGATCATGACCGCCTTCGCAGGCACCGCCGGTGTCTTTGCGGTGATGGCCAGCCTGGCCAACGTCATCAAGCGCGACCTGTCAGGCATGTCCAAATGGCTGTTTGTCGGCGCCCTGGTGCTGATGGTGGGCGGCATCGTCAACGTCTTCGTCGGCTCCACCGCCGGCATGATGATGTTGTCGACCTTGGCGATTGGCATCTTCAGCGCCTACATGCTGTACGACCTCAAGCAAATCATTGACGGCGGCGAGACCAACTACATCAGCGCCACCTTGGCCCTGTACCTGGATCTGTTCAACATCTTCCAGAGCTTGCTGGCCTTGCTCGGCATCTGGGGCGGCGACCGCGACTGAGCGCACCGTCTTCTCACCCAAAGGGCTCCCTCGGGAGCCCTTTTTCATGTCAGCGCGTCACCTCAGGACAGCTCAAATACCGCCATGCTTTCCACATGGGCGGTGTGCGCGAACATATTCACCACACCCGCACTGACGCAGCGGTAACCGGCCACATGCACCAGCAAGCCCGCGTCACGCGCCAGGGTGGCCGGATTGCAGCTGACATACACAATGCGCTTCGGTGGCAACCAGCCTTGGCGCAGCTCCGGCGTTTCATGCAATTGGGCCAGCGCTTTGACCAGCGCGAATGCGCCTTCGCGGGGCGGGTCGATCAGCCATTTGTCGGCAAAGCCATCGGCGATCAGCATCTCGGGCGTCATGTCAAATAAGTTGCGCGCCACGAACGCGGTGGGGGCCAGCGTTTGGCCAGGTGGCCGGCTCAATTGGTTTTGCGCCCGGTTCTCCTCTGAGCGCTGCACCAGGGCGGGCGAGCCTTCGATGCCCAACACCTCACGCGCTTGGGTCGCCAAGGGCAAGGTGAAATTGCCCAACCCGCAAAACCAAT
Organism: Comamonadaceae bacterium; assembly: GCA_947451385.1. Classification (GTDB taxonomy): domain Bacteria; phylum Pseudomonadota; class Gammaproteobacteria; order Burkholderiales; family Burkholderiaceae_C; genus Limnohabitans_A. The sequence goes on along the minus strand of CANFYZ010000002.1, from coordinate 21,688 downwards.
CGATCACGCGCTCGGTTTTTTGCACCGCCAGCAAACGCAGCGCACGCGTGACCAACACACGGTTGATGAAGGGGTTGACCTGGGTGAAGTCGGTTGGCCGGTACGGCATGTGAATGACAAAGTCGGGCAAGTCGTAGGCCAAGGCGGGGCCGCCCTCGTCCAGCAATTTGACCGTGTCCGGCCCTTTGCTTTGCAACCACCATTGCACCCGGTGGGTCTGCGCAAAGGCGCGCAGTTGGGCGACATCGCTGGCGCTCAAAGGTTCCAGATGGCGCAGCACCAGCGCGGTCACTTGGTCGCCACAGGCCAGTTCAATTTGCGGCACCGTCTCGCGCGCGTCCAGGCCGTGAATCAAAGCCCGCAGCGGCAGCAGCATCGCGCTCACATGCGCCGGCAACACGCGGCAACTTTGAATGTCGGCCACGTAGCGGCTTTTGCGCTCGTGAAAACCGATCAAGACCTCGCCTTTTTTATGCACATAACGCACGGACAAGCGGGCGCGAAAGCGATAGCCCCAGGTTGGCCCTTCAACCGGACGCAACATGGATTCAGGTTTGACCTTGCCCAGGTGCCACAAATTGTCTTCCAGCACCCGCTGCTTCATGGCCACTTGGGTGCTGGCGTCCAGGTGCTGCATTTTGCAGCCGCCACAGGCCCCAGCATGTAAACCAAAATGCGGGCAACCGGGACGCACTCGCTGCGGAGACGCATGATGGATCTCGGTCACCACCCCTTTTTCAAAACTGTTTTTGGAGCGGTGAATTTGCGCCGACACCACTTCGTAGGGCAGCGCCCCCTCGATGAAGACCACCTTGCCATCGGGTTTGCGGGCAATACCCTGGGCATCGATGTCCATGGCGTCTACACGGAACTGCCCCAGAGGCAATTGGCCATCGGGCAAAGCCATGGCCGTCAATGCGCTGGCTGAAGGGTCGGCGGCCTGTTGCAGGTCTTTTGTTTTTTGCGAAGTCATGGTGTGCGATAGGTTCAGCCCCAAGCCGCCAGGTACTCTTGCCAATGCGGGGCATGGGGGACCAGGTCGTGCAAGGTGGCTTGAACCATTTCTATTTCAGTGTCGTATTCTTTTTCGGTGAAGCCACCGCGCATTTTTTGATAGCGGCAGTACATCAGGTAGGTGTTCATCACATCCGTCTCGCAGTAGTTCTGGATGTCTGCGGTCTGGCCCTGCAGGTACTGGGCATAGACCTGAGAGCCGTCCATGCCCAGCTTGCCCGGGAAGCCACACAGCTTGGCCAGGGCATCGAGCGGTGCGTTGTTCTTGGGCGTGTACATGGCCAGCAAGTCCATCAGGTCCAGATGGCGGTGGTGGTACCGACCGATGTAGTTGTTCCATTTGAACTCGCGGTCATCGTCGCCCAGGTCCCAGTATTTGTCGGCCACCACGCCGTGGCGCAGTCCGCGGTAATGCAGCACCGGCAGATCAAAACCACCGCCGTTCCAGCTCACCAATTGCGGCGTGTGCTTTTCAATCGCGTTATAAAAATTTTGAATCACCTTGCCCTCACTCGATCCATCGTGGTCGGTGAAAGAGTGAACGCGCAAGCCGTCGGCATTTCTGAAGACACAACTGATCACCAGCACCCGTTGCAAATACAAGGGCAGAAAATCACTCTGCCCTTTGTCCTTGCGCGCTTGCACCCAAGCGGCATGCACTTCTTCGTCGCTCTGCGCATCCGGACTGGGATTCAGCAGGCGCAGCCCGGCCACGTCGGGAATGGTTTCGATGTCAAACACCAGGACAGGCCAAGCCACTCGCAGTCCTGACTTTCAACGCGCAGGCAGCAGCTTGGCGGGGTCGACAGGCTTGCCCTGGCGCCGAATTTCAAAGTGCAACTTCACACCGCTGGTGCTGTCCGAGTTGCCCATCTCGGCGATTTTTTGCCCCTTCTTGACCTTTTGGTCTTCCTTCACCAGCAAGGTCTGGTTATGGGCATAGGCGGTCAGGAAGGTGTTGTTGTGCTTCAAGATCAACAAGTTGCCATAGCCCCGCAGACCCGCGCCGGCATACACCACTTGGCCATCGGCAGCGGCCATGACCGCGTCACCGGCCTTGCCGCCGATGTCGAGTCCTTTGTTTTTCGCGTCATCAAACCCGGCCAGCAACGGACCTGAGGCTGGCCAAATAAAGGCCAGGCCTTCGTCAGCCGAAACAGCCGGTGGGGGCGTGGCCGTGGCGGGTGCCGTGGGAGCGCTGTTTTTGGGATTGGCGTCGGCAGCCGGGAGGGGCGCAGGGCTCTTGCCCGCGGTCCCTGCGTTGCTCACAGGGCGAACCACCACGCCCGAGGATTCCACCACCGCATTCGGCGGCACCACCCGAATGACCTGGCCGGTTTCAATCAGATTGGGATTCTCCAGATTGTTCCATTTGGCCAAATCTCGCCAGGCCTGACCGTTGTCCAAGCCGATGCGCGTCAAGGTATCGCCCTGGCGAACCGTGTAATAACCCGGCTTGCCCGCATTTTCTGCGCCGGGCAGCACTTTTTCGGATTCAACTTTCACAGCCGGGACGACCACGGCACCGGTCATCGGGGCCTTGCTGCGGTCTTCGACAGGCGCCATCACCCGCTGACCCGAAGCGCACCCGGCCAGCAAAGTTGCCGCAGCCAAAGCCCAGACGGCCAACAGTCGATTGAATGCATTCAAAATCATTCCAATTCCCTCAAGAGATGCCCGATTTTAGAGGGACAAAGTGAACAGTTTCCAAAACCTGGTGTTGAAAGCCTTGGGCTGATTTGTCGACCACAACCAAGGCCTGATGTCCGGCGGGGGTCATCATGGGCGCGACCAGTCGACCGCCCAAAGCCAATTGGTCCAACCAAGCCTGGGGAATATTGTTGCCCCCGGCCGCCGCAATGATGGCGGCATAAGGCGCGCCTTTGGCAAAACCGGCCATGCCATCGCCAAAAAGCAGATGCACATTGTGCAAGCGAAAGGCGCGAAGGTTCTCGCGGGCCTTTTCATGCAAGCCCTTTAAGCGCTCGATGCTGTAGACCTCGGTGGCAATGTGGCTGAGCACCGCGGCCTGGTAACCACAACCCGTGCCCACTTCCAGCACCCGGCCCAGCTTGCCCGCAGCGCCGTTGCGCAGCAGCTCAATCATCCGTGCCACCACATTCGGCTTCGAGATGGTTTGCCCCAGGCCAATGGGCAAACTGGTGTCTTCGTAAGCTTGGTTCACCAGCGCCGTCTCGACAAAACGATGGCGCTCCACGGTCCCCATCGCCTGTAAAACAGCGCTGTCTTTGATGCCCCCTTGGGCCAGCTTTTGCACCATGTGCGCGCGCACAGCCGCCGAATCCATGCCATGCACCGGGCGGTGGACGGGGCTCAGCGGTCTGTCCTGCACCACCTTGACCGCGGGTCGCACCGGCGCTGCAGCAGGCTTGACCTTGGGCTTGCTGCCCGACAAGCTGTCGAGCTGGAGCGGAAAGGCGGGGCGCTTCGAGGTCATGGTTGCGCGCGCGCCTGCGATGGCGACGCCATGCTGGAAAAAGCCTGCGACCAAGGGGCCAGCGCGTCGTAATCGGACAAGTCCACTTTCAAAGGGGTGATGGCCATGTGGCCGAGGCGCGTCGCGTGAAAATCCGTGCCCTCCCCATCGTCCAAAGCCTCGCCTGCGCTGCCAATCCAATACATGGTTTCGCCCCGTGGATTGACTTGGGTGATGACCTTTTCGGCCGCATGGCGGCGTCCCAAGCGACACAACTTGGGGGGCAAAATAGCCTCCGCCGGTGCGTTTGGAATATTGACATTGAGCAACCACGGTTGGGTACCGATCTTGGCTTGCGCCTGCAGATGCAGCACCATCTCACGTGCTTTGAGCGCAGCCGCTTCAATGTGCTTCCAACCTTTTTCAGTTTGTGAAAAAGCGATGGCGGGGATGCCGAACAAGTAGCCCTCCATGGCCGCCCCCACCGTGCCTGAATACAAGGTGTCGTCGCCCATGTTGGCGCCATTGTTGATGCCAGAGACCACCAAGTCGGGCCGGTAGCCGAGCAAACCCGTCAAGGCAATGTGCACGCAGTCGGCCGGCGTGCCATTGACATAGCGAAAACCGTTGTCGGCCCGGTGCACATACAAAGGCGCGTTCAGGGTCAGCGCGTTCGATTTGGCGCTGTTGTTGTGTTCAGGCGCCACCACTTCCACGTCGGCCACGGTTTTAAGCGCTACGTACAAGGCCACCAAGCCTTCAGCGCGGTAACCATCGTCGTTGGAAATCAGAATTTTCATAGGCAGCCCGTGGGTAATCCTTGATTGTAGAGGGGGCGCTGTCAGCCCATCGTCCCTCGTCGCTGAAGGGACAAGCCAACCCCCTGGTCCCCGTTAAATTTGACACTTATTGAGGAGAATTTTGTGCACGCTTGGCTCTGTGAAAACCCTGTGGGCGTTGACGCCCTGACCTGGAAAGAAATCCCTACCCCCGAACCCAAGGCCGGCGAGGTGCTGATTCAAATTCAAGCGGCCAGCTTGAACTTTCCTGATTTGCTGATTGTTCAAAACAAATACCAAATGAAGCCCGAGCTGCCCTTTGTACCGGGCTCTGAATACGCCGGCGTGATCCAGGCCGTCGGCGAAGGCGTGACGCATTTGAAAGTGGGTCAATCGGTGGCCTGCCTCTCAGGCACAGGGGGCTTTGGCACCCACACCCTCGCTCCCGCCAAGCTGTGCATGCCCCTGCCTGAAGGCTTTCCAGCGGTGGACGCTGCGGCTTTCATCATGATTTACGCCACCTCACACCACGCCTTGATTGACCGGGCCCAGCTCAAAGCCGGTGAAACGGTGCTGGTGCTTGGCGCTGCGGGCGGCGTGGGTACCTCGGCCATTCAGATTGCCAAGGCGGTCGGTGCGCGGGTGATCGCTGCCGCCTCGACCGACGAAAAATGCGCGCTGTGCACCTCGATCGGTGCGGATGCCACCATCAACTACAGCCGCGAAAATATGCGCGACGCCATCAAAGCGCTGACCGATGGCAAAGGCCCGGACGTGATTTACGACCCGGTGGGCGGCGACTTTGCCGAGCCCGCCTTCCGCTCCATCGCTTGGCGCGGCCGTTACTTGGTGGTGGGTTTTGCTTCTGGGCCCATCCCTGCCCTGCCGTTCAACTTGGCGCTGCTCAAAGGGGCTTCCATCGTCGGCGTGTTCTGGGGCGACTTCTCACGCCGCGAACCCCAAGCCAACGCCGCCATGATGGCCGAGCTGGCCCAGTGGTACGGCCAAGGCAAGATCAAACCGGTGATCGACTCCACCATGCCCATGAAAGATTTGAAAGCCGCCTATGCCCATATGGGCTCGCGCAACGTCAAAGGCAAATTGGTGATGGTGAACTGAGAAGTCGTCCAACGGGCACATACTGAAACTTCTAAATTCAAAAATCAAATTTGAATCGAGACACCATGATCGAAGAACACATTGATATTCCCACCGCTGACGGATCGATGAACAGCTTTGTGGTCTTCCCCGAAGAAGACGGACCGCATCCTGTCGTGTTCTTTTACATGGACGCGCCAGGCAAAAGAGAAGAGCTTCACGACATGGCCCGCCGCTTGGCCAGCGTGGGCTATTTTGTGGTCCTGCCGAATTTGTATTACCGCCGCAGCCGGGACTATCACCTCAAAGAACGCAGCCCCGAAGCCTTGGCCGAAATGTTTGGGCACATGGGTGCACTCAATGCGCAGACCACACAGACGGACACCCAAGCGCTGTTCAATTTTGTCGACCAACACGCCATGGCCGACCACCAGCGTCTCGGTGCAGTGGGCTACTGCATGAGTGGACCGTTTGTCATGTGGGCAGCTGCCCAGTTCCCGCAGCGTTTTCTCAGCATTGCCTCCATCCATGGCGCCAATATGGCCACGGCCGCGCCCGATTCACCCCACCGCATGGCACCGCAAATCCAATGCGAATGCTACTTTGCCTGCGCCGAAATCGACAAGTGGGCGCCCCCTGCGGACATCCAACAGCTTGAAGCCAGCCTGACGGCTGCGAAAGTCAAACACCGCATCGAGTGGTACCCCCAAGCCGAACACGGCTTTGTGTTTCCCAAGCGCGAAGGCATCTACAAGGCCACTGCCGCAGAGCGGCATTGGGAACGGTTGTTCAGTCTTTTTGGACGAACACTGCAAACAAAGCATTGATACGGGGAATGGTGGGGTGGCTGATGGGGCCCGAGCCCAGTCCACTCACCTGGACTGGGTTTTTTTATGGGCTTGAAGATTTCAAGACGCATTTCGGCGTCGCCTGTGCAGCAAAAAAACCGTGCTTTTTCCGATTGTGAAGTCACAGCACGCAGTTGCACATTGGCGACATGCGCGCTCTCATGACACACCCAAAATGGCTTGATCTTCTGGAGGCAAGCCATGAAAAACTGGATGGGAAAAGGGCTGTGGACAGCCACTTTGGGGGCGCTCTGTGGCCTCGCAAGCCACGCGCAAACCGCTGCAAATCCCTCGCTACCTGCCAGAATTGAGATTCACGCGCTTCCCACCCAAACGCTCACCGGTGAAGAGTTCTTAAAAGGCTCAGCGCAGGGAAAGTCGCATGTATTGGCGGCTGAGTTGCGCATTCCGCAAGGCCAAAAAGCCAAATTTCCGGCGGTTGTTTTGATCCATGGCAGCGGCGGAGTCAGCGGCAGTATGGACCAATGGGTCCACGCGCTGAACCAAGCCGGCATGGCCACTTTGGTTGTGGATACGTTTTCAGGACGAGGCATCACATCGACCGTGCAAGACCAAACCTTGTTGCACAGCTTGGCCATGATGGTGGACGGTTATCGCGGGTTGGATTTGATGGCCAAACACCCGCGTATTGACGCGACCAAGATCTCCATCATGGGCTTCTCCAAAGGCGCTGTTGCATCGGTTTTTTCTGCCTCCACCCGGTTCAAAGCCTTGTATGGCAGCTCCGCCAAGTTTGCTTCACACATTGGGCTGTACACCCCATGCAACACGCGTTTTATAGGTGATACCGACTTGACGGGTTCACCCCTGCGGTTTTTTCACGGCACCACAGATGATTATGTCAATGTCGTGCCTTGCCGCGCCTATGTCGCAGAACTCAAGAGCAAAGGGGTGGACATCACCTTGACCGAATTTGCCAACACGCAACATGGTTATGACAGCCCGCTGTCACCCGAGAAGTTAGCGGTTCCTACGGCCCAAAGCACGCGCAATTGCCAGTTCATCGAAAAATCCAAAGGCGACCTGTTCAACGCACAAAGTGGCGCGCCTTTCAGCTACAACGATCCTTGCGTGGCCGTGGGTGCACATGTCGGTCACAACCCCGACGCCACGGCCAAAACGGTCAAGGGCGTGATCGAATTTTTACAGTCTCTTTAACGCACACCTCCACTGAAAGGCTTCTATGAAATTTCACTCCATGACTGCAGCGTTGTTGGCGAGTTCAGTCCTTTGCTTCGCGCCTGTCGCGCAAGCTGCGACGAGCGTACTTTTCATCGGCAACAGCTTTACCTATGGGCACGGATCGGCGGTTCGTTATTACCGTGCCAATACCGTCCGCGATTTGAACCGTGAAGGCCAGGGTGGCGTCCCCGCCTTGTTCAAATCGTTCACGCAGCAAGTGGGACTGGACTATGACGTCGCCATTGAAACCCGGGGCGGAACCGGCATTGACTGGCATGTGCAGAATCGATTGAGCGTGATCACTCAGCAACCCTGGGACATCGTGGTCGCTCATGGCTTCAGCACATTGGATTCAAAAAAACCAGGCAACCCTGAACAATTGGTTCAAACCGCATTGCAATTGGCGCAGGCGCTTCAAGCCAAAAATCCCAAAGCTGATTTGCGTTTAGAGGCCACTTTTCCAAGAGCTGATGAAACCTATGGCCCCAAGGGGGCTTGGTATGGCAAGACGATTGGCGACATGGCCAAAGATGTGCGGGCGGGGTATGACTTGGCCGCCAAATCGAGCCCCGTGATCAAAGGCGTGATTCCAGTGGGCGAAGCCTGGGTCCGTGCCATGGATGCCGGTGTGGCCGACAACAACTCCTTGGACGGCATTGACGCTGGCAAGTTGAACTTATGGACCTTCGACCACTACCACGCCAGCGTGGCGGGTTATTACCTGAAGGGCTTGGTCGTGTTTGGTGCATTGACTTTGCAAGACCCCCGCGCCTTGGGCGGCAATGAGTGCTCTGGCTTTGAATTAGGCCTGTCGGTTCCGCAGGTCAAAGCCTTGCAACAAGTGGCCTATGAACAGTTGAAACTGTCTTACCCCGTCAAAACGGCCCCCCTGGAAAACTTGGCCCTTGAGACACCGCAACGCTGCTTGCCAGCCCATTGAGTCTGGCCCAAGCCATAACCGGAGACACCGTGATGCGTAAAACCTATCTCGCAAGTTTGATCTTGGGCGCGCTGGCCGCCTGTTCAACGGTCCCGCCAACGCAAGCGACCGTGGACCAGTATGTCGACGAGGCACGTCGCATCGCTGGCGAGGATTTGAAGTTCCTCATGCCCGTCTGCAATCCACAGCCTGCCGTGCGCGCTGCGCCCAGCCAGGCCATGGACGAGTCGCTTGCCAAACTCATCAACCAGCCTGCACCCGAACCGGGCCAGGCTTTCGATAACCTTTATTACGTGGGTTCGGCTTGGGTCAGCGCGTGGGTACTTAAAACCAGCGAAGGTCTGATCCTGATCGATGCACTGAATAACGCGACTGAGGCTAGCGCGCTCATTGAAGGCGGGATGCGCCGTCTGGGTCTGGACCCGGCGCAGATCCGATATGTTTTGGTCACGCATGGCCACGGTGACCATTACGGTGGTGCGCAGATGATCGCGCAGCGCTATGGCGCCCGCATCGTGGCCAGCGAAATCGATTGGAAAATGATGGAAACCGGTCTGGAGTTTGACTCCAAAATGTGGGACCGCCCACCCCAGCGCGACATCGCTGTACGTGATGGTGAAACTCTCACTTTGGGCGACATCACGGTGCGTTTCATGATCACACCTGGCCATACCTTGGGCACGATCACCCCGGTGTTCAATGTGCGTGACGGCGGCAAAACGCACAAGGCCATGATTTGGGGCGGGACGTCATTCAATTTTGGCCGTGACATGGGGCGTCTGGACGGCTATATCGCGCAAACTGAACGCATGCGTGAACTGTCATCGCAATGGGGCATCGACGTTCCATTGAGTAACCACCCCGGCTATGACGGCACAGTGGCCAAGCTCAAAGCGCGCGCTGCAGCGGCACCGGGCTCCAACCCTTTCGTCAGTGGTCAGCCGGTGGTTGACAGAGCCATGCGCGTGCTCAATACCTGTGCGCGTGCCCAAAAAACCCGATTTGTCCTGATGGCACAAGCCGGTACCGAACCTCTGTACGCAGCCTCCACGGTGGCACCCAGCTTGATGGATGCCCACGCAGAAGAGGATGACCATGTTCATGCAGGGATGCTTGCGCTAGGCCATACCCAACCAGCGAAGCCCACGGCATTTCCTTTCAACGTCATGGCTTCACGTTGAAAGCTGGCGTTGGGGCGCTGTTGGGCGGTCTTTCAACTCAACCTGATGATCGGTTAGACAAGATGAGAACCCGTACTTTTTTTCCAGTCACTCTGCTGGCTTCGATTTGTTTGTGGGCACCCATGGCCCATGCCGCCACAGACATGGCCCTTAAAACGGCAGCAGAAAATGCACAGCCTCAATTCATTGAGAGTCTGCGTGAGATGGTGATGATCGAATCAGGTAGCGCGGACTTGAAGGGCCTGGCGCAAATGGCCAAGGTGGTCGAGTCGAGGCTCAAATCGCTGGGCTTTGCCACAGAACGCCACAAAACCAGCACCGGTGCTGGCGCTGACATTGTGGTTGGCCGATTGACAGGCCAAGGCCATAAAAAATTCATGCTGCAAGCCCATATGGACACGGTGTACCAAACGGGCATCTTGAGCACGCAAGGTTACAAGGTGGAGGGCAATCGAATCTATGGCCCAGGGATTGCAGACGACAAGGGCGGCATTGCCGTGATCCTGCACAGTTTGGCCATTCTCAAAGAACGCGGTTGGAAGGACTTTGCCCAAATCACCGTCTTGTTCAATCCGGACGAAGAAGTGGGCTCCATTGGCTCTGGGGAACTCATTTCCCAATTGGCCGATCAACATGATGTGGTGCTGTCATGCGAACCCACTGCGGCAAAAGCAGTTGCAACCAACGAAGCGGTCCTTTTGGGGGCCAGCGGCGCAACGCGAATTGATATGCATGTGACCGGCAAAGCATCGCATGCAGGCGCCGCCCCCGATCTAGGGCGCAACGCCTTGGTCGAGCTGAGTCATCAAATTGTGCAAACCCGCGATACCTACAAATCCATCCCCGGGGTGCAGCTGAATTGGACCATTTCGCAAGCAGGCACCGTGCGCAATCAAATCCCTGACAAGGCCCTCGCCTCGGCCGATGTGCGCACCACACTGCCAGGTGCGGCTGAAAAATTGCAAGCGGCCCTGCAAAACACGGTCAACACGCAAAAGCTGATACCTGAAACAGATACACGAATCACATTGCTGGGGGGGCGCCCCCCTTATCAAGGCGGCGCCAAAGCCAAGGCCTTGGCGGAGAAAGCGCAATCCATTTACAAAGAGTTAGACCGAAAACTGGACATCATCCCGATGACAGGCGGTGCAACCGATGCCGCATTTGCTGCGCGCTCGGACAAAGCGGCAGTGATTGAAAGTTTTGGATTGGCGGGGTGGGGCTATCACGCCAAGGATGAATACATTGAAGTTGACTCCATCGTGCCCAGGTTGTATTTGATGACCCGTATGTTGATGGAATTGGGCAAGCAGTGATGCGGCACGGTGCACGTCGGCTCTCAGACTTCGGGGGGACTCATTGAAAACATGGGCGGCCGTTCTCTCGCTGCTTTGTCTCGCTGGTGCAGGCCTGCTGTCTTCCTGCGCCAGTGACCGCTCGGGTAGGGCCGCCGCTCTGGGTCTGATCGCGGACAACCCTGGGGCGCCAGTGGTTCAACTGGCTGCAGGCAAGCTGCGCGGCAGTGGCACCCAGGTCCTGGCCTTCAAAGGTATTCCTTACGCCGCCCCGCCGCTTGGCGACTTGCGTTGGAGGCCCCCTGCCCCCGCTACAACGTGGGGCGAGGGCATACGCGACGCCTCGCAATTCGGTCCGGCTTGCATGCAGGCAGCAGCCATCCCGAAAAGCGAGGACTGTTTGTTTGTCAATGTATGGTCCCCCAAAGAGGCATTGACACAACGTCAAAAATTGCCCGTCATGGTATGGGTCTTCGGAGGTAGTTTTCACAGCGGATCCGGCAACATCGACGGCACGCCATTGGCCCAGAAAGGTGCTGTGGTGGTGTCCATGAACTACCGCGTCAGCACGATGGGATTCATGGCCCATCCTGAGCTGAGTCGCGAGTCACCCAACAAGGTGTCCGGTAACTACGGCATTATGGATGTGGCTCAATCACTCCAATGGGTCAAGGCCAACATCGAACAGTTTGGCGGCGATCCCGACCGCGTGACGATTTGGGGAGTCTCATCGGGCGCCAGTGTGATCACCGCATTGATGTCTTCACCCCAATCCAAAGGCCTTTTTCAGCGGGCTATTCTTCAAAGTCCCGGTACATTTCGCCACTGGAAGTCTTTGCCCGAAGCTGAACAACAGGGGTTGACTGTCGGTCCCAGTTTGGCGGCTTTGCGGGCCCTCCCGGTCGAACGAATTAAGTTGCTTCAGAACACCGGAGGGGGCGCTGAAATTCGTGCGTTGTCAGAACCGCGCGTGATTGGTCCGGTGCGTGACGGCGTGGTGCTTCCCCATGAAGAGCGCGTCACTTTCGAGGCCGGCAACATGACCCGAGTTCAGGTGCTGGTAGGTAACAGCACCGATGAAGGCTCGATGTTCACTGGCAAATACAGGTTGAGCACCGTGCCTGAGTTTCGAAAGTATTTGAGCGAAAAGAAAATCTTCGGCGCCTATGGTGAAGAAGCGGGGTCGATTTACCCGGTTTCAAAAGACGCTGAGGTCCAGCGCGCCATCGCACTGAGTTTTGGCGACAGCCAGTTCTGGTTTGGGACCCGAGGCGTTGCCCGAGCGGCAGTTGCACAAGGCCTGACGGCTTACCGGTATGTCTTTGCCAGAAAACAGGGCGGCGGGGCCGGCGCTGACGCGGGACACGCTGACGAGGTGAAATTTGTTTTTGGTGAATCGGTCTTGAAGGCCGCACCTTACAACGAAGACGACCGGCGAATATCGCAGGCCATGATGAGTGCTTGGTTGCGATTCGCGTCCACTGGCAATCCCAACGGGGGCGTGGTCAACGATTGGCCGGCCTTTGAGGCGGGCTCAGAAAAAGCATATGTCTTCGATACCACGTTCACTGTCGTCGATGCGCCTCGCGCCACACAACTGGACTTTATCGGTCGGTTCGATGCCTCTATTCCCAGCCAATGAACCAGCCTGGCCAATTGAATGATGGGGTGGACTGATGGCGCGAAGAGATGCACTTTTTTGGAGGATTTTCATGGGTCATTTGTCTTCCCACCATTCTGATGGCGTTCATGCCGCTTGGAAACTCCTGGCCCTGGGCCTGTTCTGGCCGTTAACCAGCGCGGCACAAAATACCGATGTGTGCCGGGGATTCAGCGCCCCCACCTCACTGCCTTTTACTCAGGTACTGAGCGTGCAGCCTCAGGTGGCCAATATGGGCCAGAAACGGACCGAATTCTGCGAAATCAAAGTGGCTATTTCCCCTGTGGCTGGTTCGCGCACTGTGGCCATTTATCGATTACCTAATCAATGGAATGGCAAATTCCTGGGCATTGGCGGTGGTGGATTTGCTGGCAATTTGTCTCTGGCTGCAGCGCAACCCGGCTTAGCACGGGGTTATGCGGTCATGCAAAACGACATGGGCCACCCCAGCGAAAATGGCCTGGACCCCAGCTTTGCGGTCTTGCCCAATGGACAAGCTAATACCCAAGGCATCATTGATTTTGGTCATCGTGCCACCCACTTGTCGACCACTTTGGGCCAGCAGTTGGTTAAAACTTTTTACCAGCAACCCCTGCAAAAATCGTATTGGCAGGGTTGTTCTACGGGGGGGCGCCAGGGTCTGGCAGAAATACAGCGTTACCCGCAAGACTATGACGGCGTCATCGCGGGTGCCCCGGTCTACACGCCACTTGTTTATTCCAACGCCATTTTGCGCGTGCAAGCCTTTCATGCTCGACCTGAAAGTAATTTGATCCCCGCACACGTTCCGCTGATACAAAAAGCCTTGCTCGCAGCTTGTGACGCACAGGATGGTGTTGAAGATGGGATCCTGACCGATCCGCGCGCATGCACCTGGAATCCCGCTCAATTGCAATGCAAGGGGGCAGCAGGCCCAGATTGCCTCACAGAAGCGCAGGTTCGGACGGTTCAACGTGTCTACGACGGCGTCAAAACCAAAGACGGTCGCTGGGCTGCCATGCCATTGATGCGGGGAGGTGAAGCCGATTGGGTGGTGCGCATGATCGGAACACCCGAAGTTCCCCGTGGACGAAACTCTGTGCTGGGCGCGCCCTTTGTGTCACACCTGGTCAAAGCCAATCCGGCCTACGACATCATGTCTTTTGACGCCGACCGGGACTTGGACGAAATCAATTCAGGCCTTGCGGGTGAACATGTCCATCAACAAAACGCAGACATCTCCAAATTTCTGGGTCGCGGTGGCAAATTGTTACTTTGGCATGGCTTCAACGATCCTGGCCCCAGCCCCTTGTCAACCATTGCTTATCTCCAAGCGGTACAAGAAAAAGTGCCAGCCCATGCCAACAGCGTCAAACTTTTTCTCGCGCCAGGTGTTTTGCATTGCGGTGGAGGACCGGGTCCTGATCAGTTTGACACGTTGAGCGCGATTGAAAACTGGGTCGAACTGGGCCAAGCCCCCACCAGCTTGCTGGCCACCAAGGCCAATGAAAAAATCAGTCGACCGCTTTGCGCCTACCCACAAGTCGCTCGCTACCGCGGTCAAGGAGACCCTCTCGAGGCCCAGAATTTTCAGTGTGTGAGCCCTTGAACTCTCAGTCTATTGAGACCAATTCAAAATTAACCCCCTACATCAGGAGACTTTTTATGTGGAGTCAAAGTAAGCGGCGTTTTATGACTTCGGTGGGCGTTGCTTCAGCTGCCCTGGTCGCACCGGCCTTGGTACGAAGTCAGACCAGCAAAAACTTAACGATCATTCTGACCGTTCCACCCGGAACCTCCTCCGATACGTTGGCGCGCCTTTTGGGCGACAGGCTGCGTGCCAAACTGGGAAGGAACGTCATCGTAGATTCCAAGTCAGGCGCAGGCGGTCTGGTCGCCATTCAGCATTTGCGAAACTTTGATCCTGATGGCTCTTACCTGCTGATGGCGCCCAACTCTGCCGTCGCACTGCTGCCCTTGTTTGCGACCAAGCCCACATTTGATTATGAGAAAGAGCTGGCCCCTATCGTTGAATGCGCTTCTGCGCCCATGGCCTTCACCGTCAATCCCTTGTCGGGGGTCAACACCTTGGCCGAATACTTCGATTCCGTCAGAAAAGACCCTAAAAAAGGCTCGATTGGCGTCCCCAGTCCCGTCAGCATGGGGGCCTTGGTGATCCATCAATTAGGCAAACAGCTCAACCTTCCCTTGATTTCGGTGCCCTATCGAGGCGGCTCCCCTTTACTTGCAGACCTTCTCGGGAATCAAATTCCTGCCAGCGGCTCGATCCTCCCCGACTATTTGGAAAGTCATCGCTCTGGGAAGTTGCGCGTCTTGGCCCATGCCAGCGAAAAACGCTCTCCCCTGGCACCCGAAATTCCAACTCTGGGTGAACTGGGTTATCCAGGCTATGTGGCGGTAACGTCCTTTGGACTGTATGCCAAAGCTGGAATTTCAGCGAACGTGGCCAATGACTATGCAACCATCATCACGGAAGCCTTGGCTACCCCGCCCGTGATTGAAGTGCTGCACAAGATGGGCTTGGTCCCTGTGGGTGGGACCCCTGCCGAATTTCACAAAAAAGTATTGTCTGACCGGGCTCGCTGGGCGCCAGTGATCAAGGATGCCGGCATCAAAATGGACGCCTAACTATGAGCAATGAAGATATTCAGCAGCGAGTGACTGCGATTGGCTTGATGCCCAAAACAAGTTCAAACGGCATGGTGTACCGCAATGTGGGCCGTTCTGGATTAAAGGCCTCCGCCCTGGGCATTGGCTGCTTCGCTTTTGGTGGCTATACGACACAAGAATTTGTCCAGCAGGTGGTCGATCAAGCCCTCGATTTAGGTATCAATTATTTTGATACAGCAAACAGTTACGGCATAGGACGGTCTGAACAATCTTTGGGCCAAGCCTTAAACGGTGGTAAGCGGCAACAGGTGCTGATTGCCACCAAGTTTGGTAACCGGATGGGTGATGGTCCTAACGATGTTGGGGCATCCAGAATGGCCATCATCAATGCCTGCGAAGACAGTCTTCGGCGATTGAATACAGACTACATTGATCTTTACCAACTGCACTGGCCTGATCCATCAACACCGATTGAGGAGACGCTGCGTGCGTTAGATGACTTGGTCAAATCCGGCAAAGTTCGCTACATTGGCGCGTCCAACATGTTCGCTTGGGAATTGTGTGAGGCCTATTTTTGTGCCAAAGAATTGGGGCTCAACCAATTTATTTCAGCTCAAGATCATTACAACTTGCTGTACCGGGACATAGAAAAAAGGTTTGAGCCTTTTTGCGTCAAATATGGCATTGGAATGACGCACTATTTTCCGCTGGCCTCGGGCATGCTTTCAGGTATTCACAAGCGCGGTGCCATCGCTGCAGGGACACGTCAAGATAAGAACCCCAATACCGCGGCCTGGCAATCTGATCGCAATTGGGATGTCACGGAAAAACTACAAGCCTTCGCCACCATGCGCGGATGGACCCTTGCACAAATGTCCCTGGCTTGGCTGCTTTCCAGGCCGGCCACCTTTACGGTGATTGCAGGCGCTGATAAACCGCAACACCTGCTGGACAATGTGGGCGCCTTGTCTATTCAGTTCACTGAAGAAGATCTGCTGGAAATTGACCGAATAACTTTGGTTGATGAAGACCGCTCTGTCGCCCCGCCCTACAGAAAGCTGCGGCCCGAGAAAGTCCATGAATTTGATTGCATGCAACGCGCAAAAGCTGGGGCGCCAAGTTTGGCGGCACATTGATGTCTTGGTTTTCCTTAATTGCCTCGGATGGGCATCGATTCAATGTATTTGAGCAATTGCCGGTTGAAAAACCCAAAGGCATGGTCATCGTCCTGCAGGAAATATTTGGCGTGAACGCCCACCTCGAGTCGGTGTGCCGCAAACTGGCCGCTCAGGGTTGGCTGGCCGTAGCACCGGCACTGTTTGATCGAACCCCAGGCGAGCAAGCCTTGGGTTACACGGCACCAGAGGTAGAAATCGGCAGGGCAAAGAAGGAACAAATTGGCAACCATCTGGCACTGCGGGACATCGAGGCCGTAGGTCGATGGGGTCAACATCAAGGCCACAAAATGGCTGTGATGGGCTTTTGTTGGGGCGGGACGCTCGCCTGGTTGGCCGCTGATCGTTTATCTCTGGACGCCTGCATCATTTATTACGGCACTCAGGTGGCAGAGCATTTAAATGCCATTCCCACGATGCCAGTTCTCATGCATTTTGGTGAAGCGGACAGCCACATCCCTTTAGCGCATGTGCAGAAAATTGCCAGCGCAAGCCCGCAATCCCAAATCCACCTCTATCCTGCTGGCCACGGATTCAATTGCGAGATGAGGAATTCATTTCATGAGCCGAGTGCGGCACTAGCCGCGCAGCGAACGCAGAAATTTTTGGCCGATCATCTGTGCAAGCAATGATCAGCTCCAATCGTCAATGCATACACTTTTGAGCCAGCCAAAGTCTGTGCCAAACCAATAAGCATTTTTTTCACCCCCAACGACCACGACACTGATCGCTTTGGGATCAGCAAACCTTGGGACTTCAGAATGCTCATCCTGCGCAAGATAAGACGCAAATGGCTCTTGCCCTTTTCGGGCCAGGGGTTCGATGTAGTTGATGACCAACTGGTAATCCCAGTAGGTTTTGTAATCTAGCTTGGCGTTGTCGTGGAACCACTGAGCCAGTTGTTCTTTGGTTTCAAATCCTTCGCGATTTTTAAAAGTCCGAGCTGCCAGAGGTTCAACCAACAGAGTGAGGTTAGTGCGTGGTGTTGGCGTGAATCCGCTCACTAAATTGAGTAATTGTTGAGGCCAAGTTTTCTCTCGAACTTCAAGCAAATGGCTGAAAGTTCGACCTCTGAATACGCTCACCGTACTTTGTTCTGGTTGAAACCCTTTTTGCACATGGAAGGGCGGCCAGGGACTTCGTTCTTCATTTTCAGCAAAGCAAACACTGCTGTAATTCAAGGGGTTTCCCTGCGAACCCAGGTAGGTCAACCCGGGCACAGCCCCGCCGCCGAGGTTCCGAGACAACAACCCATAAGCACGACCGATGGTCGCGTTGGCATGGTTAAAAGGCCCCAAGGCGCCCAGCCCAGAATTCATTCGCAGCGCATGACGAATCGGTCCGTTGACCACCACCATCGCAGCAAAAGAACTCGTGGAGCTGTGTACCGCCGTGACTTGACTCGCTGCAAGGGCCAGAATGACCGGGAAATACTCTGGTTTTGCGCCCGCCATCACGGCGTTGGCAGCCACCTGCTCCACGGTGTAAGACCAATCTTCTTGTGTTTCTGTCGGTCTCATTTTCCCAACCACTTCGTTGGGCGCATGACGCGTCGCCTTGAGCATTTCAGCAACCCGGGTCGGCGTTGGCAACATCACGGGCAAACCATCGCTCCAACCCGCATCACGAAACATGTCATGCAACTCGTCTTCACT
This sequence comes from Comamonadaceae bacterium, assembly GCA_947451385.1. Lineage (GTDB taxonomy): Bacteria > Pseudomonadota > Gammaproteobacteria > Burkholderiales > Burkholderiaceae_C > Limnohabitans_A. Next base: position 3,793 of record CANFYZ010000002.1, on the reverse strand, counting down.
GTTGGCGCCCAGTAAGCGAGGTTGATGTCTTTCCAATTGCCCTTTGGCACATTCCGCTTGCGTTAATTCTCGGGTAAGCGCGTCGAGTATTTCGTCCATGACGGGTATCTGCGTCGTGGGGTCAAGACCCAAGGCACAGGCGCGTAATTCGCTGGCCGGCTTACCTCCAATCGGATGCGGTACGAAAGTAAAACGCAATTCAGGCATGCCCGCTTTGTAGGCAATGGCGGCCACAAGGTCTTGGAATGCTTGCGTCACGATGGGCGTCGTGGGGATGCCTCTATCCTCCATGTTCATGCAGTGCACGGCCACCGCCGGTGCGCAGGTGCTGCAGTGCCCAATGGCCATGACCATCAGTCCTTGATTGGCCTGAATTTCCGCCCACAGATCGTGGTCGTCTTCGGTATACCCGCCCCGCTTTTGCCGCAACTCGGTGCGCACATTTGGAAAGCGTTCATTGAAAGCGCGCTGAAGTTCCAATAAAAAATCTTTGCCATTCATGAACCGAACGTCCACGAAGTAGACCGTTCGTCCCTCTAAACTTTTCGGCCGAGCGGCCATGGGCCGCAGACGGATGGCTGGGGGATGACCCCGTGGGTTAAAAACCGTGAAGGCCTTGCCCTCGGGATCAAAGTCACCGTTGGCAATGCGCCGCTCCATGGTCTCACCTGGATAGGCTTCTAAAGCGCAACCGTCCAGAATAGGGTCCATTTCGATGGAAAAGGGTGTGGATTCTTCAAGTGACATGCATCGTCTTTCAATTCGTTTTCAACATCGTCCATCGGCAGGAACCTGTCTTTGACATTATTCTCAAGTTAGGCCTGATCGTCTATTCCATAATTTGAGTGTGTTGTGGATCCAATGCGCCTGTGAGGGTCACCCTTGGGTGTGTGCATAAACTGCTTCAAAATTGAACTTGTTCGGCCAGAGGAAAAATATGAACACCCTTATTCGTTTGAAAAAATGGGCCCTGCTGCCCCTCCTATTGGGGGCCGGCCTCGGCTGGACGCAAGCTGCGGAATTCCCGGTACCTGGGAAACCCATTCGGATTTTGGTGGGCTTCCCGCCGGGTGGCGGCACGGACATTCAGGCCAGGCAAATTGCACAGCAATTGACCACGGTTCTGGGCGGTGTGCCCGTGGTGGTTGAGAATCGGCCTGGCGCTGGCACCCTGTTAGCGGCCAACGAACTCATCAAGACCATACCTGACGGTCACAGTTTGCTGTACACCCCCGCTTCCACACTGTCCCAGTTGCCCCATACCTTGCTGGCGGCGAAATACGACACCCTCAAAAACTTCACGCCGGTTGCACAAGGTGCTGTGGGCCCACTGGTTTTGGTGGTTCATAAATCGATTCCCGTGAACACCGTTTCAGAACTGGTGGCGTACGCCAAATCCAATCCTGGCAAACTCAATTACGTCTCCCAAGGCATGGGCACTTCTGCACATATTTACGGGCAGATGTTTGCACGGCAGGCAGGCATTGACATTGTTCATGTGCCTTACAAAGGTGCCAATGATGTCGCCAAAGATTTCATAGCCGGTCGAGTGCACCTTCAATTTGCCTCGTCGTCGGCCGCCGTGGCGCTGGCGAAATCGGGTGAATTACGCTTACTGGCCCTGGTAGCACCGCAACGAAGCAGCTTGTTTCCCGAGTTACCGACCATGGGTGAACAAGGCATCAAAGGCATCGACATTGAAAGTTGGATTGGCTTTGTGGGGCCTGCGGGTATCCCGCCTGCGACGGTCCATCGGCTTTCAGAGGCCTTCGCCCAAATATTAAAGACGCCCAGCATTCAGGAGGCTTTCCGCGCAGGTGGGGTTGAAGCCAAATGGGCCGGACCCGATGAATTTTCGATGATCATTCGAAACTCATACCGCCAATGGGGCCAAACCCTCGGTGAGCTTGGCTACAAAAAAGAATGAGGGCCACAGCGTTTTGAGGGCTGACCTTATGGCGTCTTGACCCGCCCCTGCCCGCCTCGCGCGATCACATGGCACAGCAGCGCCACACCCACGGCGGCCGCCAAAAATGTTTCGCGCATCCAGCCCGCATCCAGACTGCGGGCGACCAGGGCCACGCCCAAAGTTTGGCCAAAGAACAGGGTGCAGGCAAACAGCGTCACGGCCATGCTGCGCGCCTGTGGGGCCATTTGCGTGCCCTGGGTTTGCAGGGTGTTGTGCATCATGTAAAAGCCCAGGCCCGTCAAGCCGCAGGCAGCCACGCCCAGCGGCGCGGCATCGGCCAAGGCCAGGGTGCTCAAGCCAGCCACAATCAAGGCACCGCCGCACCAGGCCAAACCCGATTCACCCAGCAGCGCCAGGCTCTGGCGCACAAATTGGCTGTAGAGCAAACCCGATGCGCCGTACAGCACCATGGCCCCGCCGGCCTGCGACACACTCAAACCAAAATGCCCCACCAAGCAGCTGGGCATGAAGGCCAAGGTGCCCATGACCAACGCCCCTTCAGCCAAGGCGGCGCCCAGCACCCAACGCACACGCGGCTCGGTGAGCAAGCGTGCCATGTGCTGCCAGTACTGGAGCATGGGCAGTGGATGGGCTGAGGGCACAAAGCGCGGCTGACTTTTTAAATACTGCCCCATGCGCCACAGGGCCAAGGCAAAGACCACGCTCACTGCCACAAAGGCATAACGCCAGCCCCAGTGCTCTGTCGCAAAGCCGCCAAACCACTGGCCCATCATCATGCCGGTGATGGACGCACCCATGAGCCGGGCCAAGGCCTCTTGGCGCTGTTCATAAGCCACTTGATCACCCACCCAAGAAATCGCCAGCGGAATGATGCCCGCGGCCGCAGCGCCCATGGCGGCGCGGGCCAGCACCAGCAGGTTCAAGCTCGGTGCCAAGGCCGTGAGCAAGCTGATCAGCAAGCACACCCAGGCGGACGCGCCAATCACCCGCAGCTTGCCCCAGCGGTCGCCCAAGGGGCCATACACAATTTGCAAAATGCCGTAGGACACGGCGTAAGCTGCAATCACTGCCGAGGCCTCGCCGGTGGTCACACCGAACTCTTGGCCCAAGCCGACCAACATCGGGTCGCACAGGCGCATGGAGGCGGTGCTGGCAAAGGCCGACAGCGCGACCACGCGCACGGGGGACGACGCACTCACAGGGTCACGTGCTGCAACACCCACAGCAGTCCACTCAAGGTAAAGAAAGAACACACCGTAGTCACCAGCAGCGCCGCTGCGCTGGTGGCTTCATGGCCATGGCGCTGGGACAAGATGGTGTAAATGCCCAGCATGGGCAAGGCGGCCGTGATCAATGCAGCCATACGCAAGGCCGGATCGTCCACCGGCACCACCCACCACAGGGTGATGAGCATGGCCAACGGATGCACGATCAATTTGCCCAGCGCAATCAGCGCCACCGGGCCTTTGAGTCCATGCACTTGCAGGCCCACCAACGATCCGCCAATGACGAACAGCGACAAGGCACCGCTGGCCTGTGCAAACAAGGTGATGGTGCGCGACACCGGCGTGGGAATCTGCACACCCGACCACGAAAACAAAAAGCCCGCGACGATGCCAATGATCAAGGGGTTCTTGAACAGACCGAACAGGGTTTGCTGCAAGGCCTGGCGCCACTGACCGGGCGCGCCACCCTCGCTGTCGGCCACGGCCAAGAGCAGCGGGATGAGCAACAGGTTTTCCACCACCATGTTGAGCGCCAGCGCCACGCCAGCCACCGGTCCCAAAGTCAGCAAGATGATGGGAAAGCCCACAAAGCCACTGTTGGGGCAGGTCATGCCCATGACCATCATGCTGCTGTAGC
>CANFYZ010000001.1 GCA_947451385.1 Comamonadaceae bacterium | reverse complement strand
TCCATGGCTTTGGCGGCTTTGAGCACCATCAGGCGCATCGCTTCGATGTCGATGCGGGCGCGGGAGATGATCTCCACATTGCCCCCCAACCAGACCAGCTGTTTGCCAAACGCTTCGCGCGAGATGCCGCGTTGCACCAGCAATTCCAAGGCTTTCTCGGCCTGACCGATGGAGCGCATGCAGTGGTGAATCCGCCCGGGTCCGAGGCGCAGCTGGGAGATTTCAAAGCCACGGCCTTCGCCCAGCAGCATATTGTCTTTGGGCACGCGCACGTTGTCGAAGACGATGTGCATGTGGCCGTGCGGGGCATGGTCTTCTGAGAACACATGCATGGGGCCCATGATCTTCACGCCAGGGGTGTCCTTGGGGATCAGGATCATCGACTGTTGCTGATGCGGCGCCGCATTCGGGCTGGAGCGCACCATGGTGATCAGAATCTTGCAACGTGGGCTGCCCGCGCCAGAGATGTAATGCTTCTCGCCGTTGATCACCCATTCGTCGCCTTCCAACACCGCGCTGGTGGCGACGTTTTTCGCGTCGGAGGACGCGTAGTCCACTTCGGTCATGGCATACGCCGAGCGGATTTCGCCGTCGAGCAAGGGTTTCAGCCATTTTTCTTTTTGCGCCGGCGTGCCGACGCGCTCAAGCACCTCCATGTTGCCGGTGTCCGGGGCCGAGCAGTTCATGCATTCCGAGGCCATGGGGCTCTTGCCCAGTTCGGCGGCAATGTAGGCGTAGTCCAGGTTGGACAGCCCTTCACCGGTCTCGGAGTCGGGCAAAAAGAAATTCCACAGGCCTTCTTTTTTGGCTTGGTTTTTGGCGGCATTCAGCAGATCGAGTTGGCCCGGCGCGTACTCCCAGCGGTCGGCACCGGTGCGGCCTTCGCCCAAGGCGATGTATTTTTCGGCCATGGGGTTGACGGTTTCGACAATGAAGCGTTTGACATGCTCATACAGGGGGCGCGCTTTCTCGGACATGCGCAGGTCGTTGAGGGGGTCGCTGGGGTCCAGCGAAAAAGGCGAGACGATGGGGTTGGTGGTGGCTTGGGTCATGGACAAAATCCTCTGGCTTTAGGTTGAGATTGGGGTTGAGAGTGAGGTTGAGAGTGAAGTGACGGGGGTTAAAAAATTGTCAAGAAGGTTCAGGACGCGGCGACTGCGCCACCATCGCTGGCGATGGTTTGGCCGACCACGTATTCGCCGGCGCGCGAACTCAGGAAGATGGCCAAACCCGCGATGTCTTGCGGGGTGCCCACGCGGCCGCTGGGGTTGCGTTGGCTGACACGCGACCAGTCCACGCCTTCGGTCTCGCCGCCATGGCCCACCCCGGTGGACAGCATCCAGGTCGGGTAGGGGCCGGGCGCAATGGCATTGAACAAGATGCGCTCCTTGGTCAATTGCGCGGCCAGGAAGCGCGTCAAATGGTGCACAGCGGCTTTGGAGGCGCCATAAGAAAAGCTGTCAAAGGCAGCCGATTTGAGACCGTCGATTGAGCCGATGTTGATGACCCTGGCGGGGCTGGGTCCGGCGGCGGCTTGGCGCAGCAGGGGCAGTAATTTTTGGGTGAGAAAGAACACGCCTTTGACATTGGTGTCCATCACTTTGTCCCAACCGATTTCGGGAAATTGTTCGATCGGTGCACCCCAGGCGGCCCCGGCGTTATTCACCAAAATGTCCAATTGGGGTTCCAGCTGGGCCAGGCGTTGGGCCAGGCTCTCCACGCCGTCCATGCGCGACAGATCAGCCGGGAGCGCGATGCACGTGCCCCCATAGGTCTGGCTGATGCGCTGGGCAGTCGCTTCACACACATCGGCTTTGCGCGAAGAGATATACACCTTGGCTCCGTGGGCCACAAAGCCCGAGGCGATCATCTCGCCGATGCCGCGGGAACCGCCGGTGACCAAGGCGACTTTGCCTGCGATCGAGAACAGTTGGTTGAAGTCAGCGTTCATGGTTTTTTCCTAAAGTGAGTCAGGCATAGGCTTGCAAGGCTTCGTCGATCGCGCGCTCGAGGTCGCTGGCGCTGGCGCAATGGCTGACATGGGTGCACAAGGGCCGGTACTGCAGCATGCAGCTGTCGCCGCTGCCCCAACGCACGGGCGGCTCGTTGCACAACCACACCACGCGTTTGGCGCGCTCGGTGAGCTGAGCGAAGATCTCTAAGCGGGGATGGGTTTGGTTGGAGCGTCCGTCGCCCAACACCAAAAGGGTGGTGCGTTGGTCGATGCAGTCGCTGTGCTGGTTTTGCAAATCCACCCAAGCCTGACCGTAGTCGGTCGCGCCGCCCCCGACTTCTCGCAGAATCAAGGCCATGGCCTCTTCAAAGGGCAAGCTCTCCAACGGGGCGCTCACGTCGCGCAGGCGGTGAGAAAAACAAAAACTGCGCAGGTCAGCGACCGAACTTTGCAAGGCGTACAAAAACAACAGCAAAAAACGCACATGGGCTGCCACAGAACCTGAAACGTCGCACACCACCACCAAGCGGGGTTTGTCGCGCCGTGTGTGTTTGTAGCTCAATTCAAAGGGCACGCCGTCGTGGCCGGCGCTGCGGCGCAGCGTGCGCCTGAAGTCAATCTGTCCCTGCAGCCGTCTGCGGCGGCGCTGGGCATGTTTGGCGGCCAGACGTTTGGCCATGCGGGCCACCGCGCGTTTCATGCGGTCCATGTCCGGTGGGCTCATCCGGCCCAGGGGACGGTGCACGGCCACCTCGGTCATGAACTGTTCCGTCGCCGGTTGGCCAAACAGCTCAAAGCGTTGTTCAACCCATGCGCGTGCATGGCGCAGCAGCAGCTCACGCGCAGCGCTCAGAGCGCTGGCTTCGCGCTGGGCTGGTGCGGTGTTTTGGCTCAAACGCTCACGCAGTTGTGACTCCAAGGCCGCGATGCCCATTTCTGAGAGCATTTGGCGTGCAAAAAACGGGGTCTGTGAGGCGAAACGAATCTCGTCCACCCCCACCTTGGCCGCAGCCCGCCTGAGCGCGGTGTCCAGCGGGCCGGTGCCGTTGCTTTGTGTGGCCATGTCCAGCAAGGCATCCACTTGCGCATCGCCGGTCCGCACAGTGCTTTCTGGCGTCGGGGCGGTGCTGGCGTGAGACGGATCCTGCACGGTGGTGCCTGAAGTCGCGCTGAAGTACAAATCAAAAATCCGGTCGTGCAGGCTTTTTTCTTCGGCCGATTTGGCCAACACCACACCCAAAGACGCTTTCAGATTGGCGCGATTCTCAAAGCCGATCAAGGCCATGGCCTGGGCCGCATCGATCGATTCCGCCGGTGAAGCAGGGACCCCTGCCAATCGCAGCGCACGGATGAATCCGGCTAGGCGGCTGTCCATCAAGCCACTCCAGTGGGGACGACCGGAGACGCTGCCCGGGCGGCCTGTGTCAGTGCACCGAGACGACCTTGCACTTCTTGGATGTCGGACTCACGTTTCAGCAACACACTCAGGGTGTCGCGGACCAGCGACTCGTCCAACAGCGGGGCATGCAGCAGCACCACGGTGCGGGCCCAGTCGACCGTTTCGGCCATCGAGGGCGGTTTGCGAATGTTCTCGTTGCGCAGCGATTGCACGAAAGCGACCAACTGCCCGCGCAGTTGGTCATTGATTTGCGGCACCCGGGCGCGCAGCACTTGACGCTCGAGCTCGGCGTCAGGAAAACCGATGTGCAGGTGCAGGCAACGCCGCTTGAGGGCATCACCCAGCTCGCGCGTGTTGTTCGAGGTCAGGATCACCAAAGGGGGAACTTGGGCCCGAATCGTGCCGATCTCTGGGATCGTGACCTGGTAGTCGGCCAGCACTTCGAGCAGCAAGGCCTCAAAGGACTCTTCGGACTTGTCAATTTCATCGATCAACAGCACGCTGCCACCAGCTTGTTCCATGGCCTGAAGCAGGGGCCGCGGTTCCAGGAATTCGCGAGAAAAAAACAAATCCTGAAAGCCGACCAATTTGCCAAAGGCATCTTGCAAAGAGTCGCTGGTGTCTACCAGTTGACCGATCTTTTCTTTCAGAATTTGCGTGTACAGCAGTTGTTTGCCGTACTTCCATTCATACAGGGCTTTGCTGTCGTCCAGGCCCTCGTAGCAGGGCATGCGAAGCAGCGCGTAACTCAGCGCTTTGGCGATGGAGACCGCCAGATCGGTCTTGCCTACCCCGGCTGGACCTTCAATCAACACCGGTTTGCGCAAGTGATGCGCCAGGTACAAAGCGGTCGAGATGGCGCGGGTGGAGATATAACCGACCTCAGCCAGCGCGGTGGTAATGGCCTCGATGGACGCGAGGCCGGGTGGGGTGGTGTGAGGCGTCATCAGCAGGGCGCGCCGCAAAGGGTTCGCACGGCTTCGAAGCTGAAGGCAGATTCAAAGTTCATGCGAAAAGTATGGTGCACAGTGGTGCGACTGGCAGCACCCTAGGCGACAGCGGGTGTAGGGGTTTTCCGCAGTCGCCGCTTTCAGTGACCGAGGTCTTAGCTCAGCCCCACTGAGGTTTCAAACCGAGGGTCAAATTTCGGCGGCCAGCAGGCTGGCCTGTTCAATGGCGCGCTTGGCGTCCAGTTCCGAGGCCTCAAACGCACCGCCCACCAATTGGGTGGGGACGCCCAGCGCTTGCAAATCGTCATACAGCGTGCGCAGGGGGAGTTGCCCGGCGCAGACCACCACCGTGTCCACTTCAAACACTTGGGGCTGGTCATTGACGCGCGTGTGCAGGCCCACGTCATCGATGTGCAGGTAGTCCACCCCATTGACCATGCGCACGCCGCGCCGCGTCAGGGTCAGGCGGTGGGTCCAGCCGGTGGTGCGGCCCAAGCTGCTGCCCACCGGTGTGGTTTTGCGTTGCAACAAAGTGATGCTGCGCCCACTGGTTTGGGTTTGGGGTTGCACGCCGGTGACCCCGCCGCGGGGGTGCTTCTCAAAGTCGATGCCCCATTCTTTTGCAAACACGTCGCGGTCGAGGGCGCCCGAGGGCCCTGCGTGTGAAAGCAATTCGGCCACATCAAAGCCGATGCCCCCCGCGCCCAGGATGGCGACCCTTTGGCCGATCGGTTTGCGCCCCAGGATGGCGTCGATGTAGCTCACCACCTTGGGGTGATGGATGCCCGGCAAGGCCGGTTCACGGGGCGTGATACCTGTGGCCACAACCACTTCATCGAACCCGCCCGCCGCCAGCATGGGGGCGTCCACGCGGGTGTTCAGATGCACAGTGACGCCATGTTTGTCCAGCATGCGTTGGTAATAACGCAGGGTTTCATAGAACTCTTCTTTGCCGGGAATGCGTTTGGCCAAGTTGAATTGCCCACCAATTTCTGCCGCCGCGTCGAACAAAGTCACGCGGTGGCCGCGCTGCGCCGCCACCGTGGCATAGGCCAAACCGGCAGGACCTGCGCCCACAATGGCCACCTGTTTGGGACGTGCGGTGGGTCTGTAATGGATCAGCGTTTCGCGGCAAGCCCTGGGGTTGACCAGGCAGCTGACCGGTCGGTGGCCGCCAAAAGTGTGATCCAAACACGCCTGGTTGCAGGCAATGCAGGTGTTGATCTCGTCCTCTCGGCCTTCTTGCGCTTTGAGAACCAACTCGGGGTCGGCCAGCATCGGGCGCGCCATCGACACCAGGTCGGCATCCCCGCGCGCCAACACCGTTTCGGCCACGTCCGGCATGTTGATGCGGTTGCTGGTGATCAAAGGGATGGTGAGTGCTTTGCGCAGGCGCCCAGTAACTTGGGTGAAGGCGGCACGCGGCACCATGGTGGCAATGGTGGGCACGGGCGCCTCATGCCAGCAAAAGTGGGTGCTGATGATGTTGGCGCCTGCGGCCTCAATGGCTTGCGCCAAGGTCACCACCTCTTCCCAGGACAAGCCGCCTTCCAGCATGTCCATGGCCGAAATGCGAAAGATGACGATGAACTTGGCCCCCACGGTCGCACGCACCCGGCGCACCACCTCCACGGCAAAGCGCATGCGGTTGGCGTAATCGCCGCCCCATTCGTCGGTGCGCAAATTGGTTTTTTGAACCAAAAAAGTGGAGATCAAATATCCGGCCGAGCCGATGATCTCCACCCCGTCGTAGCCGGCTTGTTGCGCCAAGGCGGCGCAATGGGCGAAGTCGTTCAATTGTTTTTCAATGCCCGCCGCGTCGAGTGCTGTCGGGGTGAAACTGCCAATCCGGGATTTGACCGCAGACGGGGCGACGCAATTCGGGTTGCGCGCCAAGGCCCCGGTATGCAGGATTTGCATGCAAATTTTCACATCCGGGTCGGCCGTATGAACAGCCTGGGTGATCAGCCGGTGCGCTGCCGCTTCTTCGGAGGTCGACAACTTGCTGCCCGAGCCGGCTTCGGCGTTGGGGGGAATGCCCCCGGTGATGATCATGCCGACCCCTCCGCGAGCGCGTTCCGCGTAATAGGCGGCCAAGCGCTCAAAGCCATTTTCAGCCTCCTCCAAGCCGGTGTGCATGGAGCCCATCAGCACGCGATTTTTCAGTTGGGTAAAGCCCAGATCCAAGGGGGCGAACACATGGGGGTAGCGGGGGTGAGGTGTCATGGGATGTTGGGCCAAGCGCAAGTCGGAATTTTTGCAGTCTACCCAGCAGGGGATCGAACGCAGTGGGTAAAAACCCTGTTCAGCGCAGACAGGCGCAGCCGGTGGGATCGCTGTCACAAGGTTTACAGCGCGCGTGTTTATCCCAAGAGGCAAGGGTGCGGCTTGTGAGTACATTGGTGCCAGCCCATTTTGTCCCACCCTGATCAGAGGCCTTGCCATGTATCCATCGCGTCAAGCCGTTCTCCATTCCCACAAGCCTGCATTCATCATGGCCTCCACCGGCGAGGCCGTCACCTACGGTGAACTGGAGGCGCGCAGCAACCGGCTCGCCCACTTGTTGCGCGCCCAGGGTCTGAAGCGACTCGACCACTACGCGGTGTTCATGGAGAACAACAACCGTTTTATTGAAAGCTGTGTTGCCGGTGAACGCACGGGCTTGTACTACACCTGCATCAACTCCTTTTTGACGGCCCAAGAGGTCGCCTACATCGTCAACAACAGCGAGTCCCAGGTCATGGTGACTTCGGCCTCACGGCTGGCCGTGGCGCGTGAAGCCTTGCGCGACTGCCCCCGCGTCAAGATCTGTTTGGTGGTCGACGGCGGTGCGTCCCTGCCCGCCAACGACGGCACCAGTGGTTTGGTCTGGCGTGACTTTGCCGAAGCGCTGGCCGATTTTCCGACCACGCCTGTCGCGGATGAGTTTGTTGGCACCCCCATGCTGTACTCCTCAGGCACCACAGGGCGGCCCAAAGGCGTGCTGCGTCCGCTGGAAGTAGAGCCTCCCAGCCATGTGATGCCGCTGTTTGTTTTCTTGAACAAGCTGTGGCAATGCGAAGAAAGCATGATCTATCTCTCGCCCGCGCCGCTCTACCATTCGGCGCCGTTGGCCAATGTGAGCATGGTGATTCGCGCGGGCGGCACGGCCATCATCATGGAGCACTTTGATGCCAAGCAGTACCTGTCACTGATTGAAAAATACCGGATCACGCACTCGCAGCTGGTGCCCACCATGTTCAGCCGCATGCTCAAGCTGCCCGATGCCGAACGCTTTGCGCATGATCTCTCGTCCCTGAAGATCGCGATCCACGCCGCCGCGCCCTGTCCGGCCAAGGTCAAAGAGGAAATGATCGCGTGGTGGGGCCCCATCATTCACGAGTATTACGGCGCGACCGAAGGACTCGGTTTTGCCGCCTGCAATACGCCCGAGTGGCAAGCCCATCGCGGCACCGTGGGCAAGGTTTTGTTTGGCGAGTTGCATGTGTTGGACGAGCAGATGCAGCCGGTGCCCAAAGGGCAGGCCGGTGAAATCTGGTTCAAAGCGGGGGCGGCCTTTGAGTATTTCAACGACCCGGCCCGCACAGCAGAGTCGCGCTCGGAGGATGGCTCCATGTGCACCGTGGGCGACATGGGCTATGTGGACGATGATGGGTTTTTGCACCTCACCGACCGCTCGACCTTCATGATCATTTCGGGCGGCGTGAACATTTACCCGCAAGAATGCGAGAACTTGCTGGTGACGCACCCCAAAGTGGCCGATGCGGCGGTGTTCGGCATCCCCAACGAAGACTTTGGCGAAGAGGTCAAAGCGGTGATCGAGCCGCTGCCCGGTGTCACTCCCAGCCCCGAGCTGGCGCAGGAGCTGATGGCGTTTTGCGCGCAGCACCTGGCGCACATGAAGTGCCCTCGCTCGATCGACTTCACCGACAAATTGCCCCGGCTGCCCACCGGCAAACTCTACAAGCGCGTGCTGCGTGATGCCTACTGGGAAGGCCACAAAACGCGCATTGTTTAAATCTTGCTACCGCGCTGAATCACCCATCCAAGGAAAAAACATGAACCACCCCTCCACGGGACTGCAGCTGCGCTCCCTCGTCAAAGCCAGCGGCGAGCTGGTGTTGAGCCTGATCGACGAACCGGTGCCCACGCCCGCCGCCAACGAGGTGTTGGTGCGGGTCGAGGCCACGCCGATCAACCCCTCCGACATTGGCTTGTTGTTGGGGGCGGCCGACATTGCCACCCGCGCCCGCGCCGGGACCGCGTCGCACCCGGTGGTGACGCTGCACATCCCCGAGCGGGCCATGAAAAGCATGCAAGGGCGCTTGGACCAGTCTTTGCCGGTGGGCAATGAAGGCGCGGGCACGGTGGTGGCCGCTGGCGCCAACCCCGCTGCGCAAGCCTTGCTGGGCAAAACCGTGGCCATGATCGGTGGCGGCATGTACGCCCAATACCGTTGCCTGGACGTGAGCCAGTGCATCCCCTTGGCCGCCGATGCCACGGCGCCCGATGGCGCGTCTTCGTTTGTCAATCCGCTGACCGCGTTGGGCATGGTTGAAACCATGCGCCGCCAAGGCCACAAAGCCCTGGTGCACACCGCAGCCGCCTCCAACCTGGGCCAGATGCTGAACCGGATTTGCCAGAAGGACCAGATCGACTTGGTCAACATCGTGCGCAAACCGGAGCAGGCCGAACTGCTCAAAGGCCTGGGCGCGCGTTATGTGTGCGACACCTCGCAGCCCACCTTCATGGCCGACCTGACCCAAGCCTTGGTGGACACAGGGGCGACGATTGCCTTCGATGCCACCGGTGGCGGTAACCTGGCCGGCCAGATTTTGACCTGCATGGAAGCGGCGCTGAACCGCACCGCCACGGTGTACAGCCGCTACGGCTCGACCACCCACAAACAGGTTTACATCTACGGCGGCCTGGATGTGCGGCCCACCGAGTTCAACCGCAACTTTGGCTTTGCCTGGGGCATGGGCGGCTGGTTGTTGTTTCCGTTCTTGCAAAGCATCGGTGAAGCCGACGCGCAAAAACTGCGCAACCGGGTGTCTGCCGAATTGAAGACCACGTTTGCCAGCCACTACACCCAGCAAATCAGCTTGACGCAGGCCCTGGACCTGGACGTGATGGCGGCCTACACCGAACGCGCCACCGGCAGCAAGTACCTGATCACGCCGCATGCGGCAGGGGGCTGATGCCGCTCGCGCCGCACCATTGCCTTTTTGCCTTTGCCTTTTTTGAATTGACATCCACAACCCTAAGGAACTGCTATGCGTAACTCTCGTTGGCTGCCCTGTTTCGCCATGGCTTTGGCCGTGGTCTGGTCACCGCTTGCTCTGGCCCAAGCCTGGCCGTCCAAGCCCATCAAATGGATCGTCCCTTACACCCCGGGTGGCATCACCGACAACGCCACGCGCATGGTGGTGCAAAAGGTGCAAGAGCAAACCGGCTGGAACATCGTGGTGGAAAACAAACCGGGGGCCAACTCCATTTTGGGGGCCGACCTGGTGGCCCGCGCTGCGCCCGACGGCTACACTTTTTTGACGGTGATTGGCGCGCATGCCGCCAACGCCACGCTGTATGCCGGTCGCCTGCCGTATGACGTGGTGAAAAGCTTCGCCCCCGTGTCGCTGGTGGGCATTGCCCCCTTGGTCATGGTGGCGAACAACAATTTGCCCTTCAAAGATGTGAAAGAACTCGTGGCTTACTCCAAGGCCAATCCGGGCAAGGTGGCCTTTGGTTCGTCCGGCGTGGGCGCAGCAGCGCATTTGACCCAAGAGTTGCTGAAACAGGTCACGGGGGCCGACATGGTGCATGTGCCCTACAAAGGCACGGCCCCCGCGCTGAGCGATTTGATGGGCGGCAGCCTGCAGGTGCTGACCGATACCGCCAGCGCCATGATGCCGCATGTGCGCAGTGGCAAGGTCAAACCGATTGCGGTGTTTGCCAACAAGCGGGTCTTGGGCGCGGCAGAAGTCCCCACCGTGGTGGAGGCCGGTGGCCCGGCCATGGAGGGTTCGACCTGGGTGTTGTTCCTGGCGCCTTCGGCCACGCCACGCGACATCGTGAACCGCTTGTCGCAAGAAACCGCCAAAGCCATTCGTTCACCCGAGCTCAAAGCCAAATTCGAAGCCTTGGGCATCGAGTCCGTGGGCAACACGCCCGAGCAGGCGGGTAAATTTTTGGACGAAGAGATCGTCAAATGGGCCAAGGTCATCAAGACCGCTGACGTGAAACCCGAGTAAGCGCCTGGTGGTTCAGGTCTTGGGCCCCAGGATCGCCATGGTGATGCGGGAGACGCAGGTCAACTCACCCGCATCGTTGTGCATGTCGATTTGCCACACGTGCGTGGTGCGGCCCCGGTGCACGGGACGCGCGATGCCGGTGACCCAGCCTTGACTGGTGGCTTTGATGTGGTTGGCATTGATGTCCAGGCCCACCGCACGGAACTCGGGTGGCGCGGAGTAGGCCGCGCCGCAGGAGCCCAGGGTTTCGGCCAGCACCACCGACACGCCGCCATGCAAGATGCCATAGGGCTGGCGGGTGCGGTGGTCCACGGGCACCCGGCCTCTGAGGAAATCGTCGCCCACCTCTAAAAACTCCATGCCCAGGGCAGCGGGCGCGGTGTTCACATGGTTGCGGGTCAGGATGTCAATGGAAACGGGCTTGAGCCAGATGGCGGGCATGGCGGGTCTTTCGGGGTGTCTGGATGCGTTCGATTAACCGGCAAATCCAGGCCCGGGTCAGTCCAGCGCGTGACAGGCAGAAGACTTTGGAGGCAGCCAAGTGACGCCGCTGCAGTGACCGCCCCCCTAGAATGAAGGCCACTCTCACCCCGTTTGCTCAGGACCGCCTCCATGAAACTTCCGAACAGTCTGCGTGCCTTGGCGCACCGCAACTTTCGTTTGTTTTTGATCGGGCAGGGCACCTCTCAAATTGGCAATTGGATTCAACTGGTCGCCACCAGTTGGCTGGTTTTTAGGCTGTCCGGCTCGACCGTGATGCTGGGCTTGTCCGCCTTTGCCTTGCAGATCCCGCTCTTGCTCATCACCCCCTTTGCCGGTGTGCTGATTGACCGTTTGGACGTGCGCCGTGTTCTTTACGCCACCAACAGCTTGGCGATGGTTCAATCGGTGTGCATGCTGATGTTGGTGTGGACCGGCCAGATTCAGGCTTGGCATGTGGTCTTGGGTAATCTGGTGTTGGGTCTGGGCAATGCATTCGATGCGCCCGCTCGGCAATCCCTGATCTCCAAACTGCTACCGCATCGGCAAGAGCTGACCAATGCGATTGCGCTCAATGCCACGGTTATGAATGGCGCGCGTTTTATCGGACCGATGCTGGGCGGCCTGGTCACGGCAGCTTGGGGTGAAATCTGGAGCTTCGCCATGAACGCGCTGATGCGTGGCGCCGTTCTGGTGGCTTTGCGAGCGACGCGCATTGCCGCGCACATTCAGAAACCCAATTCAAGTGGACTGTTGCGTCAGTTGATGGTCGGTGTGCGTTATGCCTATGGTTTTTTCCCCAGCCGATGTGCCTTGCTGTTGCTGGCCTTCAGCAGTTTTTCCTTGCACTCCTATGGCACCTTGATGCCTTGGTTCGCCAGCGTGCGCTTCCATGGCGATTCGCAAACCCTGGGTTGGCTTTACAGCGCGGCGGGTTTGGGTGCGGTCTGTGGCATGTTGTATTTGGCGTCCCGCGAGTCGATTCGTGGCTTGTTCAAGGTGATGGGCTGGAGTGCAGGCATCGCCAGTGTGACCTTGCTGGCTTTTTCCATGACGACTGTTTTGTGGTTGGCGTTGCCGCTGATTTTCATCTCCGCTTTGGGCATGATGCTGACCGCGGCGGCCACCAACACCGTCTTGCAAAGCATCGTGCCCGACGAGTTAAGAGGCCGCGTGGCCGCTCTGTATGTGATGTCTTTTTTGGGCATGTCGCCGCTGGGTTCGTTGTTCACAGGCTGGGTTGCCCACGCCATCGGCAGTCCCCAGGCGCTGGCTTGGAGTGCCTGTTTAGGCTTGTGCGCCAGTGGCGTGTATGCCTACCACTTTGCCCGTATTCGGCGAGACATGCGACCGATTTACGCGTCTTTGAAACGGGCGGCAGACACCCCCGCCTGAGTCCTGGGTCAGCCCGGGTGAAAGCCCAGTCGGGTCGACATTTGCTGTCCCAAAGTTTTTAAAAGTTCAGCCGCAGGGCCGTCCAGCTGCGCATTGAAATGGGGCGCCATGCCCAAAATGGTGATGGCCGCCACCACCTGTCCGGTGCTGTCGAAAAGCGGCGTCGACAACGCATTCAGACCCGTACGCCTGGCGCCGATTGAGTGGGCGATGCCGGATTGGACGATCCGGTCATATTCTTGAAAGACCTTTTTCACTTGCGCTGCCGAGTAGGCATCGCGCTCTTTCAGTTCACGCACCACCAAGGGTTGGGTGATCTCCGCGGGCAAATAGGCGGCCAGCAATTTGGCTGTGGCCGAGGTGGTGACGCCCAATTGAACCCCTGGATTGGAACGGATGGACAAGGGCGAGTCCCGCTCAAACCATTTCACCATGGTGGCACCGTTACCCACCCAGCGGCCGATGCCCACGGCCTGGCCCAAGTCATCGTGACGCAGTTGGCCAATAAATTCTTCAAAAAAAGGTTGCAGCAGTTCCCAACTGTTGTGATCGTGGGTGGCTGATTGGCCAATTCGGTAAGCCAACAAACCAAAATCGTATCGGCTGCCATCGACCGACTTGGTGATCAGTCCGCCCCGCACCATGCTGACCAAATACCGGTGCAACTTGGCTGCAGCCATGCCGGTTTGTTTTTCTAAGTCTTTCAAACGCACGGGACGCGGGATGTGCAGCATGCCTTCCAAAATCAGGCTGACGACTTCTGCCGCCTCTACGCCTTGTTGTTTTGCTTGCATGTGTCCATCCTCAACGGGGGTCGGGGCGAGTAAACCCTGTTGACAGGGGCGGTTGCCTCATTTAAATTAATTTCATTATAAGTAAAAAATTACGCTAATCATAATTTTTAAACCAGGAGAATCCGTTGATCAAATTACTTCTCACAGCGGTTTTGGCTTTGATGGGCATGCAGGCTTCAGCGCAAGATCTCAAGTCCTACCCCAACAAGCCAGTGAAAATTGTGGTGCCATTCACTGCGGGTTCATTGGTGGATGTGCTGGGTCGGGCGATTGGTGACGAATTGCAAATTCATTTGAAGCAATCCTTTGTGATCGACAACAAAGCGGGGGCCAGTACCTTGCTGGCGGCCAAAATGGTGGCGACGGCCCCGCCCGATGGCTACACGCTGATCTTGCCAACGGTCACCACGCTGAGCCTGGGGCCCCAGTTGATGACCAATCCGGGCTTTGACCCCCTGAAAGACTTGACCCCGATCGCGCGGCTGGGTTTGACCAATTTTTTCTTGGTGGTGAACCCCAATTTCCCGGCACGCAACGTCAAGGATTGGATTGAGGCGGTCCGCAAAAACCCAGGAAAATATTCCTATGCCTCGTCGGGCAATGGCTCACCGCAGCATATTTTCATGGAGTTGCTGAAAAAGCAGCTCGGCCTGAACCTGATTCATGTGCCCTACAAAGGCAGCAACACCTCGATGGTGGATCTGCTTTCGGGTCAAGTGGACATGGCGTTCATTGACGGGACCTTGGCGATTCCGCACCTCAAAACCAACAAACTTTTTGCCTTAGGCACCTCGATGGCCAAAAGAACGGTGTTGGTGCCTTCCATCCCGCCGATTGCTGAAACGGTTCCGGGCTTTGACTGGTCGGGTTGGATCGCCTTTGCGGGGCCGCCGAACATGCCGGCCCCCATTGTCGATTTGCTGTCAGACAAGATTCGCAAGTTTCAAGCGACCCCCGCCTATGCCGCGTTGTTAGACAAAGCCGCGATGGAGCCGTCCGATCCCTTGAGTCCCGCTGAAATGGCCGAGTTTGTGAAAAAAGAATACAAGCGTTGGTCACCCGCGATTCAAAACTCCGGCGCCGTCATGGATTGAAGCCATTTGAAAAGGAATGAACATGGACCACAGAATTCGCCGCATTGTGACCGGGCATGACGAGCAAGGCAAAGCCATTGTCGAGCTAGATGGTTTTGCACCGAACCAAAAAACCCGAGCCGGTGCGGGCTTTGTCAGCACGCTGTTGTGGGTGACGGATGAAACGCCGGCGCGGCTCGATCTGAAAACCGACCGTGCCGACCGAACCATCGGCGTGCCCCCGCCGCCCAACGGCTCGGTGCTGCGGATCGTCGACTTTCCGCCGATCACGCCCGAGACCGAAGCGATGAAGCAAGAAGACCTTTTGAAGGCCATGGGCGTGAGCCACCATGGTGATGGAACAGCCGCCCGTCATGCCTTCATGCACAGGACCCCGAGTGTGGATTACGCGATTGTGTTGTCGGGTGAGATTGACATGCTGTTGGATGACTCTGAGGTCCACATGAAAGCCGGGGACATCTTGGTGCAGCAAGCGACCAACCATGCCTGGGTGAATCGATCGAACGAATTTTGCCGCATGGCGTTTGTTTTGATTGATGGCATTGACCCCTTGGCCCCCAAAGCCTAACTGACAGAGAGTTCTTATGAAATTCGGTGTATTCGACCATTTGGACCGCGGCGATGTCGGGCTGACTGCGCATTACGAAAACAGACTGAAATTGGCGGAGGTCTATGACCGTGCCAACTTTCACGCGTACCACATTGCCGAGCACCATGGCACGCCGCTGGGCATGGCATCGTCGCCCAGTGTTTTTTTGGCGGCGCTGGCACAAAGGACGAAGAAACTGCGTTTTGGTCCCTTGGTCTACACCCTCAGCTTGACGCATCCTTTGCGCATCATCGAAGAAGTATGCATGCTGGACCAAATGAGTGGAGGGCGTTTGGAACTGGGCATTGGACGCGGCAGCTCGCCGTATGAGATGGGCTATTTCGGCGTCAACGCACAGAACTCAGGAAAGCTGTACATCGAGTCCTATGACGTGGTCATGATGGGCCTGACCTCCAAGCGCATCAATTTTGAGGGCGAGCATTTCAAATTTGACAATGTGCCCGTTGAGTTGGAGTGCATACAGAAGCCGCATCCGCCCATTTGGTATGGCATGTCTTCGCCCGCTGCCGTGCCCTGGGCGGCTGAAAACAATGTGAACATCGTGTGCAACGGCCCCTCAGCGCCGATCAAAGCCATCACGGACAAATACAGAGAGATTTGGCATTCAAAATTCGACCCCGAGCAGAACACCTTGCCGTTCATGGGGTTGGGGCGTCATATTGTGGTGGCTGAAACCAGTCGCAAAGCCTATGAGATCGGTCAGCGCGGATTCGCTTGTTGGTACAACAGCTTGCAGCATTTGTGGCGCGCGCACGGGAATCCGATGAAAAGTTATCCGATCCCTGAGGACTTTGCCGCCGCCACAGGCGGTGGCATGGTGATCACCGGCACACCGGATGAAGTCACCGACAAGTTAGCCCGAGAAGTTGAAATTTCAGGGGCCAACTATGTGTTGACGCGTTTCGCATTTGGCGACTTGACCTACACCGAATCCTTGAATTCGCTCAATCTCTTCGTTGAAGAGGTGATGCCGAAATTCCAGATGGACGAAGTGATGGCTTGAGGGTCAGCGCCCCTCGAACTTCGGCGCGCGTTTCTCCACAAAGGCTTTGGCCGCTGATTTGTGGTCTTGCGTTTCAAAGGTGCGGATCATGTGCGTCGCCTCCAGGTCCAGCACCTCGGCCAGTGCGGCACCGCGTGTGGCCGCATTCAGGTTGCGCTTCATGTAGCCCACGGCGATGGTGGGCAGGGCGGCGAGTTCGCGCGCCCAGTCCTGGGCGGCTTGCGCCAATTGGTCTGCAGGGACCGAGCGGTGCACCAGGCCGATGCGCGCCGCCTCTTGGCCCAAGATCACTTCGGCGGTGAAATACATCTGGCGCGCTTTCGCCGCGCCGACAATGTGGTTCAAGAAATAGCTGCCGCCAAAATCCCCTGACAAGCCCACTTTGGAAAAGGCCGTGGTGAGTTTGGCATCGTCTGCGGCGATGCGCATGTCACACGCCAAGGCCATCGACAGCCCGGCCCCTGCCGCCGGCCCAGAGATGACCGCCAGCGTGGGCTTGGGCATTTCGTGCAGCCAGCGGCTGACCTCCATCACGCCGCGCAGCGAATCCGCGCTTTGCTCAAAGCTGGGCGCTTGGCTGTTGTCGGCGGCGCGGTTGGCAAAGCCCTTGACGTCACCGCCCGCACAAAAAGCACCGCCTTTGCCGGTCACCACCACCAGCCGCACCGCGGGGTCTTGCGCCAGACGCGGCAGGATCTGCGCCATCTGGTTCAGCATGTCCCGCGTCAGCGCATTGCGCGAGGCGGGGCGGTTCAGGGTCAGGGTGGCAATGCCGTCGGCAAAGCTTTCTTCGAGTTCAGTGTTCATGGCCGTTTGAAACGAGGTGGAATGAGGTGCTGAATATGGCGAGGATCGCCGCAGCAGGCTGTCGCCGATGCAACCTTGCGAGGGTTTTCACGAGGACATCCCCAGTTGGGCCGGGTGAGATACTGAAATGACCTCGTTCTGATTCAATTCAATGGGAGACGCCGATATGCCGAATGCGCATTTGCTTGACCAAAGCTGGGGTGCCGATTTGCCGCGCCTTCGCAGTGATGCCGATGTGGCTGCACTGGAAGCCATCCCCTATGCCGAGCGCATCGGACCGCAGAGCACCTACGCGGCCCTGCAAGCGGGCGCGGCCTTCCAGCCGGACGCGCCGGCGATCCAGTTCTTGCCGCAGGTCAGCGCCGAGGCCGAGCCGGCGGTGATCACGCATGCGCAATTCATCGCCCGCGTGACGCAGACTGCCAATATGTTCCACGACTTGGGCGTGGGCCCCAACGACGTGGTGAGTTTTTTGTTGCCCTTGCTGCCGCAAAGTTTTTACACCCTGTTTGGCGCGCAAGCGGTGGGCATTGCCAATCCTGTCAACCCGCTTCTGGCGCCGCACCAGTTGGCCGAAATATTGTTGGCCGCCAACACCCAGGTGCTGGTGACCTTGGGGCCGGTGCCGGGCAGCGATATTTGGGACAAGGTGATGCAGATCCGCGATCAGCTGCCGCAGCTCAAAGCGATCTTGGTGGTGCAAGGCGCCAGCGACGAGGCGCAGTCGATCTACAACTTTGATGAGCGCATGGCGGGTTGCCCGTCGGACGCACTGCGCAGCCCACGCCAAATTCGGTCCTCCGACGTGGCCGGGTATTTTCATACTGGCGGCACCACCGGCACGCCCAAGCTGGTGCGGCACACGCACGGCAACCAGGTGTACCAGGCCTGGGCGCTGCGTTTGACCATGCCGATCGAGCCCGGTCGCCCGGTGTTGTTTGGTCTGCCCTTGTTCCATGTGGGCGGCGCGCTGACGCAGGGCTTGGCCGTTCTGGCCAACGGCGGTAACTTGGTGGTGTTGGGCCCCGCCGGCTGGCGCGACCCGGCGGCGGTGCAAAACGTCTGGCGTTTGGTCGAGCGGTACCAGCCGGCCTTGTGGGGCGGTGTGCCCACGGTGTTGGCTGCGGCTTTGTCGGTGCCCGTGGGGCAGGCCGATGTCAGCAGTTTGCGCGTGGCCTCAGGCGGCGGCTCGGCCATTCCGGTGGCGGTTTGCAAAGTCTATGCCGAGCAGTTCAAGGTGCCGGTGCTGGAGGTCTATGGCATGACCGAAACCTCCAGCGTGCATGTCATGAGCTACCCGGACCGGCCCATCCGCCTGGGCTCGGTGGGCCATGCCTTGCCCTACAGCCGGGTGCGCGTGGTCAAGGTGGATGCGCAGGGGCAGTGGTCAGGCGACTGCGCGCCACAAGAAATCGGCGTCATCGCCATGTCTGGCCCGGGCGTGTTCAGCGGCTATATGAGCGAGACCCACAACGCCGGTGCCTTTGTCGAGCCCGGTTGGGTGAACTCCGGCGACCTGGGGCGGCTGGACGAGGACGGCTATCTGTGGATCACCGGCCGGGCCAAAGACCTGATCATTCGCGGCGGGCACAACATCGACCCGCTGGCGATCGAAGAAGTCTTTTTCCAACATCCGGCGGTGGCCTTGGCGGCCGTGGTGGGCCAGCCCGATGCTTACGCCGGTGAGCTCCCAGTAGCCTATGTGCAATTGAAACCGCAGGCGCAGGTTGACAGCGGTGCGTTGCTCGACTTTGTGCGTCAACGCACGCCCGAGCGGGCGGCCGTGCCGGTGCGATTGACCTTCATTGACAGCATGCCGCTGACGGGCGTGGGCAAAATTTTCAAACCCACTTTGCGTCAAGACGCGGCCGAGCGCATGGTCAGGGACTTGCTGGCCGATCTGGCCACCGAGGGTGCCGCCATCACCGTGACCGTGGCCGCCCATGCGGTGCACGGCCAAGCCATCCGCGTGACGTTGCCTGCCTCCGCGCAGGCTGCCCACCCGACACTGGAAACACAAATCCATGCCCGGCTGGACCCCTTGGTCATGCCGCATGAAGTGGCTTGGCTTTGAACCGATTGATTGCCCTCTGAAGGAGACCCGCATGCGTTTGTTGATCGCCATGATGATGCACGAGACCAACACCTTCTCGCCCGTGCCCACTGACATGCAGCGCTTTGCGCTCAGCCTGGGGCAGTTGCCGCCGCAAGGGGCAGAGGCGGTGCAGGCCTACCGCCACACCGGCACCGCCACGGGTGCGTTCATTGACCTGGCCGAAGCCGCAGGCGCAGAGTTTGAGCTGGCGATCGCGGCCCATGCCGCGCCCAGCGGACCGGTGCAAGACGAGGCGTTTGAGCGCATGACCCGCATCATTGTGGACACCGTGGCGCGCGGCGGCTGGGACGGCATCTTGCTGGATTTGCACGGGGCCATGGTGACCGAGCGTTTTGAAGACGGGGAGGGCGAGTTGCTGCGCCGCATCCGCGCGGTGGACGCGCACACGCCCATCGGCGTCGCCTATGACATGCATGCCAATGTGTATGACGACATGGTGGCGCTGGCGCAGGTGGTGGCCGGCTACCAGACCTATCCGCATGTGGACATGTACGAGACCGGCTTGCGCGCGGGCAAGCCCTTGCTGCGGCTGATTGCGGGCGAGGTGCAGCCCACCAGCGCCTGGGCGCGGCTGCCGATGATTCCGCATGTGATGCGCCAAAGCTCGCTCGACGAGCCCAACCGCAGCCTGCAGGCACGGGCCCGGCAGATGGAACAAGCAGGCGCGTTGACGGCCAGCGTGTTCACCGGCTTTCCTCATGCCGACATTGAAAACGCGGGCATGTCGGTGGTGGTGGTGACCGACGGCCAACCCGAGCTGGCACGCCAGTACCGTGACGAGTTGCTGCGCCTGGCCTGGGACAGCCGCGCGCAATGGGTCTACCCGGTGGAGCCTTTGGCGCAATCGGTGGCCCGCGCCAAAGCCATGACGAACTTCCCCGTGGTGCTGCTGGACCATTACGACAACACCGCCTCAGGCGGCACCATGGACACCACGGCGGTGCTGGCCGAGGTGTTGAAGCAAGGCTTGCGGCAAGTGGCTTTCTTTGCCATCTACGACCCGCAAGCGGTGCAGCAGGCCATCGCCGCCGGCGTGGGGCAGCGGGTCAGTTTGTCGGTCGGCGGCAAACTGCCCATGCCGCTGATGCCGCACCGCAGCGAGCCGCTGCAACTCGAGGGCACGGTGAA
This sequence comes from Comamonadaceae bacterium, assembly GCA_947451385.1. Lineage (GTDB taxonomy): Bacteria > Pseudomonadota > Gammaproteobacteria > Burkholderiales > Burkholderiaceae_C > Limnohabitans_A. The sequence goes on along the minus strand of CANFYZ010000001.1, from coordinate 119,274 downwards.
AGTGATCTCAGCGGGCAAATACACCGCCAAAGGGCCGATGAGCCAGGGCGCGCGCCAGGACATGGGCGCGGCCGTGGTGATCGATACCGGCCATGTGGAGGTGGCTTTGATCTCGCGCCATGTCGAGCCCTTCGATGTGAACGCCCTGATCAGCCTGGGCATTGACCCCACGCAAAAGCAGTTTGTGGTGCTGAAAAGCCGGGTGCACTGGCGCGCCGGCATGGGCCATCTGGCCCAAGCCGTGGTCGAGTGTGCGGGCGCAGGGGCTTGTACTTCTGACTACAGCGAGCTCGAATTCAAGCGCTTGCGCCGCCCCATCTACCCCTTGGACCCCGAGACCTCCGCCGGCCTGTGATCACCAGGCGGCTTGCAGAATTTCCAGCGTCTGTGAGGCTTCGGTGATGGGGCGCGGATTGGCGCGCACAAAGGGGTTGGCCAGGCCTTTTTCCGCAATGATCGGCAAGCGCTCGGCGGCCACCGACAACTGCGAAATGCGGGTGGGCAGCTTCAGCTCGGCAATCAACTCTTGCAATTGATCGGCCGCTGGGCGGCTCGGGTCGCCAAAGGCCGCGGCTATTTCTTGCAAGGGTTTGGCGCAATGCGCTTGGTTGTAGCGCATCACCGCGGGCAGCAATACGCACGAGGTGATGCCGTGCGGCACCCCGCTGTCAGCGCCCAGGGCATGGCCCAGGCCGTGGCTGGCGCCGTAGTGCACCCGCCGAATGCTGGTCGCCGCCAGCCAGGCGCCCATTTGCGCGTCCATGCGCGCGTCCAGGTCTTGCGGCGCGTGCATGTAGCGGCGCAGTGCGCTTTGCAGCAGGCCCAATGCGCGCACGGCCAAGGCATCGGTGAAGGGTTGGGCGTTCACAGCGCACAGCGCTTCCACCGCATGGTCGATGGCCCGCACGCCGGTGGACAGCCACAGCTGATCGGGCGTGGCCAGCGTCATCGCCGGGTCCAGGATCACGCTGGCCGAACCGATGTAGCGGCCGGTGAAGCCATGTTTCACGCCGGTGCGGGTGTCGGTGCCGCCGCCCAGGTCGCTGAACTCCGCGCCTGACAAAGTGGTTGGCACGGTGATCTGGCGGCACGGTGGCGCTTTGACCACCGGCACACGCAAGCTGCCGTCGGGGTTCACGGCCATGTGCCAATCGTCCAATTGCTCGATCCGCTCCACCCCTTCGGCCAGGCACAGCAGCGCGATCTTGACGGTGTCGATCACGGTGCCGCCGCCGATGCTGACGATCACATCGGGCTGTGCAGCGCGCAGCGCCTTGGCCAGCGCAATCACCGTGACCCGGGGGGTGTGCTCAATACAACCATCGAACACGCCGACGATGTGTTGCGCCAGGCCTTGGGTGGCTTTTTGGATCAAGTCGGTGCGCTGATTCAAGGTGCGGCCCGTGACCACAAACACGCGCTGCGCACCGCGCAGTTGCAGCTCTTGCTGCAAGGCTGCTGCCACCGGCGTGCCAAAGTGCACACGGTCCAAGGGTAAGAAGGAAAACAGGCCTGGGGTCATGAGAGGTCCTTTGTGCTGAAAAAAAGAGGGGGTGTTCAGGGCAGGGCTTGCACTTGCAAGCGGATGGCTTTTTTATCGACCTTGCCCAGACCGGTGGTCAAGAGCTGGTCCACGGCATGAAAGGCCTTGGGCACATGGATGGCGCCTTTGTGGGTGCGCACCAATTCGCTCAACTCTTCCCAGGGGGCGCTTTGCCCCGCGCGCCAAACCACCACCGCATGCACGGCTTCGCCCCATTTGTCGTGCGGCACGCCGACCACGGCGACCGCCGCCACCGCCGGGTGGGCGGCCAAGACGTCTTCGATTTCGCGCGGATACACATTGAAGCCGCCTGTGATCACCATGTCTTTGGAGCGGTCGACGATGTAGAGGTAGCCGTCACTGTCGCGCCGTGCCAGATCTCCGGTGTAAAACCAGCCATGGCGATACGAGTGAGCATTTTCTTCCGGGCGGTGCAAATACTCTTTCATGACCAGCGGGCCTTTGACGCAGATTTCGCCCACTTCACCGGTTGCCACGGCGTGGCCGGCGTCGTCCAGCAGCGCCAATTGGATGCCAATCACCGGGGTGCCGCAGGAGCTGAGTCGCGCCGGGTAACGCACCGGGTCGTGCTCGTGTTTGTGCATCACCGTGACCGCCATGGGCGCTTCCGACTGGCCGTACAGCTGCATGAAAATCGGCCCGAATTCCTGCAAGGCTTCTTGCAGGCGGGCCGGCAGAATCGGCGCTGCGCCGTACATCACGGTTTCCAGGCTGCGCAGGTCATGGTCTTGGCGCACCGGCGAATCCAGCAACACATAAATCATGGTCGGCACCATGAACGTGCAGTTGACCCGGTGCTTTTCTACCAAGGTGCAGAAGTTCTTCACATCAAAGCCCGGGTGCATGATCACCGTGCCCGAGCGCATCAGCACCGGCGGAATCAAAGCGCCGGCGGCGTGGGTGATGGGCGTCATGGCCAAAAAGCGGGGCATGGCAGGCCAGTCGAAATCCGCCAGTTGCATCATCGTCATGGCCACCGTCACGCGGTGCGTGTGCAGCACGCCCTTGGGTTTGCCGGTGGTGCCGCCGGTGTAAATCAGGGCGCATTCATCGTCCACATGGCTGCGCGAGACCAGCGGCTGGGCGGTGAAGCGTGCCATGTGTGCGGGCAAGTCGGGGTGCCCGTCCCATGCGGCCAGGCCCATCAGGCGGGGCGGCTGGGTCAGACTGTGGGCGATCTGCAGCGCCCGTTCGCCAAAATAATCAGGGTCCACAAACATCAGTTTGACGTCTGCATCTTCTACCTGAAAGCAGTGGTCTGCGTGCGAGGACATGGGGTTCATCCACAACACCCGCAGCCCCAGCAAATAGGCCACGGCCGAAATGAAATAGGCTTCTGGCCGGTTGCTCGACAGGGTGGCCAGGGTGTCGCCCCGCTGCAAGCCCAGGCTGTCCACCACCTGCATGATTTGGCTCAGTCGTTGGCCCATGTCGCGGTAGGTCACGCGCTTGTCGCCCAGCACAAACGCATCGCGGTCACCACCGCGTTGCACCGCGGTGACGATCAAGTCGCCCATGCTGCAGCCTTTGAATACCTCATCCATCATGCGGGTGCGCTCCTTGAAGGGACGTGCGGACAGGTGCCCGCGCTCAATATGCCAGCACCCAATATAGCAGCGCCCTGGGGCGGTTGCGCCCCCGCTGTCACCGGGGTAACTGCGGGCCCTGGCCGCGCCGACCATACTGGAAACCGATATCAACACCGATCAACACGGATCACAACGGACAGGCCTATGATTTTGCTGAAAACCGAAAAGATGTTGGCGCACAAAGATCAGCATGTCGGGCGCATCGTCTTCAACAACCCGGCGCGGCACAACGCGGTCTCGCTGGAGATGTGGCAGGGCCTGGCCGATGCCGCGCAAGCGTTTGCGGCCGACCCCGACATTCGCGTGGTGATCGTGCAGGGCGCGGGCGACAAAGCCTTTGTCTCGGGTGCAGACATTTCAGAGTTTGAAGGCCAACGCGACTCGGCTGCCGCAACGGAAAAATACGACGCGATTGCCGCCAAAGGCATGCAAGCTCTCAAAGGCCTGAACAAACCGACCATCGCCATGGTCCAGGGGTACTGCATTGGGGGTGGGCTGGCGGTGGCCTTGAATTGCGACATCCGCATCGCCACCGACCAGGCCAAATTTGCGGTGCCCGCCGCCAAGCTCGGCCTGGGCTATGAGTACGAGGGGGTGCGCAAACTGGTGGACGTGGTGGGTCCCGCCTTTGCCCAAGAAATCTTTTTCACCGCCCGTCAATTCACCGCGCCCGAAGCCCTGGCCATGGGCTTGATCAACCGCATGGTGCCGGTGGCCGAGTTGCAGGCCTTTGTACAAAACTATGCCGACATGATCGCTGCGAACGCGCCTTTGACGGTGGCCTCCATCAAAACCATCGTTGGCGAGATCGTCAAAGACGAGTCCGTACGCGACGTGGACTTGTGTGATCGCCTGGTGGCGGCCTGCTTCAACAGCGAAGATTTTCGCGAGGGGCGCACCGCCTTCATGGCCAAGCGCAAGCCACAGTTCAAGGGCCGCTAGGCCATCACATTCATTTAGAAAGCGCAGCCATGCCTTTGCCCTTGTCAGGAATTCGTGTGTTGGACTTGACCAATGTGTTGGCCGGGCCTTATTGCAGCATGGTGCTGGCCGACATGGGGGCTGAGGTGATCAAGCTGGAGAACGCAGACAAGGGCGACACCTCGCGCCAATTTGAGCCTCAGGTCCATGGCGAGTCCTATTGCTTTGCCGTGCTCAACCGCAACAAGAAAAGCATTGCCCTGAATCTGAAAGACCCCGAGGGGCTGGCCATTGCCTTGAAATTGGCCGCGCAGGCCGACATCGTGATGGAAAATTTCAGACCCGGCGTGGTGCAGCGCATGGGCTTGGGTTACGAGGCGATCCGAGCGCTGAACCCCGCTGTGATTTACGCCTCCATGTCTGGCTTTGGCCAGACCGGGCCGTATGGCAAAAAGGGCGGTTTTGACATCATTGCCCAAGGCATGTCGGGCATCATGATGATGACCGGCGAGCCCGGTGGGCGACCGGTCAAAGTGGGCATCGCCATGAACGACATTGCCAGCGGCGTCACCGCCTTGTCGGGGATCATGGGGGCGTTCATCGGCAAACTGCGTTTTGGCCACGGCCAGTACCTGGAAACCTCTTTGTTGGAAGCCGGTCTGGCCTGGACACCGTGGGAGTTTGGCGCGTATTTTGGCTCTGGCGAAATCCCCACGCCCACCGGCACACGACACCGCCGCTCCGCCCCGTACCAGGCCTACCGCAGCGCCGATGGCTATGTGACCGTGGGCGCGGGCTCGGGCAAATTGTGGTTGGATTTTTGTGAAAAAGTGATTGCACAACCCGACTGGCCTCATCGCCCGGAATACAAAACCCAGGCCCTGCGCACCCGCAACGCTGACGCGCTGGAGCGCGAGATCGAAGCCATTTTGATGCAGCAGCCCACCGCGCACTGGGTGGAATTACTGGACCGCGCGGGCGTGCCCGGTGGCCCGGTGTTTGGCTATGAACAAATCTTGCAAGACCCGCACATCCAAGCGCGGCAGATGGTGCACGACCTGGAGCACCCCATCATTGGCCCCATGAAAACATTGGGCCTGCCCATCAAGTCCAGCGGTGAACTCAACACCATCCGCACGCCTGCGCCCTGGCTGGGCCAGCACTCGCGCGAAATCTTGCAACAACTGGGCTACGCGGACGCGCAGATCCAGGCCCTGTTTGCGCAAGGGGCGGCTTTCGATCAGCACCCTGAAGTGGCCCGGCCCTAGTCTGGCCGCCGCCTCAACTGTCCATGGTGACTTTGGCGCGCCGGATCACATCGCCCCACTTGACCGCATCCAAGCGCATCTGCTCGGCGATCTGATTCACGGGCATGGTGCCGATTTCTTCGACCCCGGTTTTGCGCAGGGCGGCCAGCACTTCGGCATCGTCCAGCGTTGCTCTGAAGACGGCACGCAAACGCTCCAAGGCTTCGGGCGGGGTGCCGGTGTTGGTGACAAAGCAGTTCCAGGGCTTTTCGTCAAAGCCTTCAAAGCCCTGCTCGGCGATGCTGGGCACGTCAGGCAAGGCGCTGGAGCGCTTGGCGGTGGACACGCCAAAGGCTTTGATGCGTCCGGTTTGAATGTGCGGCACGGCAGGCCCCAGGGTGGACACAGCCAAGTCCACCTGGCCGCCCACCAGGTCGGCCATGTACTGGGCCGCGCCTTTGTAGGGCACATGGTTGATAGAGATGCCGGCGCGGATTTTGAAAAACTCGGCAATCAGGTGGTGCGGTGAGCCCACGCCCGCGCTGGCGCAATTGAGTTTGCCCGGGTTGGCCTTGGCATAGGCCACCAGTTCTTGCAGGTTTTTCGCCGGCACCGAAGGGTGTGCCACCAAGGCCATGGGCAGTGCGCCTAAATGGATCACGGGGGCGAAGGCTTTGATGTCGTAATTGACTTTGCGCATGTTCGGCACATAGGCAAACGCGGTGCTGTCAATCAAATGCAGCGTGTAGCCATCGGCCGGCGCACGGGCTGCGGCGTCCGCGCCAATGGTGGTGCTGCCGCCGGGGCGGTAGTCAAACACAATCGGTTGGCCCAGGATTTTTTCGGCCTTGCCGCAGACGATGCGTGCCCACTGGTCGGCACCGCCGCCGGTGGGGTAGGGCATGATCAATTTGAGCGGTTTGTCTGGAAAGCCAGCGGCCCAGGCGCTATGCCCTGAGGCCAGGCCCAGACCCATACCCCAGCCCGCCATCTGCATGAATTGTCTTCTGTGAATCAAGGTGTGGCTCCTGTCTTGTTCGAAAACTCTATGGTGCGGCGGCAGGGGCTGTGCGGCTGTAACCGAGATGACTGAGCGCTCGTGCTGAGGCCGTGTCACCAAGGCAGCAGCCAAGCCCGCCGGGATGATTGCAAGATGTAAGCGTTACCCCAAAACATTCAGGAGACCTTCATGCAGCCTTGGTTGAAATGCGTTTCTTTTGCCACCGTGTTGGCAGCTGGTGGTGCGCTGGCACAAGACAACACCTACAAAATCGCCTACATCGATCCGTTGAGCGGTCCATTTGCCAACGTCGGCCAGCTCATGTTGTCGCACTTGCAATACGCGGTGCAGGACCTGAACGCCAAAGGCGGTGGGCCAAACGGCATGAAGCTGGAGTTGCTGCAGTTTGACAGCAAGCTCTCGGCGCAGGAAAGCCAAAGCGCCTTGACCTCGGCCATCGACCAGGGCGCGCGGGCGATTGTCACCGGGGGCTCGGGCTCGACCGTGGTGGCGGCCTTGATCGCGGCAGCCGGCCGCTACAACGAACGCAACCCGGACAAGGCGGTGTTGGTGCTGAACCATTCCTCCATCGACCCCGACCTGACGGGCAAGTCCTGCAGCTTTTGGCACTTCCAGTTCGAGGCCAACACGGCCATGAAAATGAAGGCCTTGGCCAATTTCGTCAAACGCGATCCGGCCGTCAAAAACGTTTACCTGTTTAACCAAGACTACGCGCACGGCAAGCAATGGGCGCGCTATGGCCAAGAGCTGGTGGGCCTGGCCCGGCCCGATGTGAAATTTGTCGGCTCTGATTTGCACCCGATTGGCCGCGTCAAAGACTTTGCCCCCTATGTGGCGAAGATGAAGGCCGCAGGGGCCGACACCGTGATCAGCGGCAACTGGGGGCAGGACATGACCTTGCTGCTCAAAGCGGCGGGCGATGCCGGTTACGACGTGCGCTACCTGAACCACAGCGCGGGCTCGATTCCGGGCACGGTGCTGGCGGTTTCGCAAGCCAAGCTGGGCAAGCTGACCTGGGTGGCCGAATGGCATCCGGGCCAGGCCGATGCCCCCAAAGCCGAGGCGCTGGCCAAGGCCTACAAAGCCAAAACCGGCGCTGACTTTTTGGCCCCTCGCATCGAGTTCACTCCCCGCATGCTGATGGCTGCGCTGAAAAAAGCAGGCAGCACCGACAGCGTCAAAGTGGCCAAGGCCATGGAAGACCTGGTGTTCGACTCGGTGGTCGGCCCGGTGCGCATGCGCGGTGAAGACCACCAGCTCTTGTTGCCCCAGGTGGTGAACACCATTGCGCCGGTGGACGGCAAGACGGTGCGGGTCGGTTGGGAGGGAACCAACTACGGCTTCCGGACCGAGGCCTTCTACACCGGTAACGAGTTGGCGCAGGGCACCGAGTGCAAGATGGTTCGCCCATGACGGCCGCCACCCACCCCGACGTGCCGCTGCACGAATTTTTGCGGCATCACGCGCGTCAGCAGCCTGCGCACACGGCCTATATTTGGTACGGCCGCCGCATCAGCTATGCCGAACTGGACCGGGCCAGCGATGCGTTTGCCGCGCGCCTGGCCGAGTTGGGTGTGCGCGCGGGCGAGCCGGTGGCCTTGTTCATGAACAACTGTCCGCAGTACATCATGGCGCACTTTGGCATCCAGAAGCTGGGTGCGATTGTTTGCCCCTGCGGCCCCTTGTTCAAAGCGCATGAGCTGCAATACCAGCTCAGCGATTTGCAGGCTCGCGTCATTGTCGCGGCCGACAGCCTGCTCGACGTGGTGCACCAAGTCAGAGAGCAGACCGCCATCGAACATGTGTTTGTGGTGCGCTACACCGAGCTCTTGCCCGAGCAGCCTGAGATCGAGGTGCCGCCGGAGTTGCTGGCCCAGCGCGATCTAACCTTTGCCTGGCCTGCCGGTGCCGAAGATTTTTTAGCCGTGACGCGCAGCGGCGCCTCGGCCCCGAAAGTGTCGCTCGACATGGACGATGTGGCGCTGATGACCTACACCTCGGGCACCACCGGGCTGCCGAAAGGGGCGATGCTGAGCTACCGCAACGCCTTGTTCAAAAGCGCGGCGGCGGCCAATTGCAATGGCGTGCGTCCTGCCGATGTGCTGTTGGCCATCGCCCCGCTGTACCACATTGCCGGCATGCTGATGGGCATCAACGTCACGGTGTATGCCGGGGCCACCTCGGTGCTGCTGTACCGGTTTGACCCCTTGGCCACGGCGCAGGCGATTGCCCGCTACCGCATCACCTGGTGGTACAGCATTGCCCCGATGAATGTGGCGGTGATGCAATTGCCGAGCGTGCGCGAGCACGATTTGTCGAGCCTGCGCATGAACCCGGTGACCAGTTTTGGCATCACCTTCACCGAACCATTGGCCAAGCAGTGGCAAGACTACGCGCCGAATTGCACCGCCTTTGAAGCAGCCTACGGTTTGTCTGAGACGCACACGGTGGACACCTACATGCCCTCGGATGCGATCCGCTGGGGCGCGCATGGCAAGGCGATTCCGGGCAACGAGATCCGCATTCTCGACCCCGAGACCGGGGCCGAGCTGCCGGTGGGGCAGTCGGGCGAGATCGTGCTGCGCAGCATCGGCAACTTCAAAGGCTATTGGCGCAAGCCCGAGGCCACCGCCAAAACTCTGCAGGGTGGCTGGGTGCACACCGGCGACATGGGGCACATGGACGCAGACGGCTATCTGACCTTCACCGGACGCTTCAAGGAAATGATTAAAGTCTCCGGCTATGCCGTGTTCCCTGAAGAGGTGGAGACCATCCTCATCAAACACCCGGCGGTGGCGCAGGCGGCGGTGATCGGCATCCCCGATCCGACCAAGGGCGAGGTGATTCGCGCCTTCATAGTGAAAAAGCCTGGCCAAGAGCTCAGTGCCGAGACGCTGATCGGATGGTCACGCGAGAACATGTCCACCTACAAGGCCCCGCGCGAGGTGCGCTTCATCGATGCCTTGCCCGCCACGGGCGCGGGCAAGGTGTTGCGCAGGCTGCTGAAGGACGCTTAGCGACATTGCCCAAGGCAAAGCAGAACGACAAAGGGAAAATTTTTTACCCCGTCAATTGCTCCCAGGGCCTGCTTTGGGCAACGTCGGCTTCATAGCGATGAATCGCTTGCTCACGATGCAAGGTGGTCGACACTTCATCTGTGCCATTGAGCAACATCTCTTGCCTGAAAAGAGGCAGAGAGAATGAAATTTCAAAGCCTGATGAAGTCTTCAAAGTGCCATCAGTCAGGTCCAATGAAAACTGCTCTTGACGCGTCGCCATGACGCTGAGCTTTTCAATGTCATCGCTGGGCAAGACCAAGGGCAGCATGTGATTTCTGAAGCAGTTGTCTTTAAAAATCAAGCCAAAACTGGGCGCAATAACGCATCGGATACCAAAGGCTTGCAGCATCGTTGCGGCCGTCTCACGCGAACTGCCACAAGCAAAATTATCACCAGCGATCAAAAATTTAGCCTCTCGGAATGGCTTTTGATTGAGCACAAAATCGGGATTTTCTTGCCCATCAGCGGCATATCGCCAAGGGCCAAAAAGCCGCTGAGCTAATTCCGAAGAACTTCGAATACCGGCAGGCTGAAGGCCCTGACCCGCTCTGACCAATGGGGCAATGGTGTCGGTGTTGATATCTGACTTCATCAAAGAAGCAGCGACACCTTGCAGCGTGACCAAGGCCGTCATGCCGTTGACTCCTGCCCAAGGATCTGACTTGGATCTGCAATGACCCCCGCACAAGCTGAAGCTGCAGCCACAGCAGGGGATGCAATATGCGTTCGACTCCCAGGACCTTGGCGGCCGGCAAAATTACGATTGGCGGTTGAAATTGCACGTTCACCAGGACCGATGGTTTCGCCATTTGCACTCAAGCACATGGAGCAACCCGGATTTCTCCATTCAAACCCCGCAGCGAGAAAGATCTGATCCAGACCTTCTTGTTGAGCTTGTCTTTTGACCATTTCGGAGCCAGGGACAACCCAAGCTTTCACATGGGCAGCCACTTTGCGGCCTTTGACAATGGCTGCTGCAGCCCGCAAGTCAGAGATCCGACTGTTGGTACACGATCCTATAAACACCCGATGGACAGTCAACCCCAAGAGTTCTTCACCTTCTTGCAAACCCATGTAAGCGATGGATGCCTTGGTATTGGCATGCTGAGACGCATCTTTGAGATGGTTGAGTAAAGGGACTCTGCCATCGATCGAGGTGACCATGTCCAAACTGTTACCCCAAGTGATTTGGGGTTTCATGCCCGTCACATTCAAGGTGACTTCGTGGTCGAACACGGCGTCTGAATCAGTCGCAAGCAATTTCCAGTCTTGGAGGGCTGCCTCCCACTTGTCGCCCTTGGGCGCATAGGGGCGGCCCTGAATGTAATCAAAGGTGATTTGATCTGGGGCGATCATTCCATAACGTGCGCCCCACTCGACGGACATGTTGCACAAAGAAAATCGGGACTCCATGGGCAAACTCTCAATTGCGGAGCCAGCATATTCCACCGCGAAACCGTTGCCCGCCGCAACGCCCAATTGGCCAATGATAAAAAGAACCAAGTCTTTGCCCCCAATGCCTGGCGGCAAGGCACCCTCCAGGTTCACTCGCATCGTTTTGGGTTTTTGTTGAACGCAGGTCTGAGTGGCCAGAATATGCACAATTTCACCTTGCCCCACGCCCCAGGCCAAGGCGCCCAGGGCGCCATGGGTGCATGTATGGCTGTCGCCAATCGTGACCGTCAAGCCAGGCAAGGCAATGCCCATTTCGGGCGTGATGACGTGAACAATGCCGTGCCCGATCTGTCCAATGTCGAAATGCTTGACGCCAAATTCTTGGGTTTCTTTGCGCAAATTTTGCACATGGGGATTCAGATTTTGCAGCGCGTCCGCTGTGTGGGGATCGGTCGACACAGAATGGTCCGCCGTGGCAAATGTCAACTCTGGCTTTCTGACCTTTAAGCCACGGTCCCGCAGTCGGGTGAATGCACTGCCGTTGAAATCAGGCACCACATGCCGGTCTACATACAGAAGATTGAAACCCTCGCCCAGATCGGCGACCACATGGCGATTCCAAATTTTGTTGAAGAGCGTTCCGTCAACTGACATTGGCGTTGGACTCCTTGACTGCGTTCTTCCAATGATTCACGTCTGCGCGAATGGCATTTGCAAAATCTGACGGACTTGAAGCAAGAATGTCCATGGATTGACGGTCAAGTTGAAGTTTGATTTCGGGGTCAGCCAGGACTTTCAGAATATCTGCGTGCAAGCTTTTCAAAATTTCTGCGGGTAAGTTGGCTGGGGCGATCAGGCCAAAAATACCGTCGTAACTCAGACCTTTCAGGGTGTCATCCAGCAGCGGTATATGGGGAAATAATTTATTTTTTTTTCGATCGCACAATGCGATGACTTTGAGTTTGCCCGCCTTCACATGCGACAGCGCTGACTCCAAAACCACAAAGCCCATCTGAATGCGCCCCGGAAGCAGCTCTCTGTATGCGCCACTGCTGCCCGCAAAGGGGACGTGAACGATGTCAATCCCGGCCCTCTTGCGCAGCAACTCGCCGGTGATGTGCCCGGCTGTTCCAATACCCAAAGAAGCCCAAGACAAAGCGCCCGGCTTGGCTTTGGCCAAATCGATCACCTCTTGCAACGTATTGGCTTGCAGACTCGGATGGGCAACCAGCGCACTGGTGACCGTGCCAATTTGAGTCACAGGCGTGATGTCTTTGAACGTGTCGTAGGGCAGATCGTTGCGTAAACTTGGATTGATGGTCAAAGCGCTGATCACCACACCTACCGTGTGGCCGTCCGGCGCGGCTTGCGCCACGAACTGCGTTCCCACGATGGTGCCACCGCCGGGCTTGTTTTCAACAATGACCGCTTGCCCCCACAGTTCACTGAGTTTTTGCGCGATGGGTCGAATGATGGCATCGGTGGCGCCGCCCGCCTGAAGTGGGGAGATGAGTTTGACAGGACGCGAGGGTTTGAATTGGCCAGCTGAGGTTTGCGCATACAGCTCGGGTAAAAATCCAACAGAAAACCCACTGACCAATCCTTTGAACACATCCCGTCGACTGAAAGCACTCATTGATTCATCTCCTCGATTGACCCGCATGCTCACTTGGTTGACAGTCCTGCGTCGCGGATGATGGTGCTGAATTTTCGGACTTCATCCTCGAGCCATTTGTGGGTCTCACGGCTGCCCATGAACAAGGCCTGAACCTCCAACTCATCGAGCTTCTTGCGAACGTTGGCGTCTTGCATTGTTTTTTGCAATGCGCTTTCCAGCTTGGCAATGACAGGCTCTGGCGTGCCTTTGGGCGCTGCGATGTTCACAAACGAGTCGTTGCCGTCCATTTCTGGGTAGCCCAATTGCCCGGTGGTCGGCACATCGGGCAGCCAAGGCAAACGCCCCTTACTCTGGACAGCCAAAACGCGCAGTTCCTTGCCATTCAGGTTTTTGACAAGTGCGGTGTAGGGCAACATACAAGCTTGAACACTGCCGTCACGGATCCCCGTTAACGCCGGTGCCAGGCCGTTGTAGGGCACATGCGTCACGTTGTAGTTCTTGCCTGTTTTTGATTTGACGACACTTCGGAACATTTCTAATTGCAGATGGTTGAGCCCACCCGACCCGGTGCTGCAAAAGCTGATGTCAGCCGAATTGGCATACCCGGCCAACTCGGCCAGTGTTTTAACTTGCACCTTGGTGCTGGCCACAATCACGGCGGGGTTGGAAGCCACTGCGGCCACAGGCGCAAAGTCCTGCAGCTTGAGTTCCATGTTCGGCACCAGCAGGTTGGCAAAGGCGAATGCCGATCCCGATGTAAAGAACAGCGTGTGACCATCGGCCGGCGCCACGGCCACGACCCTGGCGCCGACAGAGCTGCCTGCACCGGGTCTGTTCAAAATGACGACGGGTTGACCCAGTTCATCTTTGAGCCTTTCTGCGATGATGCGAGCCGTCACGTCAAGCCCGCCACCTGCTGCGAACGGCACCACCAAGGTCACTGGTTTTGTCGGGAAATCGGCAGCGCAAACCGACTGGCTGAAGGGCACTGAAAGCAGACTCACAAGCAGGGTGCTCATGAGGGTCTGCAGGGTTCTGCGGCGATGAGTTTTTAGGTTTTGCATAGGGGATGCTCCTGTGGGTAGGGGTGTTAACGCTGTGGTCGCTTGCCTGCAATCGTGACTCGGGTCATCAATCGGTCCTGGCCTGCGTAATCCGGAATGGCGCGGTGCATCGTGCAGCGGTTGTCCCACACCAAGATTTGATCTTTACGCCACCGCGCGCGGCAGGTGAAATCGAAACGGGCGCAATGATCGTATAAAAAAGCCAGTATCGGGCCACTTTCTTCGTTGGTGAAACCCTCTATGCGTTGCGTGTAGGTTTTATTCAGGTACAGGAACTTGCGTCCACTGACTTCATGCGTGCAGACCAGTGGATGCGCAATTTCTCGGTCACCTAATTCCACGTTCATGTCAGATTTGGCGCCCGATGCGTTGTAGCGGCGATTTTGTGCAAGATAGGCCGAGCCAAAAATGCGCGTCGCGCTGTGCACCACATTCAATGGCGCAATCAGTTCCTTGAAGGCCGGTGAGAGCGCCTCGTAGGCAGCGTACATGCTGAGGAAGCCGGTATCGCCCCCATACGATGGGACATCGACAGCGCGCATCACGACGGCCAGGGGAGGCTCATCCATGTAGGTGCTGTCCGCGTGCCAGTTCTCGCCAATCACGCGGCCGGTGTCACTGGCCAAACGGCGAATCATTTGGACATCGGGATGATCTTCCACACTGCGCAATTGGGGCAGCTGAATCACTTGGCCAAATCCACGGGCAAAGCGGAGGTGTTGTTCATGCGTCGGCTGTTGGTTTGGGAACAGGATCACCTGGTGGTCAGCAAAGGCATCGCGGATTTCTGCCCAGACCTCGGGGGCCAGTGGTTGGCGAAGATCGACGCCGAAAATTTCCGCACCCAGAACCCCTGTCAGCGGCTGAACTTCGATGTGGCGATAGTTCCGTGGATGAACCAAAGCGGGATGTGCGTCTAAGGACGATGTGGCTTGCATTTCCAAAGCTCTCAATGAACTGAAGTGGGCGAGGGCGGCTTGGCCCGGGCAGGTAATAGAAACTCCTCAGCAGTATCCAGGCTTTGGTCCCCTGGCAGGACCGCCTGAACCGCCCGCACAGCGTAGAGCCAGGGATTGGCTGCCGCCGGGTGAGGTTGGCCAGAGTCAACGCATTCTGTCGCGCCTTCCATGAGGACACGGCGCATCGCCACCACAGCGATGTCGCTCGATCCGAGGTGCTCTCGAGTTCGGTCCGCAATCGGCCCCGCGGTCTCGGTGACCATGGCATCTTGCGCGCGAATGCCCTTGATGCCGGTGAACGAAACAGTCTTTTGTTCCTGTCGATCAATCAAGTAATCGTTGTCCAACCGTTCGACAGGTAGCGTGGTACCGGGCACGACTTTGCGGTGTGAGTTCTCTCCATTGCGCCAGGCCGCAAGTTCTTTTTCATTCAAAGGTCCGTCCGGACGCCAACTGACGCAGATCACCCAGCAGCGCTCATCGGTCATCGGAACCCACATGCGCACCAGTTGCGCATCGCCGGGGCGTGGAGGAATCATGGTGAAGAAAGGCAGCAGGAACTGATTGAGGCGCCAATAACGCTTGTCGCCATCCACACGTCGTCCATTGCAAGCCATAAAACCCGCCCCGTTGGGCAGGATTTTCCAAAGAGGCGCTGTGTCCTCTTGAAAATATTTGCCAGTCAGTGCCTGGGGGTCGGGATTGGTTTTGTTCAATTCTTGGTGCAAGAAGCTGACGTGGGCGCTGTCCAATTCGCCTTCCATCGCCTGCGCGTAATTGCACTCTTGGTGCCACCTGGACGCATAGAGATGGGCATCAGGTTGACCGATAAAACCGAATGCCGGCAGATCGGGAACAGTTTGTGCATCGCCCATGTAGACCCATAACAGTGCACCGGCGATCCGCGCTGGATAGGCGCGAGCCTTGACGTTTTGGCACATGCGACTGGTGGCAGGCTCTGCCGGCATTTCCAAGCAATTGCCGTCCACGTCAAATTTCCAACCGTGGTAAACGCAGCGAAGTCCGCCTTCCTCATTGCGGCCGAAGAAAAGGCTTGCGCCTCGATGTGGGCAGTTTTCTTCCATGACACCCACGCGGCCTTGGGTATCACGAAACACCACCAAGCGCTCGCTCAGCAAGGTCAGGCGCACAGGCGCTTCGTCAGCGGTCGGCACTTCCGCTGCTGTCATGGCAGGAATCCAAAATGAGCGCATGAAACGGCCCATCGGAGCGGCCGGACCGCACTGCGTGAGAAGCGCATTTTTTTCGTGAGTCAGCATCAAAAATTCCTTGAACGTTGGGATTAGTATAGAACTCCAATTCATCTTTGATTCAGATCAATACAATCTCATTTCAAGATGCTGCAGTGCAATATTTAAGAAGCAAAAACACATGAATGGCAACTTTAATGTTCAGTCGATGAAAATATTCTTGGCCATCTTTGACCACCGCAGCGTGGGCGCGGCCGCAGCGACCCTGGGGATGAGCCAGTCCGGTTTGAGTACGGCATTGGCCAGACTGCGTTCAACCCTGGGAGACGCGCTCTTCATCAACACCGCGGCCGGAATGCAGCCGACGACGCGCGCCAAGGAGCTGTCATTGCCGATCCGTGAGGCGGTTCAATTGATTGAACAACGGATCATGAACAAGGCATTCTTTGATCCCGCCACAGACGAGCGCGAGTTTCGCGTCGCCGCTTCGGACACGGCGGAGGCGATGTATTTGCCTCGAGCGCTGAATGCCTTGAACCAAGTTGCACCGCGCGTTCGACTTCGCGTGGTGGTCACCGCACAGCCGCAATTGCAGCGCGCACTTTCTGAAGGTCAGGTTGACCTGGCGCTGGGTTATTTTCCCGACCTGATGTCGGCAGAATTTGTTCGAAGACGAATTGGGCAGCACGGCTTTGTGTGTATTTGTGGTGCCGATAACCGAAATTTAATTCGAGATTTCAGTCTGAAGAAGTACACCGAAGCTCGGCACGTGGTGGTGGAGGCACCCACCCGTACCCAGGGGCTTTTGGAAACCTACGTGCAAAAGCGTGGCATTCACCGCAACGCCGCACTGACCACGCCCCACTTTATGAGTTTGCCGCAAATTCTTTCTTACACAGATTTGATTGCGACAGTGCCTGACGCCATTGCAGACGCCTTCGCAGACAACCGCAGACTGGCTCAACTGCCTCTGCCGTTTCGCTCCCCCGTTTTTGACGCGCATTTGCACTGGAGCAAAAGTGTTAACAACGACCCCGCCCATCGGTGGCTGCGCAGCATTCTTTTTGAAGCGTTCGTCAGTCGATCCCAGTAGGGCGGAATTCCCTGATCTTTTTCAGAATGACACGAAGGTCTTTCGGAACAACGCTTTCGCCACCGACTGCTAAAGTGTTTGATAGGCCTGACAAAACACCAATAATTCAGTGAACAACGATCTCAACATCACAGGAAAGAAGCCATGATCAAGTATTTGAAGCGCGGTAAAAACTCGCAAGTCAAGGCGGAGGACGACTCCAAGGTACGGCAGACAGTCGAGGCCATCATCCAGGATATTGAGGCGCGCGGTGATGTCGCCGTTCGGGAGTACAGCCGAAAGTTTGACCATTGGGACCCTGCGGAATTCCGTCTTTCGCAGGCGGACATTGAAGCGGCGCGTAAAAGCTTGTCAGCGCGGGAAATCGAGGACATTACCTTCGCTCAAAAACAAGTTCGCAACTTTGCACAGATACAACGCGACTCCATGAAAGACGTGGAGGTGGAAACCTATCCCGGCGTGATCTTGGGGCACAAGCACGTGCCTGTGAACGCAGTCGGTTGCTACATCCCAGGTGGCAAATATCCGCTCTTGGCCTCAGCCCACATGAGCGTATTGACCGCCAAAGTCGCGGGCGTCAAACGCATCGTCTCCACGGCACCACCCTACCAGGGCAAACCCCATCCGGCCATCGTGACCGCCATGGCCATGGCCGGCGCAGACGAAATTTTGGTCTTGGGCGGCGTTCAGGCCGTCGTGGCGATGGCCGTGGGAACCAAGCATATTGCCCCTGTGGACATGCTGGTGGGTCCCGGAAATATGTTCGTCGCTGAAGCCAAAAGACAACTCTATGGGCGTGTAGGGATCGACCTGTTTGCCGGACCAACGGAAACGCTGGTGATTGCCGATGACTCCGTCGACGGCGAGATGTGTGCGGTCGACCTGCTGGGTCAAGCTGAACATGGCCCCACATCACCGGCCATTTTGCTGACGAACAGCGAAAAGCTGGCCAAGGACACCCTCGCTGAAATAGAACGGCAGCTGCAAATATTGCCAACCGCCGAAATCGCCTCACAAAGCTGGGCGGCGTATGGCGAAATTATTGTCTGCGATACCTATGAAGAGATGCTGCAAAAGGCAGACGAAATCGCCTCCGAGCATGTTCAAGTCATGACGCGTGACCCCGATTACTTCTTGGCCAACATGACCAACTACGGCGCACTGTTCTTGGGGCCACGCACGAACGTGAGCTTTGGTGACAAAGTGATCGGCACCAATCACACCCTGCCCACCAACCGGAGTGCTCGGTATACCGGTGGGCTGTGGGTCGGTAAGTTCCTGAAGACCTGCACCTACCAAAAGGTCTTGACCGATGAAGCCAGCGCGCTGATGGGCGAGTACTGCTCGCGTTTGTGCCACATGGAGAACTTTGCCGGTCACGGTGAGCAAGCGAATATCCGTGTTCGGCGCTACGGCACCAGGGCCGATGTGCCTTGGTATCAGCCGGTGCCTGCACTGTCTTGAGCATCTGGCCCCAAAGTCTGGCCTTGCAACCTCAATTCAAATGATTTTTTGGCTTCGCAATTGGGCGAGTTCGATTTCACTCAGGTTCAGTGAGGCATAAAATTTTTCATTGTGTTCACCTCGGTGCGGGCCGGTGTGGGGAACCGGCAAATCCCTCCCGGCAAACCTGGGAACAATGCAGGGTGCTTTGACGCTGCCCAGGTCTGCATCAGGCAAATCAATCAAGGCCTGCCGCGCCATGAAATGAGGGTCTTGCGCCGCTTGCGCTATGGAGTTGACGCGGCTGTAAGGCGCCTCTTGCGAGTCCAGTTGCTGCATCACAAAAGCGATGGGGTGTTGTTTGCACCAATTGGCAATTTCTTGGTCCAGTTCCATCAAATGGCGGGTTCTTTCCAGGTTGTTGATAAAACGCGGATCCGTCAGCAAGTCGCTGCGGTTCATGGCTTTGCAAATGCGCTCAAAAATGGGATTACCGGTTCCCACAATGGTGATCCATTGGCCATCAGCGGTTTCAAAAACATTGGACGGCGCGGTGTAGGTGGCACGCGAGCCACTGCGTTGCCTGACCACGTTCATGAATTGCATCTCAGCGGCCAAGGGGTCGAGCAAACGAAATAAAGCCTCTGTAGCCGCCAAATCGATCTCGCAACCGGTGTACTGCGCGGGCGGTGTTCGCGCCCGTTCGGCCAAGGCAGTTGAAATGGAGAACGCGCCAAACAAACCCGCAATCGCATCCCCCAAGGGGTAGTTCATGTGTTGCGGAGGGCCGTCGGCTTCTCCAGTCAAATGCGTCAAACCGCTCATGGCTTCAAACACCCGGGCAAAGCCTGGACGCTTGGCATAGGGGCCGGTTTGGCCAAACCCCGTCAACCGCAAGACAATCAAATTCGGATTGTGCGCGTGCAAGGTCGCCATATCCAAACCCCACGCATCCATCGTGCCAGTGCGGAAGTTTTCGATCAAAACATCAAACTGCGGCAACATGCGCAGCAACAGGTCACGTCCCGCAGCTTGCCTCACATCGAGCGTGATTCCTTGTTTGCCACGGTTGGCGACTTTCCAAAATAATTCGTGCCCATTCCAAACAGGGGCGAGTGTGCGTAAGGCATCGCCGCCCTGGGGCAATTCAACCTTGATCACCTCGGCGCCCATGTCAGCGCACAAGGTACCTGCCAACGGGGCGGCCACCACGGTAGCCAGGTCCAGGATGCGCACCCCGCGCAAAGGCCCTAGAGAGGGTTCTGCAGAATGACTCACCTCAATTGCCTGACAGGTTGAGTTTGCCGAGCATCGGATCCCAGGCCTTTCGATCTTGGCGCACGCGTTCATCAAAGGCAGTCACCGCCGTGGGCAAGGGTGTGGCGCCCAATTGCTGCAGCTTGTCCTTGAGTGCGGCGGAGGCCATGGCTTTGGTCAAGGCCAGGTTCAGCGTTTTAATGACTTCTGACGGCGTGCCTTTGGGCGCGACCAGACCCATCCACAAACCCGCTTCCAGGCCAGAGATACCCAGTTCGGCAAATGTGGGGACATCGGGGACAGCGCTAGAACGCGTCTTGCCTGTTTGGGCCAAGATACGAATTTGCCCGCTGTTCATATAGGGCAGGGTGCCACCCAAGTTATTGCACATCACGGGAATGTGGCCGCCCATCAGGTCCGCCACGGCTGGGGCATTGCCTTTGTAAGGCACATGGTCGAGCTGGGTACCTGCCTGGAAATTGACCATTTCACACACCAAATGCGATGGCGTAGCCACGCCGGCCGACGCAAAATTGATGCTTTTGGGCTTGGCTTTTTCGGCTTTGATCAAGTCATCGAGTTTTTTATAGGGCGTGGCCCCATTCACGGCGATCACATTGGGCAAGTCGGCGACCAGCCCGATATTGGCAAAATCGTCTACGGGATGAAACCGCAAATTCTTGTGCACATACGGCAAGAAGACATTGGTCAGTCCGGCCATCAACAGGGTATAGCCATCGGCAGGGGCTTTGGCTACGAACTCGGAGCCGAGCAAGCTGCCCGCCCCGGCTTTGTTGTCCACCACCACGGTCTGTTTGAGCACGGCCCCCAATTCAACCGCCAAGGCGCGAGTCACCAAATCCGTGCTGCCACCTGCCGGAAAAGGCACGATCACTTTGATGGGTTGACTCGGATAGTCGGCGGCCTGCGCGACCAACGCCCACACACTGAACCCCAGCAAAGCCAAGGTGCGGCGCACACAAAAATGAGAAGTCATGGTGTCTCCAAATGGCAATCTATAAAAGACGGTGTGGTGATTCAAGCGGCCCCATGCTCGCGCAGCACGTGTTTGGCAATGTTCATCTGGTGGATTTGGCTGGTGCCTTCGTACAACCTGAATAACCGCACATCGCGGTAATAGCGTTCGATAGGGCTGAAGTCTGCAACATAGCCCGCGCCACCGAACATCTGCACACAGCGGTCGGCTACACGACCACACATCTCAGAGGCAAAGTACTTGCACATCGATGCAGTCAGTGCCACATCCTCGCCGCGATCGCGTGCACGTGCGGCTTCCAAAATCATGGAGCGTGCCGCATAAATCTCGGTCTGGCTGTCGGCCACCATCGCTTGCAGCAGCTGAAAATTGCCTACCGGTTGACCAAATTGTTGCCGTTGCTGGGTGTGCGCGATCGCCAGCTCCACCATGCGAATGGCCGGTCCGGTGCACAAGGCGGACAAGTGCAAGCGCTGCTTGTTGAGGACCTTCATGATGGTCTTGAAGCCCACACCTTCTTGACCGCCAATCAGGTTGCCCACCGGAATGCGGCAATCTTCAAAGTACACATCGGACACCGGTGAGCCCGCTTGGCCCATTTTTTTGTAAGCGGGTCCGGTGCGCAAACCAGGTGTGCCTCTCTCTACGATAAATGCCGATAAACCGGAACTGCCTTTGCTGTGGGTGTCGGTGCGGGCCACAACGGTGAACACATCGGCCAAAGGCGCATTGGTGATGTAGCACTTGCGGCCATTTAAAACATAGTGGTCGCCGTCCAAGCGGGCGGTGGTTTGCACATTCGTGGCTTCCGAGCCTGCATCGGGCTCGGTCAATGCCAGACAGCCGGTCAACTCGCCTGTGGCCATGCGCGGCAGCCAGCGTTGTTTTTGCGTTTCTGTGCCATCGGCCACCAAAGCTTCAGAGCCAATGCCTGTGTTGGTTCCCACCCTGGCGCGCAAGGCAACAGAAGCTTGCGAAAGCTCAAAGGCCGCCAGTATCAACTCTTCGGTGCTCAAACCCAGGCCGCCATAAGCCTCAGGAATGCTCCAGCCAAAAAAACCGCGTTGCCGCAGTTCCTCGACGATGTCCTCTGGAACATGGTCGAGTTCTTCAACTTTTTTTTCCAGAGGGTGCCAACGCTCGCGCACAAAGGCCCGAACATCGGTGAGCAAGGTTTGAAGTTTTTCAGGGTCTCGAATCATGCTTGCCATGGTGCGCGATTGTGCTTAAGGTGTGAACGTGTGTTTCAAATATTGAAACATCTATCGAACTCTTTCAACAGGCCAGCCACCATTCAGCCATGCGCGCCCCATCCGCACCCCAACACCTCCGTGACCAAAGCGAGTTGCAACTCTTGCGCGAGGACAACCCGAGCTTTGCGGGAACGCTGGCCAAGGGCATGATGATTTTGCAGTGCTTTGTGAGTGACCCTCGACCTCACGCCAACAGCGAACTGGCCAAACGGCTGGGTATCCCGCGCCCCACGATTTCGCGGCTGTGTCGAACGCTGCAAACCATGGGCTATCTGGACCATGACGAGCGACTGGACCGTTACTTTATCGGCCCGGCCATTGTGTCCTTGGGTTACCCCTACCTGATCAGCACCCCTTTGATCAACCAGTTGCGACCCGCGATGCAGGCCATGGCCACGCAAATGATGGGCGCGGTGTCGATCGGTGTGGCCCTGGATCTGGACGTGGTCTACCTGGAGTCATGCACCCATGAGCAAGGGACCTTGAAACGACCCGCCGTGGGCGCTGTGCGCGGCATTGTCGAAACGGCCATGGGCCGCGCGCTGCTGGCATCCCTCGAAGAAAAAGAGCGATCACAAACCCTGGAACGCATTCGTCAGCAAAGACCCGAAGACCACGCGCGTTGCTGGGTCGGCGTGGAAGAAAGCCTGACGCATTATCGAAAGCGTGGTTTCGCCATCAACCTGGGCGACGCGGGTTTGGGGGTGTTGGCCGTGGGCGTGGCCTCGCGCATCCGATACGGATCGCGGCAACTGCTTTTTAATTGCGCTGTGCCCGGCTACCGCGTGAAGCCGCAAGAATTACTGAAAACGATTGGCCCCCGACTGACGGACATGGTGCGCATGGCCGATGCCCAATCGGGCGTGCGCTGAATTCTTTTCGACAAGACCAGGAGACACCGATGAAACGCAGAACCCTGAACCTGAGCGCATTGGCTTTGTGGGCCCAATCCACGGGTTGGGCATGGGCCGATGAGTTCTTTCCCGCCAAACCCGTCAAAGTCATTGTTCCCTATCCGGCGGGCGGCGTGGTCGACTTACAAACCCGGGCCATGACGCAAGGTTTGGCCAGTGAGTTGGGGCAGGCCGTGGTGGTCGACGCTCGGCCGGGCGCCAACGGCAATATCGCGGCAGAGGCCGTGGCGCGTTCACCGGCCGATGGGTACACCTTGCTGGTTTCTGCGCCTTACCTGATCAACAACCCGTTGATCGAAAACAACCTGCGCTGGGCCCCCAAAGACTTTGTGCCTTTGGCGCGTTTTTCGATGTCACCGAGTTTCATGTGCGTGCCGACCGCTTCACCGGCCCGGACTGTGCGGGAGTATGTGGAGATGGCGCGACGCGCCAAACCGATGTGGCAGTTTGGTGATCCCGGCAGTGGAACCACGCAAACCATGTCGGTTGAAATTCTGAAGTCGACAACCGGCATCGAGCTGGAGGGCATTGCCTACAAGGGGGCCCCGCCACTGGCCATCGATCTGATCAACAACACTTTTTCGATGTCGGTGTTGCCGTCCAGCGTGGCGTATCCGCATGTCAAATCAGGCAAGTTGCGGGCGCTGGCCACCACGAGCTCGTCCCGCTCCCTGCAATTGCCCGATGTGCCCACCATGGCCGAAGCCGGCTATCCGGAGGCCACCGTCATCTCTTGGTATGGCTTGCACGCACCGGCCAGCACACCCCTGGCGGTGATGCGCAAACTGGAAGCCAGCATCAAAGCCGCGGTGCAAAAGGCCGATACGCAAAACCGCTTGGTGAGCGCCGGCGGTGAAGCCGCCTATTTGGGCACGGAAGAGTTCACTCGATTTATAGCCAACGACTCCCAAATGTGGGAACGTATCAACCGGATGTTGCGCAAATGAACGATATGCATGCCTTGGCGCGTCGCGCCATTATTTATGCCCTGCCGGTTTACGAAATGGCGCGCATGCGCTCATCGAGCACCTTGCGTAAAACGCCCCGTGGTGAGTACGCTGATGCGCAAGGCGGCCCGGAGTCCCTGCGGCGCTGGATCAACCTGTTTTCTCATTCACGCAGACTGCTCAACGCCAGCGACCGCCGTGTGGTCACCCCGAACAACGACACGCTGTACACCAACGCCTGGCTGGACATCAGCCAAGGCCCCTTGTGCATTCACACGCCCGACACCGGTTCACGCTATTACGTGTTGGGCTTGATAGACATCTACACCAATCCCTTTGCGCACCTGGGCACGCGCACCACGGGCAATGCTGCGCAAAAATTTTGGTTGTTCGGTCCGCAGTGGCAAGGCGAAGTGCCAGCGGGGTACACCGCTGTACCTTGTCCCACGGACAGCGTGTGGGTGCTGGGCCGTATCTTGGCCCATGCCGATGAAGACATGGCCCCAGTGCACGCCTTGCAAGACGCCTTTGCCATCATCACCCCCGATGGCCAGCCCGCCCAACGGGTCTACGAATGCAGCGTGCAGCCACAGGCTTTGCCCCAAGATGCAGCGACCTTTGTGCGCGTGGTCAATCACGAAATGGCGATCAATCCGCCGCCCAGTTCAGATGCACCTGAATTGCAAGCGTGGGCTGCGCTAGGGATCGGGATTGGCCCAGGCTTGCCAGCGCCCACCGACCAGGGGTTGCTACAGCAAGCGCTGACCGCGACCCTGCAAGAACTCGACACACCCACTGACGCGGACCTCCAAGGTGGCTGGAAGGCGGCTGTGGAAGTACAAGACAACTTCAACGGCGATTGGCTGACCCGTGCGCGCGTGGCCCGGGCTTACATCGGTATTTTGGGCGCGCACGAGGTGCTTTATTTGCTGGCTTTTCGGGACAGTCAGGGTCAAGTCCTGCATGGCGGCAGCCACTACAAATTACGTTTCCCCCCAGGTGGCTTGCCACAGGTGGGCGCTTTTTGGTCACTGACCTTGTACCGCAAGGCCGACTATCTGTTTTACGACCATCCTGAACAACGTTACGCCATCGGTGACCGGACGCCAGGGCTGAGCAACGATGCCGATGGCGGTCTCACGCTCTGGCTGGGTCATCTGCCGCCCCATCAGCCGAGCAATTGGCTGCCCGCGCCGAATGAGGCTTTTTACGTGGCGATTCGCCTTTATCTGCCCCACGCGGTGCACCAGCAGGGCCTTTATCACTACCCAGCCATTGAGCGGATCGGCGCCGGGTACATGGTTTCTCCCTAGTTTTGAAAGCTTCAGCTTGACAAGCCTTCAGCGCCTGAATTATTGTGAATCTCAATTCATGTTGCTTGGTTTTCTTTTGAAAGGCCCATGTGTCGTCCCGTTCAATGATTGCCCCTACGCCATCAAGACCCCGGCCTTCAACCCATGGAAAAAAAGCAGAGTTGGCGCGGGTCAAGGCCTTTCCCGCGAAGCAGCAACGGTCCGAACAAACCCGTGAAAAGTTTCTGCAGGCGGGCCTTGATTTATTGCGGAGCAGCCATTACCCGGATATTTCTATTGCGCAGATTTCTGCCCGCGCAGGCTGCTCCATCGGCTCTTTTTATCTGCGCTTTCGCAACAAAGAAGCTTTTTTTGAATACCTGATTGAAAGCATCAGCGACACCTTGAAAACTGGGGTGCGCGCCAACCTGACCCAGGCCAACGTCAAAGGCTTGACGTTGGCGCAGACGGTGCGACTGTGCGTAGACCATTATGTGGAAACCAATCGACAGTACGCGTCTGTGATTCGCGCCGCCTTGCAACACAGCATCAATGGCAGCGAGGACTGGCAGCCGGTGAGAGATATCGGGTTGATGCTGCATTACCACTACATTGATTTGATTGTCGGTAAGTCTGGGCGAGTCTCCAATGACGGGGCACGACAGCAACTTCTGGTGGGCTTTCAAATCCTGAGTGGGCATTTGATCAACAGCATTGCACATCCGGTGAACACCCTGCCTTTGAACGACCCGGATCTCGGCCATTGGCTGTTCCAGGTGGTGATGCACTGCCTCAAGATCAAGCCGCCGGTATCCCCAAACAAGTCATAACCTGTAGGAGTTTATAAAGTGAAAGCCGCTATTTTTCATGGCCCAGGTCAGCCCATGACCATCGAGCACATCGAGATCGAAAATCCCAAGCGCAACGAGGTGCTGGTGCGGACCCGTGTCAGCGGTCTGTGCCACAGCGACCTGCATTTCATCGAAGGCAAATACCCCACGCTCGTGCCCACTGTGCTGGGACATGAAGCTGCGGGTGTGGTCGAAGCGGTGGGCGAAGACGTCACCCACGTCAAACCCGGCGATCATGTGGTTTCCTGTTTATCGGTGTTCTGTGGCCATTGCGAATACTGCGTCACGGGTCACCAATCGCTGTGCAACAACACCGCCGTCAAAATGCCCCCTGGCGCTGCCAAGCGTCTGAAGTGGAAGGGCGAACACCTGAATCAGTTCCTCAACCTTTCGAGTTTTGCCGAGCAAATGCTGGTGCATGAAAACGCGGTGGTCAAAATACGCGAAGACATGCCCTTGGACTTGGCGGCCTTGCTGGGTTGCGGCGTGCTCACGGGGTATGGCTCGGTGGTGCACAGTGCCCGCTTAGAGCCTGGCACGACCGTGGCGGTGCTTGGCTGCGGCGGTGTCGGCCTGTCCACCATCCATGCGGCGCATTTGGCGGGCGCCGCCCGCATCATTGCGATTGACATCGACCCCGCCAAATTGGAGATGGCCAAGATTTTCGGTGCGACCGACGGCGTGGACGCCAAAGACCCGGACATGGTGGCCAAGGTCGTCGAGATGACGAAAGGTGGCGTGCATTACGCCTTCGAGTGCATCGGCCTCAAGCCCACCACCGAAGCTTCTTTTTCCATGCTGCGTCCCCGGGGCTTGTCGACGATTGTGGGCATGATCCCGCTGGGCACCAAAATCGAACTGCACGGTTTTGACTTCCTGCGCGAGCGCCGCATTCAGGGCACGATGATGGGTTCCAACCACTTCCGCCTGGACATTCCCCGTTTGGTGGAATTCCACATGCAGGGCCGGATGAAGCTGGACCAGTTGGTCTCCAACCGCCTCAAACTGGATCAAATCAACGACGGTTTTGCCGCCTTGCAGCGCGGCGGTATCGCCCGCAACGTGATCGTCTTCGACTGAAGGTGCGCCCCATGAAAAGACTCGACAACAAAGTCGCCGTGATCACGGGCGCCTGCTCGGGCATCGGCTTGGCCACCACCGAGCTGTTTCTCGCCGAAGGCGCACAGGTGTTGGCCGCTGATGTGCAGGACGAGGTGGGCCAGCAGTTGCAAAAGCAGTACGCAGGCCAGTTGCAGTTTGCGCACTGCGATGTGACCCGACTCGATGAACTGCGTGCCGCCATCGACAGTGCGGCCACCCATTTTGGTGGGCTGGACATCCTGTTCAGCAACGCGGGGCGCATCGGCACCATGGCGGGGGTGCAAGCGTTCAATCCAGCGGCTTGGGACGACACCCAAAACCTGTTGCTGCGCTCAGTGGCTGCCGGCGCCAGCTACGCTGTACCGCACATGGTTCAACGCGGTGCGGGCGCCATCGTCAACACCTCTTCGATTTCGGCCTTGCAGGCGGGCTATGCGCCGCTGGCCTATTCGGTCGCCAAAGCCGGGGTGTTGCACTACACCCGTGTGGCCGCGGCCGAACTCTCGGCTTTGAACATTCGAATCAACGCGGTGGTCCCGGGTTTCATTGCCACGCGCATCTTTGGCGGCTTGTTTGGCATGGATGCTCAGGCCTCGCAAGGCCTGGCCGAACGTGTGCGCGACCACAGCAGCACCGCCAACCCGATTGGCCGCTCGGGCGATCCGAAAGACATTGCCGAGGCCGTGCTCTACCTGGCCAGCGATGCGGCACGCTTTGTCACGGGCACCCACATCACAGTGGACGGGGGCATCACCATGGGGCCACGCCACAGCTGGGATCCTCACACCACCAGCCCCATGAGTGAGGCGCTGGGCGTGACGCGCGAGCAGATCGAAGCCATGCGCAAGTCAACGCCGTCTTAAATTTTCCAGAAAGACCCATCCCATGTCCCAAGTTCATTTCATCAGCTTTGACGGTGTGCGCCGCAGCATCGAGACCGCCCTAGGCGAGAACCTGATGCGTGCAGCCACCGACAACGGCGTGCCCGGTATCGATGGTGATTGCGGCGGCCAGTGCGCTTGTGCCACCTGCCATGTGTTCGTGTCTGCGCCTTGGGCCGAGCGCTTGCCGGTCATGCAAACGAAAGAGCATGAGATTCTCGATTTCACCAATGAGCGCCGCGAAACCTCGCGTCTGGCCTGCCAAATCATCATGACCCCAGAGCTCGACGGCATTGAAGTTCACATGCCCGAAGGCCAGCATTGAAGCTGACGCATCCAAGGAAAACCCCATGAAGCTCTCCAACACCGAAATTCAAGCCGCAGCCCGCGCAGAAGCCTTTGCCCTGCCGATCGAACAGATCGACCCGGCCACGGCCGATTACTTTGAAAACGACACCGTGGGGCATTACTTCGAACGCCTGCGCCGCGACGATCCGGTGCATTACGCACGCAGTCCGCTTTTCGGCCCTTACTGGTCGGTCACGCGTTTTCAGGACATCATGCATGTGGACACAAACCACGGCATCTTCTCTTCGGATTGGAGCCAAGGCGGCATTGCCATTTCCGAGCCGCCACCCGGCGAGGCGCCCTTGCAAATGTTCATCGCCATGGACCCGCCGCGACACGATGTGCAACGCAAGGCGGTTCAGCCCATCGTGGCCCCCGGGAACTTGGCGAATCTGCAGACCCTGATCCGTGAGCGCACCTGCAAGGTGCTGGACGGTCTGCCGCGAGGCGAGAGCTTCAACTGGGTGCAGCACGTTTCCATTGAACTCACCACATTGATGCTGGCCACCTTGTTTGACTTTCCGCTGGAAGACCGCCATTTGCTGACCCATTGGTCTGATGTGGCCACCGCCAACAAAGATGTGGACCCGAAAGCACCCACGCGGGAAGAACGCCTGATCGAGCTGCACAAGATGGCGGCTTATTTCACCCGCCTCTGGAACGAGCGTGTGAATGCCAGCCCCGGCTCCGATCTGATTTCCATGATGGCCCACAACCCCGAAACCCGGAACATGTCGCCGCAGGAGTTCATGGGCAACTTGGTGCTGCTGATCGTGGGCGGCAATGACACCACGCGCAACTCCATGACGGGCGGTCTGCTGGCCCTGCACAACAACCCCGCCGAATGGGACAAGTTCCGCAAGGACCCGTCGCTGATCGACAACATGGTCTCGGAAATCATTCGCTGGCAGACGCCGCTGGCCCACATGCGCCGCACCGCCTTGCAAGACACCGAACTGGGCGGCAAGCACATCCAAAAAGGCGACAAGGTCGTGATGTGGTACCTCTCAGGCAACCGCGACGAAGAGGCGATTCCGAACGCCAGCCAGTTCATCATCGACCGACCCCGTGCGCGGCAGCACCTGTCTTTCGGCTTTGGCATTCACCGCTGCGTCGGCAACCGCTTGGCCGAAATGCAGCTGCGCATCCTGTGGGAAGAAATCCACAAGCGCTTTCCCGTCATCGAGGTGGTCTCCGACCCGGTCCGGGTGCGCTCCTCCTTTGTGCGCGGTTTTACGGAACTGATGGTGCGCATCCCCGCATGAGCGCCGCGCCCCCCATGCACCCGCTGCCCGAACAATTGGATGTGCTGATCATCGGCGCCGGTATTTCTGGCGTGGGTGCTGCCTGCCACTTGCAGCAGCAGTGCCCAGACAAGCGTTTCGCGCTGGTCGAAGCGCAGGCCAATTTTGGTGGCACCTGGCGCACGCATCGCTATCCGGGAACGCGCTCCGACAGCGATCTGTTCACCTTTGGTTACCGCTTCAAGCCCTGGCGTGGCGACCCCATCGCCACGGCCGAGCAGATTCTGAAGTACATGGACGAGGTGATCGACGAACACCAACTGAGCCAGCGAATCCACTACAGCCACCGCGTGCTGTCCGCGCGTTGGTCCACCCCCGAAGCCTGTTGGCAGGTCGAGATTTTGCAAACGCTGGTGCAGGGCCAGCCCGTCGTCCGCCAAGTCCGTTGCAACTTCTTGTGGATGTGCCAAGGTTACTACCGCCACGCTGAGGGCTATACCCCGGATTGGCCTGGCATGGACGACTTTGCCGGCCGCACCGTGCACCCGCAGCAATGGCCGCAAGACCTGGACCTGTCCGGCCAGCGCGTGGTGGTGATCGGCTCGGGCGCCACGGCCGCAACGCTGGTCCCGGCGCTGGCGGGCAGCTGCCAACACGTCACCATGCTGCAGCGCTCGCCGACCTGGTTCGCCACGGGCCGCAACGCCAACGAACTGGCCGACACCCTGCGCGCTCTGGACATCCCCCACGAGTGGACCCACGAAATCGTGCGTCGCAAGGTTCTGCACGATCAAGCCCTGATACAGCAGCGCTGCATTCAAGAGCCCGAGGCGGTGGCCGCCGAATTGCTGGCCGGTGTGCGGGAAGCGCTGGGTCCAGAGCACGCCCATCTGGCCGATGTGCACTTCAAACCGAGCTACCGGCCTTGGCAGCAGCGCTTGGCCTTCGTTCCCAATGGCGACCTCTACAAAGCCATACGCAACGGCCAAGCCAGTGTGGTGACCGGCCAGATTGACCGCTTTGTGCCCGAAGGCATTCGCCTTAGCAACGGCAACATCGTGCCCGCGGATGTGATCGTCACCGCCACGGGTTTCAACCTCAATGTGCTGGGCGACATCCATTTCCAGGTCGATGGCCAGCCGCTGGACTTTGCCAGCAGCGTCACCTGGCGCGGTGCCATGTTCACCGGTCTGCCGAATTTGGTTTGGGTGTTTGGCTATTTCCGCGCCAGCTGGACGCTGCGCGCCGACTTGCTCGGCGACTTTGTCTGCAAGCTGTTGAAGCACATGGACACCCACGGAATCCGCCGTGTGGTGCCGCAGTTGCGCCCCGAAGATCAAAGCATGACCTTGGCCCCGTGGGTGCGGCCAGACAACTTCAACCCTGGCTATTTGGCGCGCAGCATGCACCAGTTGCCACGCCAAGGCGATCGTCCACCTTGGGTGCACCTTCAAGACTACCGCAGAGAAAAAGACGATCTTCCTGCGGCAGCGCTGGACGACGGCTCTTTGATCTTTGACTGACCATTTCTCAACCCACTGACAAGTTTTGCACAACCATCATCAGGAGACACACCATGCCCCAATCAATGACACGCCGACAGACCCTGCAAGCGCTGGGCGCGGGCTTGCTGCCGATGCCGCTGATCGCTGCTGCCCAAGCCGCTTTCCCCAACAAGCCCATACGCATCATCGTGCCCCTGCCAGCCAGTGGCGCGGCCGATGTGTCCGTGCGCATGCTGGGTGAGTTCCTGCAACAGCCGCTGGGGCAAAGCATCGTGGTGGACAACCGCCCCGGTGGCGTGTATCAAATCGGCGTGCAGGCCGTTGCCACCGCACCCGCTGATGGCTATACCCTGATTCACCTCAACGCCACCATGTGCGCTGTGCAGGCTTCGCTCAAACGCTTTGACATGCTGAAGCAATTCATTCCGGTGGGCTACATGGGCTCGACAGACACCATGCTGTGCATTGCCAACAATGCGCCGTTCAAGACCACACAAGAGATGATTGCTTGGGGAAAGGCCAACCCCGGCAAGATCAACTACGGCTCGACAGGCCCGGGCTCGATGGAGCACTTGAGCATGGTCAGCATCATGCAACGTGTGGGCATCACCGGGAACAACATCCCCTTCAAAGGCGGTCCGGACGGTGCCTTGGCCCTGGCCCAGGGAGAGATCCACGCCATGGCCTTGGCTGCGCCACTGATCATCCAGTTCAAAGACAAATTCAAACCGATCATCGCCCTGTCGGAACAACGCATCCCTTTCTTGCCGGATTTGCCCACGGCCAAAGAGCAGGGCATGGACATCCCCACAGTCAATTACTGGGGCGGTCTGGCGGCCCCTGCGGGCACGCCTGCATCGGTTATTGAGACGTTGGAAAAAGCCATGAGCGTGGCCGTCAACAACCCGGCCTTGGTGCAAAAGTATGTGCCGCTGGGACTGAATGCCAAATTTGCCGGCAGCGCCTCGTTCAAGGCCACCATCGAAAAAGACCTCCAATGGCTGGGCGAAGCCGTGAAGTCGGCCAATTTGCAATTAAGCTGATGGGCGAACCCTGAGCGTTTTTTATTTTGAATAGCGAGATACCAACATGCAAGATTTGTTTAAGTTTTATATCAATGGCACCTGGATTGCACCGCAAGAACCCTTGCGCAGCCACGATGTGGTTGATCCCTCAACCGAGAGTGTGGTCGCACGCATTGCGCTGGGTTCGGCGGCCGATGTGGACCTGGCTGTCAAGGCAGCGCAGGCGGCCTTTGAGACCTTTGGAAAATCGTCGGTCGCCTCGCGGATCGCCTTGTTAGAGCGCGTGATCGCGGAGTACAAGAAGCGTTTTGCCGATATTGCCGCGGCGATTTCTTCTGAGATGGGCGCGCCTGCCGGATTGGCCAAAACGGCTCAAGCGGGCATTGGCATGGCCCATTTGCAGACGGCGCTGAACGTCTTGAAGGACTATGCATTTGAAGAACAGCGGGGCGCTACCTTGTTACGCAAAGAGCCGATCGGCGTGTGTGGCTTCATCACCCCCTGGAACTGGCCGACCAATCAGGTCATGTGCAAGGTGGCGCCTGCCCTGGCCACCGGTTGCACCATGGTGCTGAAACCTTCTGAAATGGCACCGTTGTCGGCCCAAATTTTGGCCGAAGTGTTGGATGCGGCAGGCGTTCCCGCCGGCGTTTTCAATATGATCAACGGCGATGGGCCGGGCGTTGGTTCGGCGATTGCGGCGCATCCTGGGATTGAGTTGGTCTCTTTCACCGGCTCTACCCGCGCAGGGATTTTGGTGGCTCAGGCCGCCGCGCCCACCGTCAAACGGGTGCATCAAGAGTTGGGCGGTAAATCACCCAACATCATCTTGCCCGATGCCGATGTGGTCAAAGCCGTGACCCGTGGTGTTCACGCGATCATGAACAACTCAGGTCAATCCTGTAATGCTCCCACCCGCATGCTGGTCCCCAAAGCCCGCAAGGCAGAGGCCTTGGAGGCGGCCAAAGCGGCAGCCTTAAAAACCACGGTGGGCGCACCGGACAGTGGTGCCTCGATTGGGCCCGTGGTTTCGAAGGCACAGTGGACCAAAATTCAAGGGCTGATTCAAAAGGGCTTGGACGAAGGTGCGACTTTGGTGGCCGGTGGTTTGGGGCGCCCCGAGGGTTTGGATGTCGGCTATTTCGTCAAGCCCACGGTGTTGGCCGACGTGACCAATCAGATGACTGTTGCGCGCGAAGAGATTTTTGGCCCGGTGCTGGTGATCATCGATTACGAAACACTGGACGAAGCTGTTGCGATTGCCAATGACACGCCCTACGGGCTGGCCGCTTACGTATCGGGGACGGATGTTGCCACACTGCACAGCGTGGCCAACCGCCTGCGCGCCGGTCAGGTCAATATCAACAGTGCACCTGTGGACATGATGGCGCCGTTTGGTGGCTTTAAACAATCAGGCAATGGGCGCGAGTGGGGCGACCTGGCTTTTGGTGAGTTCTTGGAGACCAAAGCGGTACTGGGGCATTCGCCCGCGGTGGCCTAGTCCTGGGAGGAGGGTGGGGGTCACCCCACTGAACGCGACACAAGCGGTATGGCTGTGTTCTCAAGCCATGTTCAACGCCCGTGATGTTTCCGCCAAACTGAGAAGTCGTCTTTGCTTTGTTGTTCTGTGGGCGGATACAAACCCAGGATGCTGCGGCCTTTCTTTACCTAAGAGATGACGAAATCTTCAAACGCAGTCATTTCTACAGCTTCATCTGCCATCTCCTCTGCCAGATGTGCTGGAATCACATAGACCCCCTCCCGGTCTCCTACTATCACGTCTCCAGGCCAAACAGCCACATCACCACAACCAATGGGCACATTGATGTCCAGAGCCTGATGCAAGGTCAAGTTCGTGGGTGCACTGGGCCGTTGATGGTAGGTTGGAAAAACCATCTCTGCGATTTCTGGAGAGTCCCTAAAACCGCCATCGGTTACCGCACCGGCTGCGCCTCGAACCATGAGTCTCGTAATCAAAATGGAGCCTGCAGAGGCCGCGCGGGCATCTTTTCGGCTGTCAAAAACCATCACAGCACCAGGGGGGCACTGCTCCACCGCTACACGTTGTGGGTGATTTCGATCTTGGAACACTGTGATCGGGTTCAAGTCTTCACGCGCTGGAATGTAGCGTAGCGTGAAGGCCTCACCCACCATGTTGGGCAAATTTGGATTCAGTGGGCGCACGTCCTGAATGAATTGATTGCGAAGTCCACGCTTGAAACCTGCAGTGCAGAGTGTTGCGGTGCTGACAGCCATCAGTTTAGATTTGGTGCTGACTTGAAGTGCCATTTGAGTCGATGGTTTGATGAGGAAAACAGGTGACACCCCAAAAGTAATTCGGTTAGATCACCCTGGGAAATTCTACATTAAACATTTTATAAAATATTTAATGTGGCATATACTGCCCCATCATGAATGCAATCAACACCCCAACTTACATGCGCCTTCGCGATCAGGTTCGTGCTGACATCGTCGCAGGCATTTGGCCTTTAGGCAGTCATGTGACACTGGCTGAATTGGCCAGTCACTATGAAGTCAGCGCCAACCCTGTGAGAGAAGCGCTGCTGCAGCTGCAGGGAGAAGGTGTCATTGCCATGAGAATGAATCGTGGCGCTGTTATTCCAATGGTGGATAAAAAATACGTCGATAACCTTTACAAACTTCGAGGAGCAATTCAATCGATGTTGGCGCGGGAGGCGGTTCGCTTGGCAACGCCCCAGCAGATCGAGAAGATGGTGTTCTTGGTGGAGTCTTATGAGGAGGCCGCCAAAGGTGCAGACACGGCCGCATGTGTTCAGGCCAATAGAAAGTTGCATCGTTTTATTGATGGCATTGCGGACAACGCGCTTGCCGTCGACATGCTAGATGGCCGCAGCAGTTTGGTTGATGCTTACAGGCGCACAGTGGGATATGGCCGTGGCCGACTGGAGGTGGTTCTAAAGCAACACCGCAAAATTTTGGCAGCTTTTATCAAGGGTGATGCCGAGCTTGCAGCGCAAGCGGTAACGGAGCACGTCGACTCATCGCGAGAAGACCTGTTTGCCATACTCAACGCACAAGAGGGTCAGGCGGCATGAAAATTACCGCAATCAACGGCCACCTGATGCAAGCCGGTGCGCCAGGACATACAGGGTGGTCGGCCACGGGAAAAAGCGCTTTAGCAACCAGTAGAAATTGGTTTTTTGTCACGATTGAAACCGATACCGGTCTGGTGGGCGTCGGTGAAGGATCGGGTTGGCCGCGTCTGGTCGCCGCCGCAATACAAGATTTGTCTCCCTTACTGATTGGTGAAAATGTTCGAGATGTCGAACGAATTGGCCAAAAAATCAGAGTCGCCATCATGGGGCATGGTCAAACGGGCGTTGTAGGAATGGGTGCATTGGCTGCCATCGACATGGCGCTTTGGGACCTGAACGCAAAATCTTTGCATGTGCCCGTCTCGGTTCTGTTAGGGGGAACAGTTCGTCCTCAAATTCCCTATTACGTTCATGCGGCCAATGTGCAAGCGGCCGAGAAGGCTATTGCCAAGGGCATCAAGGGTGTGAAAGTGGGCGGTACGCACAGCATTGTTGAACGTGCGTATGCTATTCGCGCTGCAGTGGGTCCGGAGGTCGACATGATGGTCGATTTGCACGGGCCTCCTTGGCTGACTTGCGCTGATGCAATTGCCATCGGCCGCGAGCTAGAGCCTTTGAATTTGTTGTTTCTGGAAGAGCCTATCGCGCCTGACGATCTCAATGGTTGGAAAAGAATCAGAGATAAGGTGGCGTTGCCGCTGGCCGGAGGCGAACGCATGGCCACGTTGGCCGAAATGAGACCTTTCCTTGAAAACGGTTTAGTCGACGTAGTTCAACCCGATACGGGGAGATTTGGCGGGTTAACCCAAATGAAAAAACTTGCGGCCATGGCCGAGGCCTGCTCAGTGATGGTGGCGCCTCACTCGGGATCCTTGGGGCCGGTGGCAGAGTTTGCAGCGGCTCATCTCATGAGCGCCATTCCCAACGCGCTCATCATGGAGAGGTTGGACCCCGATTGGGAGGGGCGTTCCTCGGTCATTAAGGGAGCGTTGGTTTGCGATCAAGGTTTGATCACTGTCCCAACTTTTGAAGGCTTAGGGGTTGGGCTCGACCTAGATTTTATTGCGCAATTTCCGAGTGAACGGAACACCGCCATTGCAACGGGTGGATGGAATAAGGGAACACAGGGAGAAACAGTTTTTACGCAAACGCGACGCCCCAGGTCTTCTTTGGTTAGCCGAGGAAATCCCAAATGAGTGCCATCACGCTGATTGCAAATAAAGAAACTGTGACCCCAAAGGAACTGTCTCCCCCATTTGATGGCATCAGCGTTTGGTCATTCAGAAACAGGGTCGGTGAAAGTCCTGTTTGGGATACCGACTCAGAATGTTTAATCTGGATTGACATACGCGCCCCTGCGTTGTGTAAGCTGAACCCAGAAACAGGATTGTTAACGCGATGGGTCTTACCAGAAATTGTGGGTGCGGTTGCGTTGGCGCAGCCCGGTTGCGTGGTGCTGGCCTTGCATCATCGTTTGGCATTTTTTGATCTCCGCTCAGGCGTGTTGACGGACTTCGTTAAGGTTTCAACAGAACCGGCTTTCAATCGGTTGAATGAAGGCAGAGTCTCACCCAGCGGGCGTTGGTTCATCTTTGGTTCTATGGACGACAGAGACGGCGCGAAAATGCCCACCGGGTATTTGTACCGTGCAGAAACGACTGGTGAGGTCACACAAATTCACCAAAACTTGACCATTGCCAATGGCTTTTCTTGGACGCCCGATGGAAAGTGGTTTTACTTTTCGGACAGCTATCCAGGAAAGGTATGGCGTGCCAGCTGGGACGAGGCCGCAGGCACTATGGGGCAACCGCAGTTATTCACCACCTCGCTAGAAGCAGACGGCAGACCAGATGGTGCTTTCATCGATGATGAAGGCCACTATGTTTCGGCTGGGGTGTCTGCAGGGTGTATCAATGTTTTTGCCAATGATGGATCGTTGACACGCCGCATCAGTCTTCCATTGCGAGCACCGTCCATGCCTTGTATTGGTGGAAAAAAACGCGACCGCCTTTTCATCACCTCATTGATTCGACCCCATTGGGAATCTGTGGGTGAGTTTGACGGCGCGCTTTTAGAGTTAAAAACGGCCTGGACTGGACCCGTTTCGGCGCGGTGGCAAGTGCTCTCAAAAAGCATCTAAATGTCAAAACTATTTTTAAATTCAAATGAACCAGTTTATTCAGACATTCCAGATGTTGCATCAATTATTTTCAAGGAGACACGCATGAAATTTCTCAATCAACTTCTACGTCCTTTATCGCGAACCCTGCGAGTCGCTTCAATTTTGTTGGCGGTCACTTTCGCGGGCCTCTGCCAAGCACAGGCTTATCCTGAACGTCCAATCTCCTTATTGATTGGTTTTCCGCCCGGTGGCGCATTTGACTCTGTGATGCGAACGCTCGCGGAGGAACTGTCTAAATCTTTAGGCCAGCGTGTCACCATTGACAACAAAGCTGGCGCAGGAGGTGCGCTAGCGACCCAGGCCGTAGCAGCAGCACCCGCCGATGGTTACACGTTATTGGCCGCAGGATTGCAACTGGGAACTGGCCCCCATTTGAACAAAGTCAATTACAACCCTTTAACGGATTTGACAATGATTGGGCAAGTGACGAGTGTCCCCGTCATGCTATTGGTGCGCAGTGACAGCACCATCAAAGACGCAAAAGACATTCTTGCATTGGCGAAGAAAAATACGAACGGGATCACTGTTGGTTCCGGCGGTGTTGGAACCACGGGTCATTTTGGGGCGCTCATGCTCAGCAATGCACTGGGTGTGCCCGTTGTGCATGTGCCGTTCAAGGGTGGGGCACCTGGCCTTCAAGCTCTTGTCGGTGGTGAAATCGACATGATGTTCGATCAACCCTCTGGCGTGATGCAAGGCCTTCTCAGTGGCGGGAAAATTCGTGCACTTTCGGTCATTCAAGAGCAACGCAGCTCCTCACTGCCTGATGTCAAAAGTGCGCCTGAAATTGGTTTGAACATGGAAAAGCCACTGCGTGGTTGGCATGGTATCGCCGTTCGAACTGGTACACCACCGGCTGTTTTACAAAAGCTAAATGTGGCACTGACTGCTGCTGTTAACTCAACAGCTTTCAAAACAAAGGTGGATCAACTGGGTCTGGATCTGATTGCGGGCAGCACGCCTGACACCTTTCAAAAATACTACTTGGCAGAGTATGACCGTTGGGGTCAATTCATCAAGAAACACAAAATCACCAGCGAATAAATACGAAGGCTTCATGACCATGATTGAAAAAATAGTTCTGACAGGGGCTGGCGGCAAGCTGGGACGGCGCATGCGTTTGCCTTTGTCTAAATTGTGTCAACAATTGGTCTCTACCGATATCGTCCCACTAGCGCCTATCGTTGAAAACGAAACCGTTGCTATGGTTGATTTACAAGTACCATCTGACGTCAATGAGCTCACAAAAGGTGCCGATAGCATTGTTCATTTTGCTGGGTATCCACGCGAAGCAGAGTGGTCCACTATCTTGGGCGCTAACATTTTGACCTCGACCAACTTGTGGGAGTCTGCGCGGCTAAACAAGGTGCGGCGCATTGTGTATGCCAGCAGCAATCATGTGGTTGGTTTCCACCCTACTGCAAGCCATATTGACATTCATGCGGAGATCAAGTGCGACTCTCGGTATGGCGTCTCAAAGGCGTTTACTGAAATCATGGCGCGCTTTTATTATGAAAAATACAACATCCAATCGCTGGGCCTGCGCATTGGGCGATGTGACGATCTGCCTGTAGATGAGCGAATGCTGGCAACTTGGATCCACCCAGCTGATCTTGCTGAAATGATTCGGTTGGGCATTCAAGACCAGGTCGAAGCCGATGTTTTGTATGGCATCTCAAACAATTCGCGAGCCATGTGCAGCAATCCAGACAACCCGCGCTTGCCTTACAAACCACAACACAGTGCAGATGACTATGCCCATGACGTGCTTGCTTCGAAGGCACCATCAGATACTGGGTGGTTATTTCAGGGTGGACCCTATGCTGATGACGACTATGTGGGTGACAGGTCACGCGCTGGAAGACTAAGCTCTATTTCATAGGACGTCCTGTGAAATGCAAAAACAAGCTCAAGGTGAAAAAGAGTCCATGATTTCAAATGACATATCCGCTGAATTGCGTGCCCGATTTGCAGGTTGCTCATCGGCCAGCATCAGTACGCAATTGATTCGCCGAGGTTTGCGTAACGTCGCCATTCGAGGTGTTCTTCCTCTGCGCACGGATCTTGCACCGATGGTTGGACCCGCCTTCACACTACGTTATGTTCCAGCTCGAGAGGATCTCGATGCCTACGGATCTGGTGGAGACCCAACCAATATTCAGCGCCAAGCTATTGATCTGGCGCCAAGCGGGCACGTTTTTGTGGTCGATTGCAGAGAAGTGACAGACGTTGCTGGCATTGGCTCAATACTGGCGAATCGATTGATGCAAAGAGGACTCAAAGGCGTCGTGCTTGATGGTGGTGTGCGCGATACCATTTCTCTTCGCGAAACGGAGTTTCCAATTTATTGTGCTGGGCCTTCGGTTCCACCCAATTATGCGGGTCACCACGCTGCTGATATGAACGTGGTGGTTGCTTGCGGAGGTGTTGCTGTTTACCCGGGCGATATTATTTTTGGCGATGCCGAGGCGGTCGTTGTGATTCCTCGAAAGTTGGCTGAAGAGATCGCAATCGACGCTCAGGAGATGGAACGGCGGGAACGGTTTTTGTATAAAGAAATACAAGCCGGTCGCCCAATCAAAGGCGTTTACCCACCTGACGAGGACACATTGCGCAGATACAACTTAGCAAAAGAGGCTGGTGACGCTTAATAGAAATTGGTGTCGATTAAAAATAAGTTGACTTGTTGAAGGAGGCTTGCTACCTGAAGCGTGCCTCGTTGGGCTTGGTCATGCTCACGATGCCGTGTTGGGCGATCAGCTCGGAGATGCTTTGACCGAGCGAATTATGGGATTGCACAGCAGCGAGCGCTTCGCGGGGTGTGAGAGTTTGGCTGTCCAACTTGAGCTGAGGCTTGTCCATTAAAGCCTCCGGCATGCTGGCGCAGAAAGCCGCCAATTTCTCCGAGGGGCTGGACTCGTTCACTCCCCAATGATCCATCAATGGCGGCTTGAGGGTCTTGCCCGCTGCATTGGTCGGCAGGGCTTGGGTGAAGACGACGTATTCTGGTACTTCATAGGGGGCAAGATGCGCCGCGCAATGCTCTCTGACCTGTTTCGCGGTAAGACTGTGCCCCGGCTTGAGCACCACAACGGCTTTCAAACGCTCCGAGAACAAGTGATCTGGCACACCGACCACAGCCGCTCGAAGTATGGACGTGTGGAGATAGAGTTTATTTTCGACCTCGATACAGTAAATGTTCTGGCCGCCTCGCACCACCATGTCTTTCTTGCGGTCCAGCAACCAGAGGTACCCTTCCTCGTCGATCTTGGCCCAGTCGCCGCTGAGCACAAAGCCGTCCTTGCGAAAGACCTCGGACGTCTTGCCAGGTTCTTCCCAGTAGCCGGCGTTCGTCTGCTGCCCACGATAAGCCACCTCACCGATTTGATTGGGCTCGGTCAGCTCGTTTCCATGATCGTCAAAAATGGCGATGTCGGTATTGGGTGTCGCCAGTCCACAGCTTGTGATTTTCCGAATGGCGTCTTCGGTAGGCAGGGCAAAACCCAGTGCCGTGCTCTCTGATACGCTGCCGCCGTTGACCATGGCCACGGGTGAAAAACACTTGTTAAGCTGATTGATGTAGGTCTCAGAAGCAGCATGTCCGCCGAAGAGAATTTTCTTCAAAGATGAGCAGTCATGTTTTGCGAAGTCGGGGTGATTCATCATCATCCACAACATGATCGGTGCGGCCACAGCCCATGTGGCGCGTTCAGACTCGATCAGCTTGATCGCTTCCAGGGGTTCGAAAGCACGCATGATCACGCACTTGCCGCCGGTCAGTAATGCCGGCATAAAGTCGGTATACACCGCGGTGTTATGGTAAAGCGGTGGCATGCAGATGTTGATATCTTCTGCGCTCAGGCCTTTGGCTGCATAGACAATGTTTTGCGCACAGCCCAGCGCATTGATGTGCATGGCCATCGTCCCTTTAGGCACGCCTGTGGTGCCGGAGGTGAAGGAGATTGCGCACAGATCCCACTCATCGATGCTGGTTTGCGGCAGCAACTCCCGACCTTCGCGATTAAGTTCTGCAAAGCTGAGCGTACCGGGTGCTGCAACGTCGCCCACCATGAAAACGGACTTGACACTGACTAACTGGCCCCGAACTGATTCCAGCTTGTCGTTCCATATATCGGGGGATACCACGGCCCCTTTGGCGCCGACCTTGTTGATTTGTGAAACAAGCCCTTCGGCGGTGAGGCCCAGGTTCACCGGGACGGCTATGCCACCTAAAGCAACAATGGCCAGGTAAGAGATGACATATTCTGGGCAGCCCAGGGTCAGAAGACACAGCCGGTCACCTTTGACAAAGTCGTACTCTTTCTTGAGCCGTGCGGCTACACGCTGAACCTGCTGACCCACTTGCCCCCAAGTAAGACGCTGACCATTGGGGTGAAAAACATACGCTTCACGGTCAGGAAAGCGCTCAACGTTAGCCCACAGTAACTCAATGATGTTGGAGCGACGTTCCTTGTAAGCCCAAATTGTCGAACCTTCCCAAGCGATGCCACGGCCATGCGGAGCGGTGATCTGCTCCACCTTCTGGCCCAACTCAGGATAAACATCGCGCCAGGATTTGCATGTACCGCGGGTGGGTCCTTGGATATCAGATGCACTCATGATGGCCATATATGGTGCCTGCGGAAAAGCAAGAAAATTCAATCAACGATGGACTGCCTCGCTACTCCAAAAAGACTGACCATATCCTTTCAAAGTTAGGTTGATGAATTGAGGTCTCTCTAATGAATCTGTCGGCGCTGAAGCACTGGACTTGAAAAATTTTTTGCCGCTTTGGAAAATCTGTGGGAGGGTCAAAACAGACCATAAAAAAGCAAGTTTATGTTATTCTAAATTCGAGGTTGAGACACGAATTTTCGACATTGACCTCATTTTTTTCAATGCACTGAACTGCCTGCGTGGGCACTTAAACCATGATCGATGTGTATGTAATTGGAACGGCTTGCACACCCTTTGGCAAGCACGCTGACCGGTCCTTTTCTGACTTGGCGCAGTGGGCCTACACAGAGGCGGTGGCGGACGCAGGCCTCTCAATCTCCGACACATCGATGATCGAACAAGCCTGGTTTGGCAACTGCGGCATGGGTCATTGGGGCCAGGGCGGGATTCGTGGGCAGGTGTGCTTCACCCCCATGGTGCAAGCAGGTCTATTTCCAGAGCGGGTGCCTGTGATCAATGTAGAGGGCGGCTGCGCTACCGCATCGCTGGCTTTTCATGGCGCTTGGAAAGATATTTTGTCAGGCCAGTGCCAAGTGAGTTTGGCTTTGGGCGTTGAAAAGCTCATTAGCCCAGACCGACCCGAGCGCACTGCTGAAATTTTTGCCACCGGAATTGACCAACTCGAACCGCAACGGTGGAAAGACTACTATCGGCGCGCAGGAGAATTGGCAGGCAAGCCATTTGTGATCGAGCCTGGCCGCACGGTCTATATGGACACCTATGCGATGCAAGCAGCCTGGCATATGAAAACATACGGAACGACCCAGAGACAAATTGCAGTAGGCGCAGCGAAAAACCACCACCATGGCAGCCTCAACCCAAAGGCTCAATACCGATTTGAACTCACGGTTGAAGAAGTCTTGTCCGACCGCGAAATCAGTTGGCCCTTGACGCGGGCCATGTGCTCACCACTTGGGGATGGGGCTGCTGCAGCTATTTTGTGCTCTGAGGCGGCCCTGGCCAACTTCTCACAGGAGGTGCGTTCCCGTGCAGTCAAAATTCGCACCATTGAGCTGTCAGGGGGCAAATACCGTTCCCTGGACGAACCCGGGCTGTCACGCATTGCTGCCGATAAAGCCTATTCACGGACTGGCTTGAATCCGCAAGACATCGATTTAATCGAGTTGCACGACGCCACATCATTTTGCGAAATCTATCAGCTGGAGATGTTGCGCCAATGCCCAGAGGGGCAAGGTGGGCGATTGGTGGAGTCGGGTGAAACCGCCCTGGGCGGACGGTTGCCTGTGAACGTCTCCGGAGGCTTGGTGTCTAAAGGTCATCCCGTAGGAGCAACCGGCTTGTCCATGGTCCACGAGGTGTGTTTGCAATTGCGGCAAGAAGCGGGACCGCGTCAAGTCAGCAATGCATCCTTGGGGTTGATTGAAAATGGGGGCGGGGTCATGGGTTTTGATGAAGCGGCTTGTGCTGTCACCATTTTGGAAAAAAACAAATGAGTACAGCAATCGATTGGCACCCAGAAGACCCGGCCACTTTGGCCAACCCTTATCCTATTTTTCAACGGATGCGTGATGAGGACCCATGCCATTGGAGTCCGCGATTGCGCAGTTGGGTGCTGACCTGTTATGCAGACGCAAAAGCCGTTTGTCTGGACAAAGACCATTTATCGTCAGACCGTTTACGTCCC
Organism: Comamonadaceae bacterium; assembly: GCA_947451385.1. Classification (GTDB taxonomy): domain Bacteria; phylum Pseudomonadota; class Gammaproteobacteria; order Burkholderiales; family Burkholderiaceae_C; genus Limnohabitans_A. The sequence continues at coordinate 75,834 of CANFYZ010000001.1, read as the reverse complement.
TTTTTTGAAACCTTGCCCGGCCCTGAAGCGCAGCGCATTGGCACCATCATGCGGTATTTATCCTTGTGGATGGTGTTCAAAGACCCACCTGAACACACCCGACTGAGAAAGCTCACCAGCAAGGTGTTTAACGCCAAGTCCATGCAAGCGATGCGACCCGAAGTCGAAAGCATCGCCGACTTGCTCATTGCGCAGTTGCGCGAGAAAGATGAATTCGACTTCATCACTGAGTTTGCTGGCCCCTTACCTTGTTTGGTCATCATGGCTCTGCTGGGCGTAGCGCGCGAAGACTTGTCCAAGCTGAAGCGCATGTCTGACGATATCGCTTTGTTCATCGGCTCGTCGCGCACCTCTCCACAAAAGTACGACACAGCAGAACAAGCCACTCAAGAAATGGCCTCCTTTTTTCGGGATCTGATTGTCAATCGACGTGCCCATCCCCAAGCCGATTTGATCACCGAGTTGGTTGAGTTGCGCGATGGGCAAGATCAATTGAGCGAAGACGAGCTCGTGGCCACTTGCATTCTGCTGTTATTTGCTGGGCACGAGACAACGACCAACCACATTGCCAACGGCATGTACTCGTTGATGCGCTTCCCTGATCAAATGGAAAAATTGCGAAAAAATCCTGATTTGAGCGCGGCCGCTGTCGAAGAGTTACTTCGCTATGACGGACCCTCTGGGGCGCAGGTGCGCTTGGTTGCCAAGCCCTACGAACTCCATGGGAAAACCTTGCAGCCCGGGGAGCGCGTCTTCATTATGCTCAACGCGGCTAACCGCGATCCCAGGGCTTTTGATCATCCAGACCAACTCGACTTGGACCGCCATGGTGTGGCCCACCTCACTTTTGGTTACGGCACGCACATTTGCTTGGGATTCCCCTTGGCCCGAATTGAAGGGCAGGTGGCATTTCCAAAAGTCCTCAAGGCTTTCTCACACATTGAGCCCGTAGGCGAACAAAGTTGGATCAACTCCTTGGTGTTTCGTGGCATGCATGACTTGCAGGTTCGGGTCAAGCGCGACTGATTAAAAATCCATAATCACTTTGCCAATAGATTTCCGAGACATCGTGGTGTCGATGGCCTTGAGCCAGTCGCTGAACGCAAAATGCTGCGTCTGTGGAATAGGCATGCTTTTTTCATCGATGGCTTGCAAAACTTGTTGGATGACTTGGGCCACTTTTGCGGCGTAAAGAACGCGTTCATCGGTCAAACCCCAGCCGATGTATTGACCGTAATTGAACCCGCTGACGGACGAGTTTTTGAGTAGCAAAAGATTACTGGGGATCTGTGCGATTCTTCCACTGGCAAATCCAATGACAAGCAACAAGCCATGCGATGCAACGCATCGCAAGGACGCATCAAATAAGTCCCCGCCAACCGGATCGAATACGACATCGGCTCCGCCGGAGGGGCACAGGCCTTTGACCAACGCTGGCAAAGCCTCTGCATCGGAGGGCAGAGCATAGTCCGCGCCATTGGCCAATGCCGCGTTGCGTTTTTCTTCCGTACTGGCCGTAGCAATAACGCAAGCCCCTTTGAGGTGTGCAATTTGTACCGCGGCCATGCCCAGAGCGCCACCTGCACCATGAATCAAAATGGTTTGCCCCTTGTGCAACTTGGCTTTCCATTCCAGCGCAGACCACACCGTCCCGTAGGTAATCGGTATGGCCGCCGCAAGTGACAGTGGAACGCCGGCCGGGACCGGATACACCGTGGCCGCCGTGACAACAGCTTCTTGCGCAAAAGCCCCCCAGTCCAAGGCGCAGGTCACTCTTTGGCCAAGTTGCAGGTGCTGGACATCTGGGCTTAATTCAATGATCTCACCAGCGGCTTCCGTGCCGGGTGTGAATGGCAGTGGCGGCTTGCGTTGGTATTTGCCAGCAACGAACAGACTGAGCGCAAAACCTACGCCGGCATGGTGCACACGAATGCGAACTTGGCCGGGCTTCAGCGCTGGGCGCTCAAGCTGCTGAAGCTCCAACTCACTCCAATGCCCCCAGTGCGTGCAAACCAAGGCTTGATACGTGCTCATGCTGAGTTCATTCCATCTTGATGCCGAGTTGCTGAATCACCTGTGACCATTTGTCCAAATCATTTTTCAGGATCCGCGCAAATTCATCAGGACTGTTACCCACAGGCTCCAGCACCAGGCCATGCAGTCGGGCGATGATTTCGGGCATCCTGACAATTCTTCCAATTTCACGCGACAGTGCGTCGGCATATTCTTTGGGCGTACCGGCCGGCAACAAGAGACCCATCCACGCATCAGGCTCAAAGCCTTTGTAGCCTGACTCTAAAAATGTGGGCACTTTGGGCAGCAGCTCAGATCGCTTTTCTCCCGTGATGGCAAGCGGAACAATCTTGCCTGCTTGCAGCAATGGCATGGCGGTTCCGACGGCGATCATGCCGACCTTGATGTGGCCGGCGGCCAAGTCATTGGCCAATGGCGCTCCGCCTTTGTAGGGCACGTGCTGGATGTCCAAGCCCGCATCGCGCTTCAGTAACTCGCCCAAGATATGGCCGGTGGTACCTAAGCCATAGGAGCCATAGCTGAAGGTGCCAGGGCTCGCTTTGACCGCTGCCAAAAGTTGCGCCATGCTTTTGTAAGGGGAGTCAGGCGATACAGCCAGAATCACAGACGACTTTGCAATCAAGCTGACGGTTTCAAAATCCTTGATGGGGTCATACCCGATGTTGGGAAACAAGGACGGATTTTGCACATGCGCCGTGAAAGTCAACAGCGCGGTGTAGCCATCTTTGGGCGATTTGGCGACGTATTTGGTACCGGTCGTGGTGCCTGCCCCAGGTTTGTTTTCCACCACCACAGCTTGGCCCCAAGTTTTGGTTAACTCCTGCCCAATCAATCTGGCCACAGCGTCGTTGACGTTGCCCGCCACAGAAGGCACCACAAAAGTAAGGGGGCGCGTGGGATAGCTGCGGGGTTCAGCGGCGCTCACCGGCAGGGCCGACAGCAACAGCCCCATGCCCAATAACCAGCCACCGCGAAAGAGCTGAGAATTGAAATTAAAAAACATCATCGTCTCCATTCATGCTGTGCAATGCGTTGCAGCCGCTCAATCCCCGGTGCGGGTGTTCAAACTGCTCAGTGCGGGCTGCTCAACCCATCCAGCGCGGGGTGAAGCAGATGCCAGGGGGTTGCCGCTTGGAACGAGCGACCGGCGCGCACCAGCAAGCCCTCATTCAAATGTCCGGCGACCAGTTGCGCCGCCACCGGCTGGCCCGTGGCGGTGACACCGGCCGGGAAAGTCAGCGTGGGGTGGCCCGACATATCGGTGGGCGCGGTGTAACGGGACAAACGTCTGCGATAGCCCGGCTCTTGGCGCAGATTCGCAATCCGTTCGGTGCTGGGGGTGGCAAACGGCATGGCGGGCATCAAGATCAAATCCACCTGCATCAGCACCGCATTCAACTGTCCCGTGTGCGTGGCACGCTGCAACAACATGCGTTGGTAATCGGTGGCTGTGAGACGGTTGCCCAGGTCCAGCAAGCCGGCCAGCATGGGGCCATATTCAGGGCGCCGCGCAGGAAACGTGTGGGTGTGCGCCACCGCTGCCTCGATGGCGCAATGCGGCACCCAACTTTCCACCAGTTCACCGACCTCCGGTAACTCCAACGGGACGATTTGTGCGCCCAATTTTTCCAAGGCCTTGAGGGTTTGCTGAACCGCCTCTGCAACTTCGGGCTCGACATCGTTCAAGGCATAAGCCGCATCCCAACCGATGCGCACACCGGCCAAGCTGTGGATGTCGCCCGCTGAGTAATCGGGCACCGCTGCTTGCAGCGCCGTGGGATCCTTGGGATCTGCGCCCGCGATGACCCCCAGCATGAGCCCACAATCTTCTGCCGTGCGGCACATGGGACCGATGTGATCGAGCGAAGCAGCCAATTCAAAAGCGCCATGCCGAGAAACTCGCCCCCATGTCGGTTTGAGGCCGGTGACCCCGCAAGCGGCAGACGGAAAGCGAATCGAGCCACCCGTGTCTGTGCCCAATGAGCCAAAGCACAAGCCAGCGGCGGTGGCCACGCCAGAGCCACTCGATGACACCCCGGTCCAGCCCGCCGCATTCCACGGGTTGACAGGCACCACGGTCAAGGGGTGGTGCGCGGAAAACGCACTCTCGGTCATTTGCAATTTACCGAGCAACACGGCACCGGCTTCGCGCAGGCGTTGCACCACGGTGGCGTCTTCGTCAGACACAAAGTCTTGGTACATCGGCATGCCCGCCGCTGTGGCAATCCCCGCCGTCCAACACAGGTCTTTGACGGCGATCGGCACCCCGTGCAAGGGCCCGAGTGTGTGGCCTTGCGCTTGGCGCTGGTCGGCCGCACGGGCTTGGGCCAAGGCCAACTCGGTCGTCACGCGGGCATAAGCGTGCAAGTGCGGGTCCAAGCGCGCGATGCGCCGCAATTGCGCCTGGGTCACTTGCTCCGAACTCAGCTTTTTTTCGCGGATCAGGCGCGCCACAGTGCTGAGGTCCAACCAGGCTATCTCGTCATCGGTCATCGCGCGTCCTTGAAGTTGTGCCGCTCAAAGTTCAGGTCAAAAAAAGCGATGTTCAAGCCGCTTCTTCAAAAGGGAAGTCCGCCAACAGGGCCTGGTATTCGGGTTCGTTGTCGATCTCCATCGTCGCCAAGAACCGAATCACCGCGTTGTAGAACGAAATAATCAGTACCAAGTCGGTCAGCGACTCGGTGTCCAGCTGCGCGCGCAGCGCGGCAAAGGTGGTGTCTGACGCGGCCAGGTGGTTCGTCATTTCACGGGCCGCGCGCAACACGTCGCAGGTCAGCGCATCCAGCCCACTGGCACGTCCCGCTGTTTCTGCAGCGATGGCTCGGATGTCGTCGTCACTGACGCCAAAGTCGCGGCTGATTTTGATGTGGTGCGTGTACTCGTAGACCGACCGGGTCATGTAGCCGATTTGCAAAATGGCCATCTCACGCAGGCGCGGGTTCAACGGGCTTTCAAAGCGGATGTACTGGCCCATGGTGTGAAATGCCGTGGCCCCTTTGGGGCTGTGGCTCATGAGCCGAAGCAAATTGATGTTGCGCTTCAAGAGGTGCTGGTGCTCAGGTGCCAGATCGCTGGCGTTGAGGTAAGGGAGTCGGGCCATGTCGATACCTTGGTTAATCCGAATGGGCAATGCATTCGTACCGAGGCATCATGGTTCAGGCAAGATCATCAAGTCAAGATCCAAGGCGTTCTGGCTTGTACCTCAGGAGACTTCACTATGCGTCGTTCGTGGCTGTGTCTGGTTTTTTCAGCTTGGGTCTGTGTCACTTCAGGTGTGCAGGCGCAGGATTTCCCCAACAAAACCATCCGCATCATCAATCCGTTTCCCGGTGGGCCCACCGACAGTTTTGCCCGTTTGATTGCCGGCAAACTTCAGGCGGGGTTAAAGCAAGCCGTGATCGTGGATGCCAAGGCCGGCGCGGGCGGCACCATCGGTGTGGCCGCCGCAGCCAAGTCGCCGCCAGACGGCTACACCTTGCTCATCACATCGGCCTCCACGCAAATTGTTCAGCCCGTGGTGCGCAAGTCCATGCCGTATGACGCAGAAAAAGACTTTATCCCCATCATGGCGACCGGCGGCTCGGCCTCGGTGGTGGTGGTGCACCCGTCCTTGCCGGTGAAAAACCTGCGCGAATTCATTGACTATGCGCGCGCCAACCCCGAGGCGGTGAGCTACGGCTCTTCAGGAACTGGCACGGCGCTGCATTTGGCGGGGGAGGTTTTTGCCAGCATCGCGGGTGTGAAACTGCAGCACATCCCTTACAAAACCGCGGCGCAGTCCATGACGGACTTGCTGGGCGGGCAAGTCAAAGCCATGTTTGATTCGCCCAATAACTCGTCACCGCAAATCAAAAATGGCAAGGTCAAAGGCTTGGCCATCATGGGGCCTGAACGTTTGTCTGTGTTGCCCGATGTGCCCACCACCACCGAGTTGGGCATGCCCAATATGCGCTTCACCAACTGGCTCGGTGTGTATGCGCCTGCGGGCACGCCGCCAGACATCGTGGAGCGGATGATCAAAATTTTGCGCCCCGCCATGAACGATGCCGACATGAAAGAATATTTTGAACGCAGTGGCATGCCGCCTTCGCCCTTGTTTGGCCAGGACATGGCGCAGGCCTCGCGGGTGCAACGCAGTGAGTTGGCCGAAGTCGTCAAGCGCGCCGGTATCGCCCTGCTGGACTGACAGGGCAGGCCGCTTCAGTCCGGCTGGATGCGGCCTTCGCGGATCACTTTGGCCCACTGGGCGCTTTGCTTTTTCACCCAGGCTGAAAACTCCTCGGGGGTGTTGTCGGCATGCTCCAGCCCTTGCAGGCGCAAGGCTTCTTTCACATCGGCCTGACGCAGCACCGTGCCAATGGCCTGGTTGAGTTTGCGCACGGTCTCAGCCGGCGTGCCTTGTGGGGCAAAGACTGCCTGGGCAATCCAGGACTCAAAGCCCGCCACACCGGACTCGGTCACTGTGGCCACCTGCGGCAACTCGGGCATGCGCCGGGGCGATGTCACGGCCAGCACTTTGAGCTTGCCTGCTTTGATCAAATTGGCTACCGTGGCATACCCGGTGAAGACCATGTCCACCTGACCGCCCACGGTGTCGTTGATGGCCGGACCAGAGCCTTTGAACGGCACGTGGACCAATTGCGAACCCGCCATTTGATTCAGCAACTCCACCGTCAGGTGCGGCGAAGTGCCGTTGCCAGAAGAGGCCACCGACAGCTTGCCAGGCCGCGCTTTGTCCAGCGCCAACAATTCGCTGAGGTTCTGCGCCGGGAACCCCGGCGCGCTGACCAGCACATGCGGAAACTGCGCCAGGTTGATGACCGGCACCAGGTCGGTGGCGGCATAAGGCAGTTTGGCAAACAGCGAGGGGCTGATGGTGGCCACGCCCGCGTCCGACAGCAGCACGGTTTGCCCATCGGGCGCGGCTTTGGCAACGTAAGCCGCACCGATGGTGCCGCCCGCGCCAGGGCGGTTGTCGATCACGACGGTCTGCTTGAGCAACTCGGCCAGTTTGGGTTGCAGAATCCGCGCGAAATTGTCAGAGCCGCCGCCCGGGCCAAACGGCACGACGATACGCAAGGTTTTGTCCTGCGCTTGCGCCAGGGGCGTGGCCAGGGCCACCCCGGCCAGCAGCGCCAGGGCCAGTGTTCTGCGTGGGCTGTTCACCATGGGGCGCTCTGACAGGGTTCAGGCCAGGCGGAATTTCGCGGCGACAGCATCGGCGCCAGCGATCAGCAAATGCAGGTCGGTACCCACGCCCACCAGGGTCGCGCCGCCGGCAAAATAGTGCTCGGCCTTGCCATCGGCCGCCAACACGCCAGCGGCTTTGCCGGCAGCGTTGGCGGTTTTGAAAGCCTGCGCAATCGCGGCCTGCACGTCAGGATGGTTGGAATTGCCGCGGTGCCCCAGGCTGGCGGCCAGGTCCGAGGGGCCGATGAAGACCGCGTCCACGCCCGGCACGCGGCAGATCGCGTCCAGATCGTCGAGTGCTTCTTGCGATTCGATCTGCAAGATCAAACCGATCTCGTCGTTGGCGCGGGCCATATAGTCTTTGTAGCGCGTGTAGTTGCCGGCGCGGGTGCTGCCCGCCACGCCGCGCAGGCCCTCGGGTGCGAAGCGGGTGAAGGCCACCGCCTCACGCGCTTCGGCGGCGTTGCGGATGTTGGGAACCATGATGTTGGGTGCGCCCGCGTCCAGCACGCGTTTGATCCAGCCCATGTCCAGGATCGGCACGCGCACCACGGCCGCGGTGGGTGTGCCGCGCACGGCCAGCAGTTGCTGGCCCACGTCGTACAGATCGGTGGGGCTGTGCTCCATGTCAAACAGCAGCCAGTCGAAGCCAGCGTCGGCCAGCACTTCGGCGATCTGTTGATGTGCAAAGGTGACCCACAGGCCCACCTGGCGGCGATTGGCGCTCAGGGCTTGTTTAAAGGTGTTGGTGGGCAGGGAGTGGTTCATATGAGGCTTGAATGAAGTTGAATCAAAAGGGGTGTGGGCGGCTTCAGGCGCCTTGTGTCACCCAGTCGGGCATCACCCGGGCGTAGCGAATATGTTGACGAAACACGGTGTAGGCCAAATGCAGCATGCCATCAGGAGTTTGCGTGATGGACGGGTAGGAATATTCCCGGTTCAGGCCTTGCTCGGAGTTGTTGCTCATGCACCAACCGTCGCCTGTTTCAAGGTGCCGTTGCCAGGGCCAGGTCAAGCCATCGTCGCTCGACAAGGCCAGCGTCAGTGGCGCGCGCGGTGCGCCCCAAAAAGCCTGGCGGTCGGGCGTGGCGGCCGGTGTCTGCGCCGTGCCGGGCGGGGCATTCTTCAGGTCGTCCTCCAGATCGTCATACAGCGAGGCGCGCCGCTCGGTGGCGTTGGCGGCGCTGCTGGCGTTGAAGATCATGGCCAAGCGCCCATCGGCCAGGCGCAGGGCCTGGATGGACGAGTTGTTGTTGGGCAGCACGGTGGGTTGTGGCGCTTCCCAGTGCAGGCCACCATCGTCACTGCGTGTGCGGTAAACATGGTCGGCCCAGCGGCTGCGGAAAAAAGCCAGCAACGCACCGTCTGCCGCCGGGGGGGCTGCGGCCACGATGTTCATGTGCACACAGCCCAGGCTGCCTGGCACCTCGATGCGTTGCCAAGACGCGCCTTGGTCGGTGGAGCGCATGACAGCGCTGTCGTCCAGGCTGCCGTCCCAGGCTTTACCGGGCACCGGTTTGCAGCAAAAAATCGGCAACAGCCAGCTGCCATCGGCCTGGAGGCGAATCGGTTGGCGCACAAAAGTGCCTTTCGGCACGCCGGCCAGGTCCTGTGTCGGGCCCCAGGTCTGACCGTTGTCATGCGAGATGCGTTGCCGCACCACTGAAGTGTCTTGGTGACCCGAAGTCTGTGCGGTGTGGAGCAACCACAACTGGCCCTGCGGCATCACACACAAGATCGGGTTTTGCTCAGAGCGGTCGGGGTCGTTGGACAGCGCCACCGGCGCGCTCCACTGCGTGCTGCCGGGCGTCAGGCGCGACAAGTACACGCCAATGTCGGCGCGTCCTTCCATCGAGCCACCAAACCAGACACAGGCCAAAGTGCCGTCGGCCAACACCGTCAAATTGGCGGCATGGGCTTGCACTTGGGAGGTGGGCAGATCGGCGACCCAGCGGGCGGGGTCTAGTTCGTGGACGTGAAGCTCGCCATGCAGGCCCGTCATCTGTTGTTTCAGCACAGGGTGGGTTCAATCAGGTTTGATGTTGGCGGTTTTGATCAGGCGGCCAATGCGTTCGTTTTCAATCGGTAAAAACTTGGCCAGTTGCGCCGCATCGCCGCTGGCGGGGGTCACGCCGACGCCGTTGAGTCGGCTGATCACATCGGGGTTCTTCAAGGTGGTGGACAAGGCCGTCGACAATTTGGCGACCACGTCTTTTGGCGTTTTGGCGGGTGCAAACACGGCATACCAAGCCGAGAAATCAAACTGCGGAAAACCCGCTTCAGCGAAGGTGGGCACATTGGGAAAGTCAGGCAGCCGAGCGGGTGAGCCAGCCGCCAAAGCCCGCACCTTGCCCGCTTTGAGCAAGGGAACGCAATTCGTGGCCGTGTCAAAAATCACCGGCACACGCCCGCCGATCAAATCCAAAATGTGCGCGTTGCCGCCCTTGTAAGGCACATGCGTCATTTCGATTTTGTTTTGCGAAACAAACAACTCGCCCGCCAAATGCAGCGGCGAGCCATTGCCCGAAGACCCGTACATCACGCCCTGCGGGTCTTTGCGCGCCGCGTCCACCACGTCTTTGAGCGTCTTGTAGGGCGACTCGTTGAAAGTGATAGCGATGATGGGTGCACTGCCGATCATGCCCACCGACTCAAAGTCTTTCAGTGGGTCGTAGTCGGCTTTGATCATGTGCGGGCTGGCCGCATGGGTGGCCAAGCCGCCAATCAACAGGGTGTGGCCGTCGGCCGGTGCACGGGCGACCACGCTGGCCCCCAACAGCGCTGCTGCGCCGGGCTTGTTGTCGACCATGGCGGTGCCGCCCAGCACTTCAGCCATCTTCATGCCGATCAAGCGGCCCAGCATGTCGTTGGCGCCACCCGCCGGGTAGGGCACCACAAAGTTCATGGTTTTGCTGGGAAAAGCGGCTTGGGCCAGCGCCGACAAGGGGGCGAGGCTGAGTGCGGTGACACCGCCCAAAGCGGTGGACAACAGGGTGCGGCGCGAGGGGAGGGTATGTTGTGGCATAAATTGTCTTTGGGGTTCAGTGGAATACGGGCTCAGCGTAATTCGCCTGTCCATCCTTCACAATCAGTGCAAACCATGCCAGCTCACCACTATGTCATACAGGAGTTCTCATGACGATTCAGTTATTTGCATTTGACACACCCAACGGCCGCAAGATCAGCGTGGCCTTGGAGGAAATGGGCTTGCCTTACACCGTGCAGGCGGTCGACATCACGGCGGGCGAGCAAATGCAAGCGGCGTTTTTGAACATCAGCCCGAACAACAAGATCCCCGCCATCATCGACAGCGATGGGCCGGATGGACAGCCGATCAGCGTGTTCGAGTCGGGCGCGATATTGCTGTACCTGGCCGAGAAAACCGGCTTGTTTTTACCCCACGATGTGCGCGGCCGCACGGCGGTGATGGAATGGCTGATGTTCCAGATGAGCAGCTTTGGCCCGATGCCGGGGCAGGTGCATCACTTCATTGCCTTGGCCAATGAAGACGACCGGCGCTACGGTCTGGCGCGTTTCATGGCCGAGACGCGGCGTTTGTACGGCGTGATGGACCGCCGACTCGCTGAGCATGCGTTCATTGCCGGTAACCTGTCCATCGCGGACTTCGCCTTGTTGGGCTGGGTTTGGCGGCATCCGCGCCACCAGGTGGATTTGAACGATTTTCCGCATGTGCAGCGCTGGTACCAGGCCTTGATGGCACGCCCGGCGGTGATGCGCGGCTTTGCGGTGGCGCTGCGGCACTGAGCCCAGCCCCAACCACCGCAAGATGGTTCGGGCCAGCGCCTCAGGCCTGGACGATCTTCTGTTCCAACAGCGCTTGGATCTGGCTGTCGGTGTAGCCCAGTTCAGTCAATATGTCGCGGCTGTGTTCGCCCAAATGGGCCGCGGGCTTCGGCGAGGGCATGCGCTGGCCGTCAAAAATCGCCGCGTGTTGCGCCAAACGCACCCGCCCGATGTCGCCGTGCGCAATTTCCACCAGGTTTTGGGCTTGCACCACATGGGGGTCTTGCAGCACCTCCGGCCGTTCATTGATGCGGCCGATGGGCACATTCAAGCGATGGAACCTTTCCAGCAATTCATCGGTGCTGAATGAGGCCATCAAGGGCTCAAGCAATTGCCGCAGTTCTTTGCCATAGCGGTTGCGCAGCGGCAGGCTGGTGAACCGCGGGTCTTCGGCAATGTCTGGGCGTTCCAGGGCCTGACACTGGGCCTTGAATTCGGCTTGTTGCGGTGTCATCGTGGCCACCAAACCATCGAGGGTGGGCCAGGGTTTTTGGTTGATGCCGAACTCTGGAAAGACCGCCGGCGCTTCGTCCAAAAACGTGTGGTTGTACATGGCATCGGGCCATTGGAAGGCCAAAGTCGCATCCAGCATCGACAGGTCAATGCGCCGGCCTTGACCATCTTTTTCTCGCGCGTACAAGGCCGCTACAACGGCTTGAGAGGCATTCAAGGCGGTCAGCTTGTCGCACAAAGCGGTGGCCAACACCGTGGGCTGGCCGTTGATCGGGTTTCTTTGCGTGGCCGCCACCCCCGCCACCGCCTGGATGACGGCGTCATAAACTTTTTCTTGCGCGGCGTCACCTTCTGAGCCAAACCCGGTGATGGACAGCCGAATCAACCGCGGATTGGCCTGCACCAATTTGTCGTCGGCCAAGCCCAATCGCTCCATGACGCCAGGTCGAAAGTTGTTGACCAGCACATCGGCCTGGGCGATCAATTGCATCAAAATCTGGTGGGCCGCGCTTTGCTTCAGGTCCATGGCCAAGGAGCGTTTGCTCCGATTTGCGGCAATGAAGGTGGCCGAAAGATCGCCTTTGGCGGGCCCGATCATGCGGCTGGTGTCGCCCTCCAGCGATTCCACTTTGATCACTTGGGCGCCTTGATCGGCCAGCACCGCCGCGGCCAAGGGGCCCGAATAGACCGTGCTCAGATCGACGACACGGATGTTTTGAAGAGGCAGAAAAGGTGGGTTCATGAAGAGGTGTGCTTATCTGAGGCTGAAGGCGTCGCCAAAAGGAATCCACGACTGCCCGTTGAAACGTTGCAAGCGGGTGGAGCTGTAGAGTTCGTAATCTTGTGTGCCGGTGGTGATGGTCACGCCCGGCAGCATCAAGTTGCTGCTGTAGTCTTTGAGGCTGAGCATCTGTTTAAGCACGTTCTCGCGCGTTAAATCGTCACCGCATTTGCGCAGCACATCCAACATCAAACGCGTCAGGGTGATGCCGGACAAATTCAGTGACTCATTGCTGTCCAGGTTGGGGGCCCAGCGCTTCATGAAGTCTTTGTACTCTTTCATGCCCGGGTCATCGCGCCATTGCGGGTCCAAGGGGTTCTTTTGGTTCGCGATGGTGATCGCGCCGGTGGCGTTGTCCAAACCCGCGGGCTGCAAGATGGAGGCGATCGACGATGAGCCCAAGGGAATGTAGAGCTGCGGTTTCCAGCCGAGTTCGGCCGCTTTGCGGATCGATTGGCTGGTGAATTTGCCGTTGGAAAAGCTCATCAGCACATTGGCGCCCGAGGCTTTGAGCGAGATCATTTGCGAGTCCACCGTCGGGTCGGTGCTTTCGTAGCTGGCCTGGGCCACGATCATGCTGGCCGCTTTGTCATCCAAAGCCGAGCGCAGGCCTTTTAAGAAATCGCGGCCAAACTCGTCGTTTTGGCTCAGGATCGCAATCTTCGGGTCTTTCACATGGGCCAGCATGTGCTTGACGTAGATCCGCGCTTCGGCCTCGTAAGAGAACATGCCGCTCAGCGTCCAGGGGTAATTGGCCGGGTCGTTCCATTTGTTGGCCCCCGACAGGATCAGCAGTTGCGGAATTTTTTTCTGGTTCAAATACTTGTGCACCACCTGGTTGGTGGCGGTGCCCACGGAGCTGAACATGAACAGCACTTCTTCGCCCTCCACGAGCTTGCGCGTTTGCTCCATGGTCTTGACCGGGCTGTAACCATCGTCCAGCGAGATGAGTTTGATTTTTCGCCCGTTGATGCCGCCTTGCGCATTCACCATCTCCAGATACGCCGCCGAGACCTTGCCCACGTTGCCCAACATGGACACCGGGCCGGAGTAGGGCAGGGTTTGGCCGACGCGAATCTCGGTATCGCTGGCGCCGGGGTCGTATTTCTTTTGCGCCCAAGCGGTGCTGGCTAGCCCTGAAAAAGTCAAGAGCAGCGCGAACAGACGGATCCAACGGGGGCGACGCGGCGTCATGGTGTTCCTTTGGCAAATGGCTAAGAAAGTCAGCCTTGACTGTGAAGCGAATGACCGGCCAGAGCCATAGAACGTTACCCTAATGGGCCGACCGCGCGGTGCACGGCTTGTGAATACCCCAGTGCGCAAATTCCATCAGAAGCCGTAAACCAGCTTGGGGTTGTCCACCAGTATGCGTTGGCGGTCTTCGGGTCGGGGTGCCCAATCGGGCAGCAGGTCCAGCAGGTCGCCGTCGTTGGGCATGGCGCGCCCCACCATGTTCACATGCGGCCAGTCGGTACCCCACAGCAACCGCTCGGGGTGTTGCGCCACCAAAGCCTGGGCCATGGGGGTGACTTCGGCATACGGCAGGTCGGCGGCGGAGCAGCGCATGGGGCCAGACAACTTGACCCAGACGCGCCCACTGTCGAGCATGCGCTGCAGGCAATCGAAGGCCGGTTGCGTGACCCCCGCCGCCGCCGGGATGGCGGCAAAGTGGTCCAGCACCACGGGTGTGGGCAGGTCCAGCAATTCTTGCGCATGCGCCAGCAGGTCATCGCCCGCAGGATAGAACTGCACATGCCAGCCAAAGTCTGCAATCAACTCGGCCACCCGGCGCGAGAGCCGGGGCAGGGCACCGCGATGCCCCGCGCTGACAAAGCGAGCGCCGCGCACACCCAGGCGGTCCAATCGGGCCACATGTTCGCGGCTGACATCGTCAGGCAACAGGGCCACGCCACGAAAACGCTGCGGAAACCGCGTCAGCACCTCTTCCAGATGCCGCGTGTCTTGGCCATAACCACCCCCGCTGACCACCACGGCACCGGCCAAGCCGAGTGTGTCTTGCATGGCGATTTGGGTCTCCGGCAAGGCATCGGCGCTGCTGTAGCGGCTGCCTGGGTGAAACGGCCAGCGACTGGCCGGGCCAAACAAATGCACATGGCAGTCAATCGCCCCTGCCGGAACTTGAAACTTCGGCCGCCGAGGGTGCGGATCGGGCGGTGGGGTCAGCGGCGGGGTGAGCGCGAGTGTGTTCGCCATGGTCATTCGGCCTTGATGTTGGCGCGTTTCACCAACTCAGCCCATTGGCGCAGTTCTGTGCTGATCAGCTTGTCAAATTCGGCGGGGGGTGTGCCCACGGCTTCCACCCCATCGGCCTCCAGGCGTTTCAGCAAAGCGGGGTCACGCAACACGTTCCGCAGTTGCTGGTGCACCGTGTCGACGATCTCGCGTGGCGTGCCTGCGGGGGCCAGAATCCCCATCCACAAAATCCCTTGGTAGCCCGGCAGGCCAGACTCGGCGATGGTGGGCACCTCGGGCATCAGCGGCGAGCGCTTGAGGCTGGCGATGGCCAGGGGCTTGATGCGCCCCGCTTTGATGTGGCCAGCCGAGGTGGCAATGGTGTCGTACTTCAGCGGCACCACGCCCGACAGCACATCGTTCAGCGCCGGGGCTGCACCTTTGTAGGGAATGTGCTGCATCTTGAGGTTGAGCTTTTGCATCAACAACTCCATGGTCACATGGGGCAGTGTGCCGTTGCCTGCCGAGGCATAGCTGAGCTTGTCGGGGTTGGCGGCGGCGTATTTCACAAAGCCAGCAAAGTCGGTGTAGGGTTGTTGCGCGTGGGCAATCAACAGCTCAGGAATTTGCGCCACCAGAGAGATCGGGGCCAAGTCTTTGGCCGTGTCAAATGGCAGCTTGTCATTCAGTGCCGGATTGATGGTGTGGTTGGGCGTGGTGAAGAGCAGCGTGTACCCGTCGGCAGGCGACTTGGCCACCCGCTGCGTGGCCAGTGAGCCGCCCGCGCCGGGGACGTTCTCAATCACCACCGGCGAGTTCAACTGGATGGCCAGTTGGCCGCCCAAAGTGCGGGCCACGGCATCGACCGTGCCACCCGCAGAAAAAGGCACGATCAGCTTGATGGGCCGGTCCGGGTAAGCGGCCTGCGCCGCAAAAACCCAGCAGGAGGCCAGGGCACAAAGCAGTGCACCAAAGCGGCGAGATGGTTTCAGAGGGGTAGCCATGACTCTTTACACCCCGCCCTGCGGGTGTGTCGGGTCGATCCACAGCACGGTTTCGGGTTTCTCCACGGGCTCGATGTCCATGTTCACCGCCACGGCCTGACCGTCGCTGCGGCACAGCACGCATTCCAGGGTTTCTTCAGCGCTGGCGTTGATTTCTTGGTGCGGCACATAGGGCGGCACATAAATAAAGTCACCCGGGCCGGCTTCGGCGGTGAACTCCAGGGCCTCACCCCAGCGCATGCGGGCACGGCCTTTGACCACGTAAATGACGCTTTCTAGGGGGCCGTGGTGGTGTGCGCCCGTTTTTGCATTGGGGTGAATGTGCACGGTGCCTGCCCACAATTTTTGCGCGCCCACGCGGGCAAAGTTGATGGCCGCCTTGCGGTCCATGCCGGGGGTGGAGGGCACGTTGCCGTCGAGTTGATCACCGGGCACCACGCGCACGCCGTCGTGCTTCCAGTCGGTGAAGGTCGGAGTTTTTGCAGAGTCTTGAGACATGGTGGCCTTTCAACAGAGGGTGGCAAGACTTTAGCATCAGCCCCGCGCCTTAAAATCTGAACGCATGTCTTCAGAAAACCAAATTTTTATTCCCGAGTCCTTCATGGCCTTGTACCTGTTGCCGGGCCGCACCAAACCGACCGCCTCTCATGCGGAGATATCTGCCCGATATGAGCTGTGTGAAGACATGGCGAACATGCTGACCGAAACGGCGCAAAACCTGCAGTTCAGCTTGGGCGTGACGGAACAAGATGTGTTGATGCAATGCCTGCGCGGCTTGCAGGCTGAGGCTTCGGTGGTAACGCAGCCGGAGTCGGTGTGGGTGGTGCACCGGCTGGCCGAGTTGAATCATTGGCCCGCTTTCAAACCTGAGGACGATGGCGTTCTCGCTGCGGATTAATAAGCAATTGCTGCATTTTTTATAACCCAATTAAAGCCCAACATCATGTCCAACTTCACGACGATCCTGCCTTCTCAACCCCGTGGCCTGCATGCGGTGGTGATTGGTGCGGGCACCATGGGGGCCGACGTCGCCATTGTGTTGGCCCGCGCTGGCTGCCGTGTGACCGTGACCGAGCCGCAGCCTGAAAAACGCGACGCCTTGGCGGCGCATGTGTTGGCTGGCCTGACCGACTTGGGCCTGGCAGCGCGTGCAGCCGGGGTGCAATCGGTCGAGGATTTAGCCGGTGTGGAGTGGCCCGATGTGCGGTTGGTGATTGAATGCATTCCAGAAAAATTACCACTGAAACAAACCCTCTTTGCCGAGTTGCTGAAGTGGGTGCCTGACCACACTGTGTTGGCCAGCAACAGTTCCAGTTTTCCGATCAGCGCCATTGCGCAGGGCTTGCCCAGCGCTGAACGCATGGTGGGATTGCACTTTTTTATGCCCGCGCATTTGGTGCCTTTGGTCGAAGTGGTGCTGGGCCCGCAAACCGATGGCGCGACAGCGCAGGCCTTGTGTGGTTTCATGCGCGGCTGCGGCAGCGTGCCGGTCTTGGTGCGCAAAGACAAGCCCGGGTTTTTGGCCAACCGCTTGCAACACGCCTTGGCGCGTGAAGCCTTTGCCATGATCGATGAGGGCGTGGCGACCGCTGAAGACGTCGACGCCGCTGTGCGCTTTGGCTTTGGCTTTCGGTTTTTGGCAGCTGGCCCGGTGATGCAGCGCGACCACGCCGGTCTCGATGTGCATACCGCTGCTGCCGCCAGCATGTACCCGAGCCTGTCGACCACCGCCGAGCCCGCCCAGGTGCTGCGCGACCATGTGGCGGCGGGTCGCTTGGGCATGAAAACCGGCGCCGGATTTTTTGAATGGAGCCCCGCGCAGCGCCAGGCCGAGCGGCACCGCTATGATCGCCTGTTGCAACAGGGCTTGGCATTGCTTGCCGATGAGCTACCGCCCCTGGACCGCAGTTTTTGACGCCCCCTTGATGGAGACACCATGCAACGCAAACAGATGCTCAATGCCGCTCTCGCCACCACCTTGCTCTCGCTCACGGCCAATATGGCCTTGTCCCTGAGCGTGCAAGCGCAAGACGCTTACCCCAGCAAAACCATTCGTTTTGTCGTGCCTTACCCCCCCGGTGGTCCGACCGATTTGATGGCGCGCTTGCTGCAAGGCGAAATGCAAACCCGCCTGGGCGTGACGGTGGTGATCGACAACAAAGGCGGTGCAGGCGGTAACCTGGGCAGCGCCGAAGTGGCCAAGCAAACCCCGGCCGACGGCTACACCTTGCTGCTGGCCGCCAGCGGCCCCATGGCGGTGAACCCGACGCTGTACCGCAGCATGCCGTTCAACCCCCAGCTCGATCTGGCGCCGGTGATTCAGATTTCCTCGTTTCCTTTGATCCTTGAAGTCCACCCCAAAGTCGGCGTCAAAACCGTCAAAGACTTGGTGGCGCTGACCAAGAATCCTAAAACCGATTTGAGTTTTGCCTCGGCGGGCAACGGCACACCTCAGCACTTGGCCGGGGAGTTGTTCAACACCCAAATGGGCACCCACATGGCGCACATTCCCTACCGGGGCGCCGGCCCCGCGTTGAACGATTTACTGGGTGGCCAAGTGGGCGTGATGTTTGATGTCTTGGGCAGCTCCTTGCAATACATTCAGTCGGGCAAGCTGATCCCCTTGGCCGTGACATCAGCCAAGCGCAGCCCCCAATTGCCCGATGTGCCCACCATGGCCGAGGCCGGTGTGGCTGGCTATGAGTTCACAGGCTGGCATGGCATCGCCGTTCGCGCGGGCACGCCCGCGCCGGTGATTGACAAGCTGAACAGCACCTTGAACGCCATTTTCAAAGAGCCCGAATTCCGCAAAAAGTGGGAAGCCTTGGGCACCCCCGTGGTGGCCGGCACAGCCGCCGCGTTTGGTGAATTGATCAAGAAAGAAACCGTGCGCCTGGGCAAGGTGGTGAAAGACTCTGGCGCGACAGTCGACTGATTTCAGGCCAGCCATACTGAGGCTTGGTTGGACTGCGCTGGCGCGGGAGCTGGCGCAGGTCGTATTGATCAGCTCAGGAGACAAAGATGAAATCGATTTGGTTGACGGCCACCCGCGTGGCAGCTTGCTCTATTCCCTTGTTTTTGACGGCTTGCGCGGTCACGCAGCCGCCCGTGCCTGCGGGTCCGCCGCGCTTCCAGTTGTTGAGCGCAGAGCAAATGACGCCTGCACAGCGCGAGTTGGCCAACAACATCCGCTCCGGCCCGCGCGCTGCGGTGCCTGGCTCGGCCGCCAACAACGCGGCTTTAGGCAGCCCCTTCAACGTCTTTTTGCGCAGCCCAGAACTGGGCGACCATTTGCAAAAAGTGGGCTCCTACATTCGCTTCAAAAGCACCATGGGTTCGCGCCTCAACGAGTTTGCGATCTTGATCACCGCCCGGCAGTGGAATGCCCAGTACGAATGGCACGCCCACCACCGTTTGGCTCTGCAAGCCGGGCTCAGCCCCGAAGTGGCCGCTGCGGTCGCCGCTGGCCAGCGGCCCACCGGTATGAAGCCGGACGAAGAAATCGTCTACAACTTTTGCCAAGAGCTGCACACCCAAAAACAGGTCAGCGACGCGACCTACAAAGCCGTGCTGGACAAGTTTGGCGAACAAGGCGTGATGGACCTGATTGCGGTCAACGGCTATTACGTCTTGATTGCCATGGTGCTGAATGTGGACCGCACCCCGATCCCCAACGGCGGCGAGTTGCCACTGAAGCCGCTGAAGTAAGCCCCCTGGGCGCGTGAGAAGGTGGATACCCATGACCGCTGAACAGGTTCTGGAAGTTTTGCCGCGCGATCTGAGCGCTTACCGCCAAGGCAACACCGGGGTGGACTATGTGCACCGCTTTGATTCAGGGCGGCCGGGGCCGCATGTGCTGATCAATGCGCTGACGCATGGCAACGAACTGTGTGGCATGACGGCGGTGACGCATTTGCTCGACACGGGCGTGCGGCCCTTGGTCGGCACCTTGACACTGAGCTTTGCCAACGTGCAGGCCTATGAAAGCTTTGATGCGGCCAAGCCCTTTGACAGTCGCCAAATCGTGCACAACATGAACCGCATTTGGTCGCACGAAATGTTGAACAGCAGCGAGGACAGCCCCGAGCTGCGCCGGGCCCGCCTGATGCGCCCTGTGGTGGAAGCGGCCGACCATGTGCTGGACATCCACTCCACCATCCAAGATGTGGAGCCGTTTTGGGTCTACCCCGCGCATGCCCGCAATGCCGCGGTGGCGCTGGGCGTCGGCATGCCGCAGATTCACTTGGTCATGCCCAATGGCTTGGGCTCGGGCACGCCCTTGATTGAATACGGCGCGTTCGGCCAGGCCGCCCACCACGGCGCGGCCATGGTGGTGGAGTGTGGCCAGCATTTCAAAACCAGCGCGGGCGATGTGGCCCTGGCCGCGACGCAAGGCTTTTTGGCGCACTTTGGGTTGATTGCACCGGGCCCGGTTGCACCGTCGCGTCCAGCACGGCGTTACGAATTGCTGCAGACTTGCATCGTGCAGTCCAGCGAGTTCCGTTTTATCAAACCCTGTGTCGGCTTTGAAGTGTTTGCCCAAGGCGAGTTGATTGCCCTCAACGGCCATGAAGAAATTCGCGCCCTGTGCGACGACTGCACGATTTTGATGCCCACCCGCGAACCCATTGTCGGCCGCGAGGCGGTGTATCTGGCCAAGCCGATTTCTTGAGCCTGTCGGTTTGGAATTCCTTTCTTTTTATTCATTTGAAAAGTGATCGCCATGTCCCTTGAATCTTTGCCCCTGGACCCCGCTGTGGTCGAAAAACTCTCCGGTGTGACCACCGCGACCTTGACCACCGTGTTGCTGAAAAAAGGATTGCGCAATGTGTGGATTCGGGGCACCCAGCCCCTCAAGCCAGGCCAACCACGCGTTGTGGGGCGCGCCTTCACTTTGCGTTTTGTGCCCGCGCGCGAAGACTTGGCCACCCCCGCCTCTTGGGGTTCGCCTATTTCCACCCGCGCCGCCATCGAAGCCATGCCTGCGGGCTGCATCGCCGTGGTGGACGCCATGGGCGTGACCGACGCCGGCATCTTTGGCGACATTTTGTGTGCCCGGATGCAAAAGCGCGGCGTGGCCGGTTTGGTCACCGACGGCGTGATCCGCGACATGGCTGGCGTGCTCGGCACGGGCCTGCCAGTTTGGTGCCAAGGCACTGCCGCCCCGGCCTCGGTCAACGGCTTGACTTTTGTGAACTGGCAAGAGCCCATTGCCTGCGGCGGCGTGGCCGTGTTCCCCAATGACGTGGTGGTGGTGGACACCGACGGCGCGGTGCTGATCCCGGCAGACTTGCTGGACGCAGTGATTGAAGCAGCCGTCGAGCAAGAGCGGCTGGAAGGTTGGATCATGAACGAGGTGAACAACGGCGCGGTGCTGCCTGGCCTGTATCCCCCCAACGAAGAAAACAAAGCCCGCTACGAAGCCTGGGCTAAAACCGTCCGCTGACCCGGCGGCGAGTGGGCTGTTAAGCCAGCCAACTCCCGTCAATATCTCCTCTTAAAACACCCACCAAGGTGATCGCCGTGTGGGTGGCGTCAAAGCTCTGGTCAATCGCGTGCGGTGTGGTGTTGTCTAAAGCCAAATTTGCGCCGTTCGCCGCTGCAAAAGTTTGACCGTTCACACCCATGTCAGCGGCATCGACAAATTGCCATGTCGGGGTGGCGGTGGTGGGTTTATGCAGGTAGTACTTGAGCAGTTGCAAGACATCGGTGAGGTTCACCGCGCCAGAACCGTCAAAGTCGGTGGCAATGTAGTTCAAGGGCGAGGCATACGCCTCCGCCGGGGGCTGGTTCAGGTACACCTTCAAGGCGGCCAAAACGTCTGTCAGGGTAATGGCGCTTTGGGCATTACTGGGCGCAGCCAGTTGCGGCTCAAGGGTCATGGTGCCATCGTCTGCGCCATCCGCGTCTTGCACGCCCGTTAGCACCATCGCGCCAGACGCATCGGAGCTGCCTTTTTGGCCGCCTTCGGACAGCGTCACACCGGCCAGTGGCGCCGGTGGCGCGCCTGAAATTGCCGCTTTCCAGAACACGGTTGTGGCTTCAATCTGGTAATAGTTGGGGCTGACCAGCAGCTCAAAATCATCGCTGGCACTGGCCCCTGCGGCATCGGTTGCTTTGACTTGAACGGTGAACGCCAAGGTCGTGGTACCGGTTACCGTGCCAGGGGGCGTGGCGGTAAAGCTGAGTTCGCTGGGATGAAAAACCAACCAATCGGGCAGCGCCGCCCCCGAAGCCAGTTGCGCCGAAAAGACCAGGCTGGCGTTGTCCACATCTGCAAAGCTCGACAAAGGAAAACTGAAATTCAGTGTTTGATTTTCATTCACGCGCTGGTCGGCCAAAGGGTTGGCCAGCGTCGGCGCATCGTTGACCGCATTGACCGTGATCGACACCGTCGCGGCGGCCGAGTCCGCCGTGCCATCGTTGACCTTGAAGGTAAATGCATCTGCCCCGTTGTAGTTGGCGGCGGGGGTGTAGGTGAACGCCCCGGTGACGGCGTTGACGGTCAGGCTGCCATGGCTGGGGTCGGTGACCTTGGCAAAAGACAGCGAATTGCCTTCGGCATCTGTGCCGGCCAGCGTGCCGGCCTTGGCCGTATCTTCATCGGTCGTGACACTGGCCTCCTTGGCGATGGGGGCCGCGTTCAACAGCGATGCAAAACTCTTGGAGATGTTGGTGAATTTAACGGTCTCAATGCCAGAAAACTGAATATTGGTGGTTGAAACCAGTTTGCTTTTGAGCGTATAAATGCCGTTGAGGGTCGATAAACTGTAATCTTCAAAATTGCCTGTAATGGACAAGGTGTCCGAACCCTCACCCCCGTCAACGGTATCGTTGCCCGTGTCGGGTTGAATTAAATCGTTGCCACTGCCGCCATTTAAATAATCGGAGCCGCCGCCCCCGATCAGGGTATCGTCACCCTCGTTGCCGTATAAATAATCGTTGCCCAAGCCGCCTGAAATAGAATTATTTAATGAATTGCCGACCAGAGTGTCACTGCTCGCCGAGCCGGTTGCGTTTTCATAATCACCGTAAAACCAACGCAGCGCTTGCGGTGATTGGGAGTTTTGCATTTTCAGGTAATCAGCGGTCGATGCCAAAACTCCTACCTTTTTATCGACCCCTGAAAGAACTTGGCCTAAATTTAAATACGCCCCGGTGGTGTAACTTGAAATATCAATGGTGTCGGTGCCGCCCGCATCGAAATAGGTTCGGTAAGCCGCTGTGCCCGGCGTTAATGTCGTGTCTTCGTTGTTGCTTGTGCCCACCCCATCGCCATAAATTTTTTGTAATGCAATGACATCCAAGATCATTGGAGTCTGCGCAAACGTGTCCACCCGGGCGCTGGGCGTCTGATCATCGTAAGACATGATCGTGAAATACTCTTTGTCCAGACCACTTGACGATGTTAATTTAAATCCAAGTTTATTGAACTCTGCAAAGGGCAGGGCGGCAAAATCAGGTTTTAAATAATTGCCAGCTGTGGTGGTATAAAAAGGATGCGACAGGCCAAGTGAATGACCAATTTCATGCATCAAGACATGCCAGCCAAAGGTGTCAGCACTGAAACTGATATCGTTTAATAATTTGCTGCCTAACTTGGGATCGTTGACAATAATATCTAAATTAGCCCCTGTATAGCCAAAAGCAGAGTCTAAATTAATGCTCGATTCGCCGCTGAATTGAAGATCCGTGCGAAAAACCAGTGAAATATTGATGTCAGACGATGTGCCTACTTGCGCAGGATTACTGCCCGGCATGGGCGTCGCCGTGCTGAATTTTAAATTGATAAATTGGCTGTAAGTCGAGAATATCAGATTGATGTTGTTCTTTTGATCGGTCGTCCAGCTGTAGTTGTTGGTGAAATACGTTTCACTCCAGATGTCATAAGAGATAGGATCGCCCGCGCTGACCGAGGCTAAATAGGCGTTGTAATTAAAGGCGTCGGATAATGTAACGCTGACGGGACCAGTTAATTTGAAATTACTGAAATCAAAGTAATCAAAATCGAACATCGATTTTGTAAAAATATCTTCTGGTGAAAATATTACAATCGCAGCCATAAGAATTTTTTTGAGATATTTCCACCGGGGCGCGACTACTTAAATGCGTATCCGTTAGCCACAGAAATTATAAATTATGTTTATGTCTAAGTTTGATGACAAGCACAAGGTTACCTGACTTACCCTTGTGCAAAAAATCTGGAACAACTCGTTTGCATGGTTCAAGTCCATGCCGCCCGGGGGAAGTGGCAAGAATTCGGCAAAAATGAGACTGTGATTGAATGACATCTCAGCGCTAAATCCTTCCCACAGAAAGTTGAACCCATGAACCGAGTCCTGGCCCACACGGGCGCCACGTATCCCATTCTTCAGGCGCCGATGGGCTGGATTGCCCGCAGCACGCTGGCCAGCGCGGTGTCGCGCGCGGGAGGTTTGGGCATCATTGAGACTTCTTCGGGCGAGACGGCAAATTGCCAGCGCGAAATTACCGCGATGGTGGAAACCGGTTTGCCATTTGGCGTGAATTTGCCGATCCGGTTTTTGAAGGATGACGCCATGCTGCGCTTTGTCTGCGAGTCGGGCGTGAAATTTGTCACCACCTCAGCCGGCAGTCCAGCCAAATTCATCGCCCCTTTAAAGGCTGCGGGCATTGTGGTTTACCACGCCGTGCCGACCCTGGATACGGCGCTCAAATGCGTCGAGGCCGGCATTGACGGGCTGGTGGTGGAGGGCTCTGAGGGCGGCGGTTTCAAGAACCCTGAAGAGGTCAGCACCTTGGTGTTGTTGCAAGCGATTCGCGAAAAAGTGGACGTGCCTTTGATTGCCGCAGGCGGCATTGTGGATGGCCGAGGCATGGCCGCCGCCTTTGCCTTGGGTGCCGAGGCGATCCAGATGGGCACGCGCTTTGTGGCCTGCGCCGAGAGCCCGGTGCACAGCCATTACAAACAAGCGATCGTCGATGCCCAGGCCACAGGCACCTGGATGTTGAACACCAAATCCACGCCCTGTATTCGCGCCTTGAAAACCGACTTCACCCGCGGCCTGCACGAAGCCGGTGTGATGGGCCCCGAGACTTTTCGGGGCATTCAAGACGTGTACTTTGGCGGCAACATGAACGCCGCGCCGGCGCTGGCCGGGCAGTCAGCCGGCTTGATCCATGAGGTGCACAGCGCCGCGCAAATTGTGCAAGAAACAGTGGCGCAGTTTCACGCCATCACATCGCGCCTGGGGGCGATGGCCGCGGGCGCGAACTTCGATACAGGGCTGTCTGTAGAATGAACCCAACCAATGGGTAAGCAGCGTTTCATTCCGTTCGGCATTCAGGGGTGAGAAGCTCAGTGTTTTTTTATTTATAGGCTGATGTGCATGACAACCGTAAAAAAAATTATTGACCAAAAATCAAACACCATCTTCTCAGTCAATTCTGCTGATCCCGTGGAGAGTGTGCTCAAAATCATGCGTGATTTCCGGGTCCGAGCCGTATTCGTCATCGATGACGGCGAATTGAAGGGTGTGGTTTCACAGGGCGATTGCGCTATCAAAGTACTGTTGCCCCATCACAATCCAACCCAAGTGGCGGTGTCCTCCATCATGACATCGAACCCCCTGACGGTGAGCCTGTCCAACTCCTTAGAGGAGTGCATGGCGATCATGGTTCACAAGCACATCCGGCACTTGCCCGTGGTTGAGAACCACAAAGTGGTCGGGGTCATCTCTATTGGTGACCTGGTCAAAAATATCATTGAACACCAGGGAAATCAGATCAAATTTCTGGAGACCTACATCAAAGGCCACGGCGTTTGATGTCAGGTTCGAACCCGGTGCCTGCGGCTTAAAGCACCGTTTGTTTGACCGCATGCTCCCACATCGCCATCAGTTCGCTGGCATGTGCAGGAGGGCGCTGCGGGCTGAAGCGCCGCTCCACCCGCCACAACTGGCTCAACTCGTCGGTGCTTTTATAAACCCCGCATGACAGCCCGGCCAAATAGGCCGCGCCCAAGGCCGTGGTCTCGACCACCTCGGGGCGCACAACTTCGATGCCCAGCAAATCGGCCTGGAACTGCATCAGCAAATCGTTGACACACGCGCCGCCATCGACCCGCAGCTCACGAACTTGCGCTTGCCCGGCGCTGGCCAGGTCGCGGCTCATGGCCAGCAGGAGCGCTGCGCTTTGAAAGGCAATGCTTTCTAGCGCGGCCCGCGCGATGTGGGCCACGGTGCTGCCCCGCGTCAGGCCGGTGATGGAGCCCCGCGCGTCGGGCTTCCAGTAGGGCGCGCCCAGGCCGGTGAAGGCAGGCACCACCATCACGCCGCCGGAGTCGGGCACGCTTTCGGCCAGGGCTTGCACCTCGTTGCTGCTCTTGATGGCGTGCAAGCCGTCACGCAGCCATTGCACCACCGCACCGCCCACAAACACGCTGCCCTCGATCGCAAACTGTGGCGTGGCGTTGACCTGCGCGGCGCTGGTGGTGATCAAACCGTTGTGGGACAACATGCCTTGGCCGCCGGTGTGCATCAGCATGAAGCAGCCGGTGCCGTAGGTGTTTTTCACCATGCCTGCGCTGAAACAGGCTTGGCCGAAGAGGGCGCTTTGTTGGTCGCCGGCCACGCCGCCAATGGGCACGCTGTGGCCCAACCACTGGGGCTGCACTTGGCCGTAATCCGCGCTGGAGGCACGCACCGTCGGCATCATGCGCGCCGGGATGCGCAGGGCGGCCAGCAGTTCTTCGTCCCATTGGTTGGTGTGGATGTTGAACAGCAGGGTGCGCGAGGCATTGCTCACGTCGGTGGCGTGTACCGCGCCACCGCTGAGTTGCCACATCAACCAGCTGTCGATGGTGCCAAACAGCAGTTCGCCGCGTTCGGCCTGGGCACGGGCTTGGGGCACGTTGTCCAAGATCCATTGCAGCTTGGTGCCTGAAAAATAAGCGTCCACCAGCAAGCCGGTTTTGGCTTGGATGGGCTCCGCCCAACCTTGCTCGCGCAGGGCGGCGCATGCGGGTTCGGCGCGCCGGTCTTGCCAAACAATGGCGTTGTACACCGGCTGGCCCGTGGTTTTGTTCCAGACCACGCTGGTTTCGCGTTGGTTGGTGATGCCCAGCGCGCTGACTTGGTTGGCGTGGATGCCGGCTTTGGCCAGGGCTTCGCGCGCGGTGTCGAGCTGGGTTTGCCAGATTTGCAGCGGGTCGTGTTCGACCCAGCCGGGCTGCGGGTAGATCTGCGTGATCTCGCGCTGCGCCATGGCCACGATCTGGCCTTCGGGGGTGAAGACGATGCTGCGCGAGCTGGAGGTGCCTTGGTCGAGGGCGAGGATGTAGGTCATGAAACAGGACTCTCTTTTCTTTTGTTTGTCAGGTCAACTGGCCAGGTGCAGTTGCACTTCGGCCTCGGCCAGCAGCCCAGCAAAAGGCTCTGGCGGTGGGGCATCGGTGAACAGGCGGTCGATTTGTGAGATGCGGCCGACCTCCACCATGGCGGGGCGGTTGAACTTGCTGTGGTCGGCGGCCAGCCAGACTTCGCGGGCGTGCGACAGGATGGTTTGCGACACTTTCACCTCGCGGTAATCGTAGTCGCGCAGCGAGCCATCGGACTCGATGCCCGAAATCCCGATCAAAGCGATGTCGACCTTGAATTGGCGAATGAAGTCCACCGCCGCCTCGCCCACGATGCCTTGGTCGCGCCCGCGCACCACGCCGCCGACCACGATGACTTCGCAGCCGGGGTTGACGCTCAAGATGCTGGCGACGTTCAGGTTGTTGGTGATCACGCGCAAGCCGGTGTGCCGCGACAGGGCGCGGGCAATAGCCTCGGTGGTGGTGCCGATGTTCAAAATCAAAGAGCAGTCGTTGGGCACAGCGGCCGCCACGCTGCGTGCAATGCGGGCTTTGGCCTCGGCGTTCAAGCTCACGCGTTGGGGGTGGCCAATGTTTTCGGTGGTCGAGCTGGGCAGGCGCACACCGCCATGAAAGCGGGTGACTTGGCCACTTTCGGCCAGGCGCTGCACATCGCGCCGCACGGTTTGCAAGGTCACGCCCAAGGTCTCGGCCAGCTGCTCAACGGTCACAGCGCCCTGGGCTTGGACGGCTTTGAGCAGGGTGATTTGGCGCGGATTGGAATTCATAGAAACTGATTTTCGCTGTTTGAATGCCGGGATTCAAGCTTAAATCGAACTAAAAAGAAAATAAATGATCAATAACGAAAATTATCGCGCCAAAGAAAATAGAATGACTTTTTCACACGCCCCCCTTGAGAACTGAGTTGTGTCGCCTTCCAAAGCACTGCCGCTGACCACCCGACGCGAAGCCCTTTTGGCCAAGCTCGACCCGCACACGGTCTATGACTTGGCCATTGTGGGCGGGGGGGCCACGGGGCTGGGTGTGGCCTTGGATGCGGCGGCGCGTGGGCTGAAGGTGGTGCTGGTGGAGGCCCATGACTTTGCCAAAGGCACGTCTTCGCGATCGACCAAGTTGGTGCATGGCGGCGTGCGTTATTTGGCGCAGGGCAATATTGCGTTGGTGCGCGAGGCTTTGCATGAGCGCAGCACCTTGCTCAAAAATGCGCCGCACATTGCCCAGCCTTTGCCTTTTGTGGTGCCGGCTTACACCTGGTGGGCGCGGGCTTTTTACGGCCTGGGCCTCAAAATTTACGACGCCTTGGCGGGGGCGTCGGGCTTGGGGAAAACACAATTTTTGTCGCGCGCCGCTACGCTGGCTGGTTTGCCCACGGTGCAACCCGACCATTTGCGCGGTGGCGTTCGGTATTGGGACGGCCAATTCAACGATGCCAAACTTGCCTTGGCGCTGGCCCGCAGTGCTGCGCTGCAGGGCGCTTTGCTTATCAATTACCTGAAGACCACCCGCTTGCTGTATGCCGATGGCAAGGTGTCGGGGCTGCACTGTGAAGACAGCTTGACGGGGCAAACCTATGCCATTCAAGCGCGTTGCGTGGTGAACGCCACCGGGGTCTGGGTGGATGCGCTGCGCGAGCAAGACGGCTCGCCCGAGCCCCTGGTGGCCCCCAGCCAAGGCGTGCACATGGTGGTGGACGCCCATTTCTTGCCGGGCCACACCGCCTTGATGATTCCCAAAACCTCGGATGGCCGTGTGTTGTTTGCCGTGCCTTGGTTGGGCAAAGTGATATTGGGCACCACCGACACACCACGCCATGACTTGGCCGCCGAACCCTTGGCGTTTGACGAAGAGATCGACTTCATCCTGCGTGAAGCGGCGCGTTACCTGCGCATTGCGCCCCAGCGCAGCGATGTGAAAAGCATTTGGGTGGGCCTGCGCCCTTTGGTCAAACCGCCGCAGAACGACGGCGAAAACACCAAACGCCTGAGCCGCGAACACACGGTGCTGGTGAGCGGCTCGGGCCTGGTCACCGTGACTGGCGGCAAATGGACCACCTACCGGGCCATGGCCGAAGACGTGTTGCACAAATGCGCCGAATCGGGCTTGTTGCCCGCCCATGCGCGCAAGACGGGGCACACCGACCAACTGCCCTTGGTGGGCGCCGAGCCCACGGCGCAGACCCCCAAACCCTTGTGTGCGGGCGAGGGCTGGCATTCGTATGGTGCTGAGCAAACCTGGGTACAGGCCTTGCCCGGCCAAGATGTTTGGTTGTGCGAGGGTCTGAGCGAAGCCATGGTGCGCTTTGCGGCGCGCCATGAATACGCGGTGCAGGTGGAGGACGTGTTGGCCCGGCGCTCACGCTTGCTGTTTTTAGATGCCCGCTTGGCGGCCAAATGTGCGCCCCGCGTTGCGCAGATCTTGCAAGAAGAAACCGGCCTGGATCCGAGCCTGGACAGCTTTCTGCAGTTGGCTAGGCACTACCAGTTGCCTCTAGATTGAAGTTGCTTTGGCCTGGGGTCGCCGGCGCCCTCACATGACTTGATTTGCGTCAAGATCATGGGCTTCAGTCCTTCTTACCATGGGACATGGCTTACCCATTACCCCACGAAGCTCACCCTGACGAACTCTCTGCAGATCACCCTGCAGATCACTCTGCAGATCACGTTGCAAATCACACTGAATCACCCTGGTGGCTCAGCGAAGACCCTGGTGCTTCTGAAAATCACGGGCTGACCTCTGCCGAGGTGGCCCAGCGCTTGGCCGAGTTCGGTCCAAACGCATTGCGCCCCCAGGCGGCGCACGCTTTGCTCTGGCAGTTTGTCTCGCGCTTTAAAAATCCGTTGGTGGTGGTGCTGTTGATCGCCAGCGGGGTCTCGGCCCTGACCGGCGAGGTCACCAACTTTGCCATCATCAGCGCGATCGTGATGCTCAGCGTCAGCCTGGATTTTGTGCAGGAATTCAAAGCCAATGCGGCGGCTGACAAATTACGTCAATCGGTGTCGGTGCGGGCCACCGTCTGGCGCGACGGTGGGCCGGTGTCGGTTCCTGTGCACGAAGTGGTTCCGGGGGATGTGGCCGTGCTCGCCGCCGGTGACTTGATTCCCGCCGATGGTTTGGTGTTGGAGGCCAAAGATTTTTTTGTGAACCAATCGCTCCTCACCGGCGAGTCTTTTCCGGTTGAAAAGCATGCGGGCCGCTTGGGGCCAGAGGCCACCGATATGCAAGAGGCCAGCAATGCGGTGTTCATGGGCTCGTCGGTGATTGGCGGCAGCGCCCGTATTCGGGTGGTGAAAACCGGCATGCAAACGGCCATGGGCGATATTGCACACAGCATGGCGCAACCCGCGCAAGCCACCTCGTTTGAGCTGGGCACACGCCGTTTTGGCATGTTGATCATGTGGCTCACGGTGGTGCTGGTGCTGTTTGTGCTGCTGGTCAACGCCTGGTTCCACAAGCCCTGGCTGGAGTCGTTTTTGTTTGCCGTGGCCCTGGCCGTGGGCTTGACGCCCGAGTTGCTGCCCATGGTGGTGTCCATCACGTTGTCGCGTGGCGCGATGCGCTTGGCCCAACTCAAGATGATCGTCAAGCGGCAAACCGCCATCCAAGACTTGGGCTCCATGGATGTGTTTTGCACCGACAAGACGGGCACCTTGACCGAGGCTCGAATCCGTTTGGAGAGCCACCTCGATTTGGCCGGCAACCCCAGCGACCAGGTGCTGATGCTGGCCTATCTGAACAGCTATTTCGAAACCGGCCTGAAAAGTCCTTTGGACGAAGCCATCCTGAGCCAATCCCAAGTCGATGTCAGTGCGTGGCGCAAGATCGATGAAATTCCTTTTGATTTTGAACGACGCTGCGTTTCGGTGTTGGTCGACGATGGCACCCGGCGCTGGTTGGTCGCCAAGGGCGCGGCCGAAGAAATCGTTCGCTTATGCAGCCACGTCAGCTTTCAGCAGGACGCTGCGCCGCAGGCCATGGACCCGCGCTTGGGCGATCAGGTGCGGCAGCAATACCACGCCATGGAGGCCCAGGGTTTGCGGGTGCTGGGCATTGCCTGGCGCGAAGTACCGCGCGATCACGCGGCGGCGGTGCTGAACGACGAGTCGGAACTGGTGTTGGCGGGTTTTGCGGCTTTTCTGGATCCGCCCAAAGCCAGTGCCGCCAGTGCGCTGGCCCGCTTGCAAGCTGCGGGCGTGCGCATCAAGGTGGTTACGGGCGACAGCGATTTGGTCACGCAACATGTCTGCGCGCAATTGGGCATTGCGGTGCAAGGGGTGTTGCTGGGCAAAGAAATCGCCCAGTTGGACGAGCCGTCTTTGCAACGGCGGGTGGAGCAAGTGAATTTATTTTGTCGCGTCAATCCCAGCCAGAAGCAACAGGTGATTCGCGCCCTGAAAGCGAATGGCCATGTGGTGGGTTACATGGGCGATGGCATCAACGACGCACCCTCGCTGCACGCCGCCGATGTCGGGCTTTCGGTGGACTCGGCGGTGGATGTGGCCAAAGCGGCCGCCGACATGATTTTGCTGGAGCAAGACCTGGGCGTGGTGCACGCCGGCGTGATGGAGGGGCGACGCACCTTTGGCAACATCATGAAATACATCCTGATGGGCACCAGCTCCAACTTTGGCAATATGTTCAGCATGGCCGGTGCGGCGCTGTTTTTGCCTTTTTTGCCGATGTTGCCGACCCAAATATTGCTGAACAATATTTTGTATGACCTGTCAGAGATACCGATTCCTCTGGACGAGGTCGACGCCAGTGAATTGGCGCAGCCACGCATTTTGGATTTGGCTTTTATTCGCAACTTCATGCTGGTCATTGGGCCGATCAGCTCGCTGTTTGACTTTCTCACTTTTTACGTTTTGTGGCGGGTCTTGAACGCGCACGAAGCGCTGTTTCAAACCGGCTGGTTTGTGGAGTCGCTGTGCACCCAGGTGTTGGTGATTTTTGTCATCCGCACCCGCGGCAACCCCTTCAAAAGCAGACCCCACTGGGCGCTGGCTTTGACCTCGCTGTCTATCGTGCTGTTGGCCGTGGTGTTGCCCTTGACGCCGCTCGGGACATACTTTGGCTTTGTGGCGCCCCCTTGGCACTTTTATTTCATTATGCTCGGCATGACCTTGCTGTATTTGGCCTGCGTGCAGGTGGCCAAAAACTTTTTTTACCGCTGGATGTCAACCCGCCTTCCCCACAGCGAACGGCGGGGCTGAGGGGAGGGCGTGCTGTCATCTGCTGGACAGCCGCGGGCCCCAAGCGCGCTTAACCTTGGCTTTTGACCCCCCACGGAGACTGAGATGAACGCTCGCGCCCAATTCACCCGCATGCAAGACAGCACCCAGGCGGACTGGCAGGCGATTGCCGGTGAGTTCATGCAGTTTTCGCAAACCCTGCCTGACCGGGTGATGGCGCATTTGAAGCTGCTCGATGGCGACTACGGCGGCTTTCCGGTGGACCGATTCACCCATTGCCTGCAAACCGGCACCCGCGCACTGCGTGACGGGCGAGACGACGAATACGTGGTTTGCGCTTTGCTGCATGACATTGGCGACACCTTGGGCACCTTCAATCACCCCGACATTGCGGCGGCGATTCTCAAGCCCTTTGTCTCAGAAGCCAATTTGTGGATGGTGCAAAACCACGGCATCTTCCAGGGCTATCACTTTTTCCACCACCTGGGCATGGACCGGCATATGCGGGACATGTTCCAAGGCCATGCCCATTACACGCGCACCGAAGAGTTCATTGCGCTGTATGACGAACCGGCTTTCGATGCCGCCTACGACACCTTGCCTTTGCAAGAGTTCGAGCCCCTGTTGCGCCGGGTCATGGCGCAACCGATCAACTCGATCTACAAACCGGCGCTGGAAAGCTGATTGGCGCGCCACCGCCCCGCACCGGGGCGGCGTGGCCAAGGGCGTTACTGCATGAACGGCAGCTGGCCCATGGCCGCGCGCCAGCGCAGCAAATGCGGGTGGCGTTCGTCAGGCTTGACTTTGGCGGCGCGGGCAAAGTCCACCCCGACCACGGCGGTGATGTCGGCAATGCTCAACTGGTTGGCCGCAATGAAATCATGCCCTTCGAGTCGTTCGTTCAGCACGTTCATAAAGTGCTGCAGCCGGGCTTGGCCACGCTCGGCCAGGGCCGGAATCTGCGCGTAATTGACCGGCCCTGGCAGGGCGCGGTTGACCATGGCGGGCGAGGTGTTGCGCAGCACCTCGGCCACCGGCATTAGACCCTCGAACTCGATGCGCCACTGCCAGCTGGCAATCTCGGCTTTGTCTTGCGGCGTGACGCCCAGCAGGGGCACTTGCGGGTAACGCGCTTCCAGGTAGGCGGCGATGGCGGCGTTGTCGGTGAACACATCGCCTTCTTCGGTGCGCAGGGCGGGCACCGTGCACTGCGGGTTGATCTGGCGATAGGCTTCGCCCATTTGTTCGCCGCTGCGCAGGTCGATCTCGACCGTGTCGTGGGCGATGCCCTTGGCCGCCAGCAGCAGGCGGGCGCGACGGGGGCTGGGGGCGGTGCTGCAGTCGTACAGGGTGATCATGATTTGGTGGCTGCGGCTTGCAGCTTGTCTTGGGTTTGGGTATCGAAGTCGCTGGCGTCGTGGCGCTCGTGCAACTGGGTGTTCAAAGGCCCCATCACGCGGTTCACCATGCGGCCACGGCGCACGGCAGGGCGCTGCGCGATCTCATCGGCCCAGCGGATCACATGGGTGTACTCCTGCACTTGCAAAAATTCGCCGCCCTCATACAACTGGCCTTTGGCCATGCCGCCATACCAGGGCCAAATGGCCATGTCGGCGATGGTGTAGTCGTCGCCGGCAATGAATCGGTGCTGCGCCAGGCGCTGGTTCAGCACATCCATCTGGCGCTTGACCTCCATGGCAAAGCGGTCGATCGCGTACTCGATCTTGAACGGTGCATAAGCGTAAAAGTGACCAAAGCCGCCGCCCAGGTAAGGCGCGCTGCCCATTTGCCAAAACAGCCACGACAGGCATTCGGCGCGCTGGGCGGGTTCGGTGGGCAAAAACACACCAAACTTTTCGGCCAGGTACATCAAGATGGAACCGGACTCGAACACCCGCACCGGTTCGCTGCCGCTGCAGTCGAGCAAGGCCGGGATCTTGGAGTTGGGGTTGGCGCCGACAAAGCCGCTGCCAAATTGCTGGCCCTCGTTGATGCGGATCAGCCAGGCATCGTATTCGGCACCGCTGTGGCCTGCGGCCAGCAGCTCCTCCAGCATGATCGTCACCTTCACGCCATTGGGCGTGGCCAATGAATACAGCTGCATCGGGTGTTTGCCGCGCGGCAGCTCTTGTTCATGCGTGGCGCCGGCCACCGGGCGGTTGATGTTGGCAAAGCGGCCGCCGTTGGCTTTGTTCCAGGTCCAAATCTTGGGCGGCGTGTAGGGGGTGGCATCGGTCATGGAGAGCTTTCTGAATCAAAACAGCAGAGTGATGGCGGTTCAATGAGGGCGTGGGGGCGGGGTTTCTAAGCCGCCCAGGTAAAAGCGGTTGTGCGTCGGCGAGATCACCAGTTCATTGATACACGCCCGCGCTGGCATTTGTGCAATGAACAAAATCGCTTCGCCCATGTCTTGCGCCTGCACCATCAGGTCGCGTTGTTCCTGCGATGGCGGGGTCGGGCGCTTTTCCATGATGGGCGTGGCGACTTCGCCGGGCAACAGCGAGGTGGCGCGGATGCCGTGCATGCACTCTTCCATGTTGATGGACTCGGTCAATGCCAACACGGCGCGTTTGGTGGTGTTGTAAGCCGGACCGGTGAGCTTGGTGGCGTACAACCCGGCCCACGATGAGACGTTGATGATCAAACCACTTTGTTGTGCGCGCATGGCTGGCAGCACGGCATGAACGCAGTAAAACGAGCCTGAAAAATTGATGCCCACCACATCGTCCCAAGCGTCGGTTGTGAGGACATCGAAATTGCGTTGAGTCGCATTCGTGCCTGCGCTGTTGACCAAAATATCAATCCGGCCGTGTTCCGCCAAAATGCGGTCGGCTGCGGCCTTGACCGCATGCTTGTCGGCAACATCCAAGAGCAGGGCTTGGGCACTGCCCAGCGCTTGCAAGCTGTGCAAGGCACTTTCATTGGTGGCGGCGTTGCGTCCGCTGATGACCACGTGCGCACCCGCTTGCACCAAGGCCATGGCCCCAGCCAGGCCAATGCCACTGCCACCGCCAGTGATCCACGCCACTTGCCCTTCTAGTTGTTTGCCCATGCTGCTGACCTTTGTTGATGTTGAACGCTTGCATTCAATCACGCATACGCGCTTGGCCCTGTCGCCTTTTTTAACGAAGTATGGGACGTTGAACCGCCAACTGAATTGAAATTTATGGTGAATTCAATTGATAAAACAGTCAATTACATTTAAAGTATCTAAAAATTTTTTCGAGCGCATCCTGCCCAGACTCGCCATGTTCGGGGTTGCGTGAATAAACAGTAGTTGCCTATGCTTTTTGACCATTGCGCCCAATGCCAGCGCTGCTGCCATGTGGATGCGGACTATCCGCCCCTGGAAGTGACTTTGACGCGACAGGAAAAGAAAATTTATGGCAAGGTGTGCATTGAAACCCGCTGCGACCATTTAGGTCCTGCCGGTTGCAATCTGGGCGAAGCCAAACCGGTCAGCTGCAAGCTCTACCCCCTGTCCTATGCGCCGCAAACCCGAAGTTTCTACTTTGATGTGGAATGCCCTTTGAAATCTACTTATTTTGAGCAACTGGCCCATCCCGCCAGCGAGGCTTCAATGCACCTGTCTCGGATGGCTGACTTGATTCTGGGGTTGGAGCAATCGGACCGGACATTTTTGGCGAAAAACTACGCCATCGATACCGATTATTTTGAGTTGGAAGCGCTGCCCCTGAGCCCTTGGACTGTTCGGAAGTCGACATGAGCATGCAGTTAGCAGAAGAAGAGGTTTGCACTGAAGCCTCCGAAGAAGATGCGATCCATCTTGAAGTTCAGGTTTTGGGCAATCAGTCCTGGACGGCTGAAAATTTGTTCGTCGAAAGCTACCACGAAGAAATTTTGTACTACACCTCGCGCTGGGATGCTTTGTGCCCTTATGTGGATGTGTCGCCCGCCATGTTGGAAATGGCCCCCAAGCCGTTCATCGTCTATGCGGTACCCCCCGAAAGTCCTTATGGCGTGCCCATCAATGACAAATACGGCTTGGTGCACGCCGGCTCAGAAGCGTTTTGGAGCGACCCGCGTCGAAGCCGAAAATTCAAAGAGCTGGACAAATTGTGCAAGGACTTTGAGACCACATTCACCGTGGTCGCCGGTCGCGAGGTTTCGGTAGACGATGTCTATGCCATGGGTGGCGAGCATTTCGCCAGCTACTACATCCACGACCATGAAGTGGAAGGCTTTGTGGATTACATCCGCAATTTGGATCTGTTGATCATCAAAGTGCATGCCGCCAATGGTGATTTGGTGCTCACCGATGTGTCCATTTTGTTGCCCGAGCGGCAGCAGGTTTACGGGAGCTTTTGCCAGTGGAACCGGGACTACAAAAACAAATCCCCCGGCATTTATGCTTGCCTGCTGGCTTCGCGCTGGACCGCCGAGAATGGCTACAAATATTACAACCTCGGCCCGGTGGACGACTATGGCTACAAGGCTTTGTTTGTGACTGACTTTGAGCCCATTTTTGCCTTGGCCATGACCGACCCCGATCATCCGTTGGCGCTGGACACCACGTCACCTTTGCACACGGATTTCAAACCCGAAGTTTGGAATCGGATCCACCGTGTTCCCTGAACGCTGAACCCTGAACCCTGAACCCTGCTCGCTCTGCCATGTCCAAGATTAAAAAGAAGTTGCTGAAACACTTGCATGAAGAGGTTTACTGCCGACTGGGGGTGTCTCCGGTGCACGGTATCGGTGTGTTCGCCGTGCGCGCCATCCCCAAGGGGGTGAATCCGATGCGCACCTGGCACAAAGTGGAAGAGATTCCACTGACCCACAAAGAGCTGAAGGGTCTTCCCAAAGGGGTGCGCAAAGAACTCGATATGTTTTGCTATTACACCGACGAGGTCATGCACATCCCCTCGGTGGGTATGAACACCATGAACATGGCGGTTTATTTGAATCACTCTAAAAAACCCAGCGTGAAGTACCTGAAAAATGGCCAACTGGTGACCTTGAAGGCGATCCGGTCCGGGGAAGAGTTGATGCTGGATTACGATGTCAGCTTTGGCGAAAAACACAATTTTGATTAATTTTTTGCATCTGGGAGCTTTCGATGGACAAGCCAACGCACACACAAGTCATTGGCATCACCAGTGGTAAATCGGGGATCGGCAAGACGACGGTGTCGGTCAATCTGGCGGTCGCCTTGCATGACATGAATTACAACGTCATGCTGCTGGACGCCAACACCAGTGCCTCCAACGCCCAAGTGGCGCTGGGCTCCAAGTGCCCGTTGAGCTTGGCTGATTTCATCAGCGGCGGCAAAAGCTTAAAAGACATCATCCACTCGCGTCACTATGGAATTCAGTTGATTGATGGCGCCAACACCATCGATCAGATGACGAAACTGAGCCCGGACCAGGCTACACGGGCGCTGAAGCAATTCAGCGATTTGGAAGAACAGCTGGATTTTTTGATCATTGATTTGCCGCCAGGTACCGACCCCTCCGTGCTGTCGTTCATGGCCTGCACGGGACGCCGCTTTGTGGTGGTGCGGCATGGCGACAAAGACGGTTTGGCAGATGCCTATGCCATGATCAAAATTTTGTGCAGTGACTTTGGGCTCGACCGCATTTACGTCATCGTGAATGGCGCACCGAGCGCTGACGAGGGTAAAAAGTTATTTGACCACCTGAACACGGTCGCCACCAAGTTCCTGAATCGCGAGCTGCATTATTTGGGCAGCATTGGCCAAGATGAGTTGATGGTCGAAGCCGCTGAAAATCACAAGGCTGTGACGGAATTTGCGCCCACCAGCAGTGCGGCCAGAGACTTCAGAAAGTTAGCGACGGCGACCAGCGAACTGGACCGCAAGCAATATGAAGAAGGCGGGTTGGGCCATTTTGTGCAACGCATCATTCACTTGCATGATTTGAAGACCCACTGAGCCGGTCACCCACTGCTCACCGGCTTGTATTTTCCAGCCTGTGCCTGGGCGTCAATCTAACTTGATGCCCAAGTCCACCGCCAACTTGATCCAGACCGGCACATCGCGCTCCCAGTCTTTGCGGGTTTCGATCAGGTTTTTGGGCTTGTTGGGAATGGAAAAAGATTCCCTGAGTTTGGCCGCCCGCTCGGTGTTGGCGCCTTCGACCGCCACGCTGGACAGCAACTTCAAGACAGCTTCGGGCGTGCCTGTGGGGGCCATCAAGGGCAATCCACCCTCGAGCGCCACCAAAGGGTCTTTCATGCCTTGCTCCACCAAGGTTGGCACATTAGGTAACTTAGGTGAGCGGTACGCGCCGGTCACGCCAATCGGACGCACCCCGCGACCGGACACCGTGTTGAAGGCTTGGTAACTGCCAATGGCCACCTGCAGTTGGCCGGAGGCCACATCCACCCACATGGCGGCCTCGCCTTTGTAATGCACAGAAAGAATGCGCGAGCCGTGGTTGCGGTTGATTTGATCGGCCACCATGTGGGGGTATGAACCCGGGGCATAGGTGCCCATGGTGGTCTGATTGGTCTTGGCAAATTCAATGAACTCCAAGATGTTTTTGGCTGGCACTTTTTCAGACACACCGACCACCAAGGGGCCCGAGGGAAAGTTGGCAATCGGGGTCAGGTCTTTGTCCAGGTTGTAGGGCAGTTTGCTGTAAAGCACGCGGTTTTGCCACACCGTGCCTGACGTGGTCATCAGCAAGGTGTAGCCATCGGCAGGCGCTTTGGCCACCGCGTCAATGCCAATGATGGCGCCAGCGCCCGGCTTGTTGTCCACAATTGCGGCGACACCCAGGGTGGCCGTGAGTTGCTCTGCGTACATGCGGGCATAGGCGTCCGTCAATCCGCCGGGTGGAAAGGCGACCACGATCCGAATCGGTTTGTTGGGCCATTTGGCATTTTGGGCCAGCACTTGCGGCGATACAGCAGCGCCGGCCCAAGCGGACATCATGGCCAAGAGTTGGCGGCGGGATGGGGTCTGATTGGGGGTCATGCCAGGGTCCTGAGGAGTGTGAACGTGCAAGCAGTCTAGCCCGCTATCTACAGGCCCTTATTGGGTGAAAACCCTGCTGATGGTCCACGTATCAACCCGCATGCAGCCCCGGTCCATGGGCGCAGCGATAAGTCATTGCCCCGTAAAGTGAGGACTGCGTTTTTCGCGCAAACTGGTGATCCCTTCACGAAAGTCTTGGGTCAACACCGCCAAGTCTTGTTCGTGGTCGGCTGCCGCGAAAGCTTGGTCGTAACAGTCGTCGCCGGCGCTCCAAATCTGGGCTTTCATGGCCGCCAACGAGCGAGGGGCTGAATTGGCTGCAATCTGTTTGGCGTAGCTCAGTGCATGCGGCATGAGTTCGGCGTCGGGCAGCACTTGGTTCACCAGGCCCAGTCGCTCGGCCTCATGACCGTTAAAGCGGCGGGCGGTGTAGAGCAAATCTGCCGCCCGCGCAATGCCAATCAAGCGGGGCAGCAGCCAGCCGATGCCTTTTTCTGCGGGGACACCGAGGCGCGCGAAAGTCGCATTGAACAAAGCCGATTCAGCCGCAAAGCGAATGTCGCAGTGCAATGAAAGAATAAATCCCCAGCCAAAGGCCGCGCCATTGACGGCGGCAATGGTGGGTTTGCGCGAAGTGATCAAAGCGTTCCAGCCGTGCTTGAAATAACGCTGCAAGTTGGGGCCCACCTCATCGCCCCATTGTTTAACCGTTGGCGCAGCAGGGGTGGGGGGCGCCGCTGATTTGGAAACGCCTGTCCCGATCACACTCAAATCCAGTCCTGCCGAAAATCCTCGGCCCTCGCCCGTGATCAATATCACGCGCACATCCACGTCTTCGGAGGCGCGCTGCACCAGGTCAAAAAACCCGTTCAGCATTTCGGGTGTGAGCGCATTCAATTTGTCGGGCCGATTGAACGAAATCACCGCCACCCCTTCATCGACGCGGTACAGCAAGGGGGTCGTCTCGGTGGCGGGGGAAGGTGGGGTCATGAGAAAGATCCTTTTGGAGAGTGTGTGTTCAGGCGCCAGTGAATAAGGCGAACAATTGATTTTTAAAATGAATGCCCAACCGTGAAAAAGCCCGGTTGCGGTAAGTCTTCACGGTGGGCAAGCTCAAACCCAGATCACGCGCGATGCCGTCTTGCGTCATGCCCATCAACAGCCGCGCGCACACCGCCAGCTCGCGCGGCGTGAGGCCCGGGTGCAAGCTGGTGAGGCGCTGGCTCCAATGCGCGACCTTTTGCAAGGGGGCGGCCTGCATGTTCAACGGGGGGCACAGCTGAATTTGCTTTTGCGCCAAGCTCAGCAAGGCCGGGGCCACCGCCTCAAAGTCGGCCAACTGCGCGTCACTGAAAGGCGACTGGTGGGTGTGCCGGTAAAAATTGATGGCGAAAACCGTGTCATTTTTTTCTTGCACCACCGACACACGTTCGGCCATGCCATGGGCCTCGTAGACCCGGGCCCGGTGCTGCACCGGCACCTCCGGCGCGGTGATGTGGCACAGCAGAGTTTGGCCCTGGTGTTGGCGGGGTGCGGTCAAGGTGCGGTCGTCCAAGTGGGGGCCGGTCAAATACGCGTTCCAGCACGAACGGGTGGTGTCTGGGATGCCCCAACTTGCCGACATGAAGAGCTGCGGGTCGCAGCCGGGGCCGGTTTGGTAGATCGAATACGACGCGGCGGGCACCACCGGATGCAGGTGCGCCAGCAGCGCGGATTCAAACTCTGGCTCGCCCACCAAACCAATCAGACTTTGCAGCACCTGCACCGAAGTGTTGGAGGGGGTAGGGGTCCACTGGCGCATGCGTTTCAGATCGGGTTTGTCCGTCATCTTAAGGGATGACACGCGCCCGCTTCACTTGGGAATACCCTAGAGCCCATGCTGAATTTCACCCCACCCACTTTGCAATTTTTTGCCGATCTCTCGGTCCAAGTGGACCGGCCTCAAGAGGTCGGTGCCACTGTCCACGGCCAGCGCCGCGTGATCCCGATTTTGGGCGGCGAAGTCCAAGGCCAGGGCTGGAGCGCGCGGGTCTTGCCGGGCGGGGCCGATTTCCAATTGATCTTGAATCCGCGCATGGCCGAGCTCGATGCACGCTATGTGATCGAGACCGACGGCGGCGATCTGATCTTTGTGCAAAACCGGGCCGTGCGCACCGCCGCCCCCGAGGTCATGGCGCGGCTGATTCGCGGCGAACCGGTGGACCCGGCGGAAGTGTATTTCCGCTGCAGCCCCAGTTTTGAAACGGCCAGCCCGAGCTTGGCGTGGATCAGCGAGCGCTTGTTTGTCGGCACCGGTGCGCGCCAACCTGACCGGGTGGTCATGCGATTTTTTGAAGTCATGTGAACAAGGAGACAGAACATGCAAAAGAACATGCAAATGAACATGCAACAGAACATGAAACCAATGCCTTTGAAGCGCGGCGTGCAGCTCGCCGCGGTGCTCAGCGCCGCGACCGCGCTGCTCGCCTGCAGCAGCTTAGAGACCCCCAAGCCCCCCGTGTTGAAAGCAGCCACCGGGGCCACGCTGTCGGCCTGCGCCGCCTTGGTCGGTCAACTGAATTTGCCGAATACCCGGCTCGAATCGGCTGCCCCCGTGGCCGCGGGCGCTTTGACTTTGGGCGACCGCGCCGTGCCTGCGCACTGCCTGGTCAAAGGCAAGATGCACGAGCGCAAAGGCAGTGACGGGCGCGACTACGCCATCGGCTTTGAAATGCGTTTGCCCGAGGCCTGGAACGGCCGCTTCTATTACCAAGGCAATGGAGGGCTGGACGGAGCGGTCGTGCCTGCGCTGGGCGCTTTGGGCGGCGGCCCGCTGACCGGCGCTTTGATGCAGGGCTTTGCGGTGATCAGCTCGGACGCCGGTCATACCGGTCCGCAAACCCCGTTCTTTGGTCTGGAGCCGCAAGCCCGGCTGGACTACGGTTACCAAGCGGTGGTCAAGCTCACGCCCATGGCCAAACAGTTGATTCAAGGGGCCTATGGCAAAGGGCCAGACCGTTCTTACATTGGCGGTTGCTCCAACGGCGGCCGCCATGCCATGGTGGCGGCGGCGCGTTTGGGTGACGCGTACGACGGTTACCTGGTCGGCGCACCCGGCTACCGCCTGCCGTATGCCGCGCTGGCGCAAATCTGGGGCGCGCAGCAGTGGCTGCCGCTGGCCACGCCAGGGGCCACCATCAAGAACCCTTTGAACCCCAACGGCACCTTGGTGGACTTGGCTTCGGCCTTCACCCCGGCGGAGCGTCAAACGGTGGCGAAAGCCTTGCTGGCGCAATGCGACGCACTGGATGGCGCGCGTGACGGCATGGTGCAAGCCACACAGGCCTGCCAAGCCCGCTTCAACGTTCAGCAAGATGTGGCGACCTGCACCGGCGAGCGCAACGGCGCCTGCCTGACCCCCGGCCAGAAAAATGTGTTGGCGGCCGTGTTCAGCGGAGCCCAGACGCCGCAAGGGCAAAAGTTCTACGCGTCCTTTCCTTATGACCCGGGCGTGGCGGGTGCCAACTGGGGCACCTGGAAATTCACTGATTCTTTGATCCGTGATCCGCTGGCGCTGGGCACACTGTTCAGCGTCCCGCCCGGGCCGGTGGACCCGCTGAAGGACAACATCGCGCAACGCCTGGCCTTGTTCAGCGCCACCAATGACACCTACCGTGAATCGGGCTGGTCGTTGATGGTGCCCCCCGGCGAAGACAAACCGGTGAACCTGGCCCCGCTGCGCCAGCGCGGCGCCAAAATGGTGCTTTACCACGGCGTGGCCGATGCGATTTTCTCGGCCGAAGACACGCGCCAATGGGTGGAGCGTGTCGGCACGACCACGGGTCAGCCTGCGACAGACTTTGCCCGCTACTTTCCGGTGCCCGGCATGAACCACTGCAGCGCGGGTCTGTCGACCGACCAGTTCGATCTGC
Organism: Comamonadaceae bacterium; assembly: GCA_947451385.1. Lineage (GTDB taxonomy): Bacteria > Pseudomonadota > Gammaproteobacteria > Burkholderiales > Burkholderiaceae_C > Limnohabitans_A. Next base: position 32,958 of record CANFYZ010000001.1, on the reverse strand, counting down.
TGACCCCTCTGGTGCAGTGGGTGGAGCAGGGCGTGGCACCGCAGGCGGTGCTGGCCCAGGCGCGCGGCGCAGGCAACCCGGGCGGTGTCAACAGTGAGTTGCCCGCCGACTGGTCGGCCCAGCGCACGCGCCCTCTGTGCGCCTACCCCACGGTGGCCACCTACAACGGCAGTGGCTCACTGGAAGACGCGCGCAATTTCTCTTGCAAATAAAGCGTTGCGTCACAGCGATCCCTTTTTGAACCATCAAAGGCAAGCTATGCGGTATTTGAAATTTCCATGGGCAGTGCTGGCTTTGTGCGCTGCCAGCGGCCAGGCCTGGTCGCAAACCACCGACTGCGCGGCCTTTGCTGCCGTGGCCAAACCCGGTATGCGTTTGACCACCGAGCTGATCGCCGGCGACACCGTGCGTCCGCCAGGTTTGCAGACGGGTCCCATGCTGGTGGCGCATTGCAAAGTCAGCGGGCGCATGGACGAGCGCGTGGGCCAAGACGGCAAGCCCTATCACATTGGTTTTGAATTGCGTCTGCCCACTGCGTGGAACGGCCGCTTTTTGTACCAAGGCGGCGGCGGCAACGATGGCGTGGTGCGGCCGGCCGTGGGGCCACAGGCTGCGCCCGGCTATGCCTTGAACCGGGGCTTTGCGGTGGCCACCACCGATGCCGGCCACCAAGGCCCCACCGCCGACTTTGGTTTTGATCCGATCGCCCGCACCGACAACGCCTACAACGCGCACGACAAAGTCGCGGTCACGGCGAAAGACCTGATCCGCCAGTTCTACAGCAAACCGGCCGACCGCTCGTACTTCGTTGGCTGCTCGGGCGGTGGCCGCCAGGGCATGATGTTCACCCAGCGCTTTCCCCAGCATTTCGACGGCGTGATCGCCATGGCCCCGGCCATGCGCGTCTCCAAGGGCGCCACCATCGCCGCCGCCTGGGACACCCAGGCTTTGCAGGCCATCGCACCCGCCGCGGCAGACGGCCAAAAGGTGCTGAGCCAGGCTTTGAGCGATGGCGATTTGGAGGTGCTCAGCAAAGGCATTCTCCAGGCCTGCGACGGGTTGGACGGTCTGGTCGATGGCCTGGTCTCCAACCCTGCGGCGTGCAAATTCGATGTCAGCGCCTTGCAGTGCAAAGCCGCCAAAGACACCACCTGCTTGGCACCCGCGCAAGTCTCGGCCTTGAAAAAAATGACCCAAGGCCCGAAGAACAGCGCCGGTCAGCCGCTGTATTTCAGCTGGCCCTGGGACCCCGGCATGGGGCATCCGCAAAACGACTGGCGTGCATGGAAGCTGGGCAACTCGCCCACCGGCAAGGCCAATTCCCGCCACGTGTTTTTGATGGAGGACGCGCTGCAAGGCTACTTTGTCACGCCACCCGACCGGAGTCTGAGCATTTACAAATTCGACTTTGACCGCGATCCGCAGCGCATGGACGCGCACTCGTGGATTTTCAACACCGCTGACGATGTGCAGTTGGCGGGCTACCGGGCGCGCGGCGGCAAGTTGCTGTTCATCCACGGCATGGCCGATCCGATTTTTTCTGCCGACGAAATGGTCGACTATTACCAACGCCTGCAAGCCCAACATGGCGCGGCCACTGCCGACTTGGCCAAGCTGTTTTTGGTGCCCGGCATGGGGCACTGCCAAGGCGGGGCGGCCACCGACAGCATCGACGGCCTGGGCGCACTGGTGAACTGGGTCGAAAAAGGCCAGGCCCCGCTGCAGATCGAGGCCAAGGGCACAGCCGTTTTCCCCGGGCGCAGCCGACCGCTGTGCGCCTACCCGCAATACGCCCATTACAAGGGCGCCGGCGATCCCCAAGACGCGGCCAACTTTGCCTGCCGCTGAAAACCCGCCCTGCAGAAAAGTGCGCGGCAGCTTCGCAGACGCTTCGCGCTGTCACTTTTTGCCAATCGCTTTGAGGAATCGGGCGATTGCCTGCGCAGGGGATTCCCGTTGCAATGGACTTGAGCGGCTCCTGCGCGAGGGGCTGAGCCAGGAGGGCGCATGTACTTGACCGCAGGATTGCACCGCTCGGTGCAAAAACACCCCAACAAAACCGCCACCGTGACCGGTGCGCGGCGGCAGACTTTTGCGCAACTGGCGCAGCGTGTGGCCCAGACCGCCGGGGCCTTGCAGGCTTTGGGTTTGCAGCCGGGCGAGCGGCTGTCGGTGCTGGCACAGAACAGCGACCGCATGATGGAGTTGCTGCTGGCCGGCTGGTGGGCGGGCCTGGTGGTGAACCCGATCAACACCCGCTGGTCGGCGGCCGAGGTGAGCTACGCGCTGCGCGACTGCGCTGCCAGCGCCTTGGCGGTGGACGATGCCTTGTGGCCCGTGGCCCAGGCGCTGCAGCCTGATTTGCCGGCGCTGCGCCAGCGTTTGTTCATGGGGCAGGGAACCACGCCCGAGGGCTACCAAACCCTGGAAGACCGTGTCCAACAAGCCGCGCCAGTGGAAGACGTGCGCAGTGCCCCCGACACCCTGGCCGCCATTGTGTACACCGGCGGCACCACCGGTTTTCCCAAGGGCGTGATGCTCTCCCACGGCAACTTTTGGGCCTCGTTGGTGGGACGCATGGCCGAGGTCCCGAATCCGCCCGAGTTTGTGACTCTGCTGACATCGCCCATGTTCCATGTGGCGGGTCTGGGCCGCATGCTGGGGCAAACCATTGTGGGCGGCACCTGCGTCACCGTGCCGGTGTTCCAGCCCACTGCGGTGATTGAGAAAATGGCCGAAGAAAACGTCTCCGATTTGGTGATCGTGCCCAGCATGCTGCAAATGCTGTTGGAAGCGCCAGGCTTTAACCCCCAGCAGTTGCCGCGCTTGCAGCGCATTTTGTGGGGTGCCGCGCCGATCACCGTGCCGCTGCTCAAGCGCGCCATGGCCATGTTCCCGGCGGTCGAGTTCATTCACGCCTACGGGATGACCGAAACAGCGGCCTCGGTGTCGGTGCTGCGCTTGTCGCATGCGCCCGAGTTCTTGAACAGTGAACGCATTCGTTCGGCCGGGCAGGCGGGGCTGTCGGCCGAAATTCGCATTGCCGATGCGCAGGGCCAAGAGGTGCCGCGTGGCACGCCCGGCGAAATTTTGATTCGCGGCCCGATGGTGATGCAAGGCTACTGGGGCCGAGCCGATGACTCGCAGCACGCGCTGCGTGAGGGCTGGCTGCACACCGGTGACGGCGGCACCATGGACGAGGCGGGTTACCTGTATGTGATCGACCGCATCAAAGACATGGTCATCACCGGTGGCGAGAACGTGTACCCCGCCGAGGTGGAAAACGTGTTGTGCAGCCACCCCGCCGTGCAAGCTTGCGCGGTGATTGGCGTGCCGCACGAAAAATGGGGCGAGGCGGTGCACGCCGTGGTGGTCTTGCGCGCCGGTGCGCAGGCCACAGCGGCCGAGCTGGACGCGCATTGCCGCAGCCAGATTGGTGGCTACAAATGCCCCAAGAGTTTTGAGTTCCGCAACCAGTTGCCGCTGACGGCGGCGGGCAAGGTGCAGAAAACCGAGCTGCGCAAATCGGTGGCCGAAAACGCCGAAAACGCCGCAAACGCAGCAAATGCAGCCAAGGCGGTGCCATGAGCGGCGCAGCCCCATCCCGCCCGCCCTTGCAAGGGGTGCGCATTTTGGATTTGACGCGCTTGCTGCCCGGCCCCATGTGCACCTTGCACCTGGCCGACTTGGGTGCCGATGTGGTCAAGATCGAAGACCTGGGCCTGGGCGACTATGCCTCGCCCACTGTGCGTGAAATGATCAACCGCAACAAACGCGGCATGCGCATCGACCTTAAGCAAGCTGAAGGCGTGCAGATTTTGCTGGCCATGTGCGCCCAGGCCGATGTGCTGGTCGAAGGCTTTCGCCCCGGCGTGATGCAGCGCCTGGGCTTGGGCTACGAAGTGGTGCAACGCCTGAACCCGCGTCTGGTGTATTGCAGCATCAGCGGCTATGGGCAGACCGGCCCGTTCAGCCAAAAGGCGGGGCACGACCTGAACTACTGCGGCTTTGCCGGTGTGGCCGAACAAAACGGCACGCCCAGCGGTGAGTTGGCCCTGTCCAACGTGCCCATGGGCGACCTGCTTGGCGGCACCATGCCCGCGGTGATGGGCATTTTGGCTGCCTTGTTTGACGCACAGCGCACCGGCCAGGGCCGCCATGTGGACGTGGCCATTGCCGACGGCGTGTTGGCGCATGCGGTGATTCCGCAAGCCGGTGTGCACAACCATGGCCACACGCCCGCGCCGGGCGGCGACAAATTGACCGGGGCCCTGCCTTGCTATGGCCTGTACCCCACACAAGACGGCCGCTATTTGGCGGTCGGCGCTTTCGAGCACAAGTTTTGGGCGCAGTTTTGCGCGCTCTTGCAGCGCCCCGATCTGGCCCCGCACCACATTCCCGCCACCCCTGAACTGAACCAATGGGTGCGCCAAGAAGTGGCCGCTCAAGTAGCCTCGCAGCCGCTGGCCTATTGGTCCAACTTGCTGGCTGACAGCGACTGCTGCGTCACGCCGGTGCTGACGGTGCAAGAGGCGCAGACCCTGCCGCACTTTGTGGCGCGCGGCATGTGGGTGCAGGTGCAAACCGCCCAGGGCGAAACCATGACGCAAATGGCGATGCCGGTGCAGATGACGGACTATGTGTTCCAAGTCCAGCGCACCGCGCCGCAGCCCGGGCAACACACCGAAGAGCTGTTGCGCGAAGCCGGTTGGGACGCATCGCGCATCGCCGCGTGGCGGGCGCAGAAAGTCGTAGCATAGGGGCTGTGGTGGCCGCGGCCACCGCTACCGATTCCGCGCCAGTCTGAACCGCTTGCCCATGCCCCGCACCCCATCTCCTCCTTCACTTCGACCCGCCCTGCGCGCCTCTGCCCCAGCCCCCAGTCCGCACACCATTGCTGTGCATCAGGTGCTGCAAATGCTGCTGGGCGTGAAGGACGAAGAAGACCGCGCAGTGCTGCTGGCGCGGGCCGGCATCTCACAAGCCCTGCTGGAGTCCGAGCTGTCTCGTGTCACGCAAGCGCAGTTTGCTCGTCTGATGTCGGCGCTGCTGCGCCACCACCGCGACGAGTTTTGGGGTCTGGGTTCTGGGCCCTTGCCGCTGGGCACTTTTGCCTCTTGCTGCCGCATGCTGGTGGGCCAGCGCAAACTCGGCGAGGCCTTGCGCGCCGGGCTGCGTTACTACCATGCGCTGTTGCCTGACTTTGTGCCGCGCCTGGTGGTGCAGTCGGGCGTGGCCTATGTGCGCCTCAGCCCCAAGCAGGCGCTCAGCGCCCGCCAGGTGTATGCCGTGCGGGTGTTCATGTTTCTCGGCTACGGTGTGATGTGCTGGTTGGCAGCGCGCCGCATCCCGGTCAACGAAGTGGTCTACCCCGACCACGAGACGATGCGCCGCAGCGATGCCTCACGCCTGTTTCAGGCCAGCATCCGCATCTCGACAGACGGGGAGTGGGGCTTTCGCTTTGACGCCAAATGGCTCGATTTGCCGGTGGTGCAAAACCTGGAGAGCGTGGAAGAATTTTTGCAGCAAGCCCCCGCCTGCCTGCTGGTCAAATACCGCGACCAGGCCAGCATGACCGAGCGCATACGGCGCATGCTGCGCCGTTACCTGACCGAAGAAATGCCTTCGCTGGAAGACATCAGCCAGATGCTGGCGACCACGCCGCAAACCCTGCGCCGCCGCTTGCAGCGCGAAGGGCAGGGCTACCAGCTGATCAAAGACGCGCTGCGCCGCGACGTGGCGGTCGAGTTCCTCACGCAAACCGATTTGCCCTTGCTGGAGGTGGCGGCCAAGGTCGGGTTTTCAGAAGCCAGCACCTTTCACCGCGCCTTCAAAGGCTGGACAGGTTTGACGCCGGGGGCTTACCGGCAGGCGCACAACGAACCGGTGGAAGTGGACGCAACCCGCGAATGACCGCTGGCATGCTGGCCAGGAACCCACGCGAGGCCCTTATTCAGCAAATATTTCTTGCAGCGTCACCAACACGGCGGTCAACGTCTTTGCAGAGACCGTGCCCAGTTTTTTGACCAAGCGCGCCTTATCGACGGTGCGCAGTTGGTCCAGCACAATCAGGCCTTTTGTGCCGGCATGGGAGATCGGTAACCTGAACGGTGCTGCAAAGCCCTTGGAGGTCATGGGGGCGACGATCACTGTTAGCAGGCTGTCGTTCAACTCTGCGGGTGACACCACCACACAGGGGCGTGATTTCTGGATTTCGCTGCCGAGGGTCGGGTCCAGATTCACCAACCAAATTTCACCGCGCTTCACCAGTTGAGATCCGCGTCGTCTGCGTTGCCAAACTCCCCCATCAGCAGGGCATCGTCGCCCTGCGCTGCCACAGCAGCAGCGGCCGCTGCCCAACCTGCGCGAACCGCCTTGGCGGGTCTGCTCAAAATGATGTGCCCGTTCTCCACTACGATGTTCGCGGTTGCCTGATCCTCCAGCCCGGCTTGCGCCAGTAGCGGTTTGGGCAGAACCACGCCTTTGCTGTTGCCGATGGTTCTGATTGCGATTTCCATCAATTTCTCCTGTTACAACAATGTTAAATTTTAATCGGCAGGCAGTCAAGTCAGGGTCAGATGACTGTTCAATCAACAAAACGATCCGCACTCCCAACGGATAAGCCCAGGCCAACAGGTGACCCTGAGATTCCATGGCGAGGGGCTCCCCTCAGGTCGTTAAAAATGTCATTTTCTGCCAATCAACTTGAGGTGATTGGCGATTGGTAATGCCTTGCGGCGGCTCGATACTGTGCCCGTATCGAACCCATTCAAGGAACAGCCATGGCCATTCAACAGCGCCCCGTCCACGTCGTCGGCGTGGGCATGATCCCATTCACCAAGCCCGGGGCCAGCGAGTCCTACAACACCATGGGGGCCCGCGCCGCCCAGCTGGCGTTGGACGATGCCGGCGTGCCTTACGACGCGGTGCAGCAAGCCTATGTGGGCTATGTGTACGGCGACTCCACCGCCGGGCAAGCCGCCATTTACGGCGTGGGCCTGAGCGGCATTCCGATTTTCAACGTCAACAACAACTGCTCCACCGGCTCGAGCGCGCTCTATTTGGCGCGCCAGGCGGTGGCCAGTGGCGTGGTCGAATGTGCCATTGCCCTGGGCTTTGAGCAAATGGTGCCCGGCGCTTTGAAGGGCGCTTACGACGACCGGCCCTCGCCCATGACCCGCTTTGCCCAGGCCATGGCCGAACACCAGGGCGTGGAGCCCAGCGCGCCACGCGCCGCGCAGTTTTTTGGCGGAGCCGGTTTGGACTACATCAAAGAGTACGGCATACGCCCCGACACGTTTGGCCGCATTTCGGTCAAGGCGCGTCAGCATGCGGCGCGCAATCCGCTGGCGGTGTTTCGCCAAACCCTGACGCTCGAAGAAGTCATGGCCTCGCCCACGGTGTTTGGCCCGTTGACGCGGTTCCAGTGCTGCCCGCCCACCTGCGGCGCGGCGGCAGCGATTGTCTGCTCTGCCGAATTCGCCAAAAAACACAAGCTCGACATGCAAGTGGTGATCGCCGCGCAGGCCATGACCACCGACATGCCCAGCACCTTTGACAGCGACGACATGCGCCGCGTGGTGGGTTACGACATGACGGCCAACGCCGCCAAACAAGTCTACGAAGCCGCGGGCATTGGCCCGGAAGACCTGGACGTGGTTGAGCTGCACGACTGCTTTACCGCCAACGAACTCATCACCTACGAAGGCCTGGGCCTGACGCCCGAGGGCACCGCCGAAAAGTTCATTCTGGACGGTGACAACACCTATGGCGGGCGCATTGTGACCAACCCCTCTGGCGGCCTGCTGTCCAAGGGGCATCCGCTCGGCGCGACCGGCTTGGCCCAGTGCTATGAGCTGGTCTCGCAATTGCGCGGCCGCGCCGACCAGCGCCAGGTGGACGGCGCGCGCTTGGCTTTGCAACACAACCTGGGTTTGGGCGGGGCCTGCGTGGTCACGCTCTACCAAAAGGTGTGAACACCATGCCCCCACGTTCATCACTTCGTGTATTCACTGCCCCCCGAGGGGGCGCGGCCTCCTTTGAGGCGGCTCGGCAGGAGGCCTCATGATCGACCGCCAATACATCGGCCACACCATGCCTGCTTTCGAGGTGGCGGTGGAGGCCGGGCGCTTGCGCTTTTTTGCCAAGGCCACGGGGCAGACCGATGCGGTGTACTTGGACGATGCCGTCGCCCGCGCCGCCGGACACCCGGCCTTGCCGGTGCCGCCCACGTTTTTGTTCTGCCTGGAGATGGAGTCGCCCGATCCGGCGGCCATCCGCAATCTGCTGGGCATGGACTACCGCCGCTTGCTGCATGGCGAGCAGGGCTTCACCTACCACCGCATGGCGCATGCCGGTGATGTGCTGCGCTTTGAGCAGCGCATTGCCGACATTTACGACAAAAAAGGCGGCGCGCTGGAGTTTGTCGAGCGCATCACCCGTGTCAGCAACCAACGCGGTGAGCATGTGGCCGATTTGCGTGCCGTCACCGTGTTGCGCAACGCTTGAGGCCTGAACCATGACCCATTCACTTGCCAACTATGAAGCTTTGACTGTGGGCGACGCCATTCCCTCGCTCACCCTGCCCCCCTTGTCGCGCCTGGCCCTGGCCTTGTACTGCGGCGCGTCGGGCGACCACAACCCGATCCACGTGGACTCTGATTTCGCGCGCAGCGCCGGCATGCCCGATGTGTTTGCGCACGGCATGTTGTCCATGGCCTGGCTGGCTCGGGTGCTGACGAACTGGGTGCCGCAAAGCGCGATTCGCGCTTACAGCGTGCGCTTTGCCGCCATCACCCAGGTGGCCGAAACCATCACCTGCGCGGGTGTGGTGACCGAAAAATTCGAACTCGATGGCGAGCGCCGTGTGCGCTTGTCGCTGACAACCGCCAACGCGGAAGGCCAAGTCAAGCTGGCCGGTGATGCCGTGGTGGCCTGGCCTTGAACCATTTCTAAAAGGATTGCACATGACTCGCAAACTCGAAGGCAAAGTGGCTTTGGTGTCCGGCTCTGGCCGTGGCATTGGCCGTGAAATTGCACTCAAACTCGCCAGCGAAGGCGCGCGACTGGTCATCAACGACCTGGACGCTGAACCCGCAGAACACACCGTGGCCGATATCTTGGCTGCGGGCGGACAAGCGGTGGCCTGCATCGGCAGCGTGACCGAGGCGGACTTTGGCGATCGCTTTGTCAAGACCGCGCTCGACAACTTTGGCGGCATCGACATCATCGTCAACAACGCTGGCTACACCTGGGACAACGTGATCCAAAAGATGACCGACGCGCAGTGGGAAGACATTTTGGCGGTGCACCTGACCGCGCCGTTTCGAATCTTGCGCGCGGCCTCCGATTTCATCCGCGATGCGGCCAAGCGCGAGGCCGAAGCGGGCACGCCGGTGTTCCGCAAAGTGGTGAATATCTCGTCCACCTCGGGCGTGTACGGCAACGCCGGCCAAGCCAATTACGCCACCGCCAAGGCCGGTATCAACGGATTGACGCGCGCCATGGCCAAAGAATGGGGGCGCTACAAGGTCAACGTCAACAGCGTGGCCTTTGGTCTGATCATGACCCGCCTGACGCAATCACTGACCTCGGGCAACGCCAGCGTGGACATTGGCGGGCGCACCATCGCCGTCGGCGTGCAGCCGGAGCGCTTGAAAGCGGCCGAAGCCACCATTCCCTTGGGCCGGGGCGGCACGCCTGAAGAGGCGGCGGGTGCGGTGTACATGTTCTGCATTCCTGAATCCAACTATGTCAGCGGCCAGGTGTTGGTCTGCGGCGGCGGTCGTCCGTGAGTTCGGTCATGAGTTCGACCCTGAACCCAGACAGCGTGCTGACTTTTCCGCGCACGGTCTTTCGCGAAGACCACGAGATGCTGCGCGAGACCATTCGGCGCTTTTTAGAACGTGAATGCCTGCCACGCCAAGCGCAGTGGGATGCGGACGGCAAAGTGGACCGCGAGACCTGGCTCAAAGCCGGTCGTGAAGGTTTGCTCTGCACCACCCTGGACCCGCAGTGGGGCGGCGCGGGCGGTGATTTCGGTCATGCGGCGGTGATCGTCGAAGAGATCGCGCGCTCTGGCGTTTCGGGTTTGGGCTTTGGCCTGCATTCGGACGTGGTCGCGCCCTATCTCGCGCGCTTGGGTACCGAGGCACAAAAGCAGCAATGGCTGCCGCGCTGCGCCACCGGCGAGGTGATTTTGGCGATCGCGATGAGCGAGCCTGGCGCGGGCAGCGACCTCAAAGCCATCCGCACCACGGCCCGGCGCGAGGGGGACGAGTACGTCATCAACGGCGCCAAGACCTTCATCTCGAACGGCCTGAACTGCGACCTGGTGGTGGTGGTGGCCAAGACCCAACCCGAGTTGGGGGCCAAGGGCGTGTCATTGATATTGGTGGAGGCCGACCGCGCCGGATTCCGCAAAGGCCGCAAGCTCGACAAAATGGGTCAGCAAGCGGCCGACACCGCCGAGCTTTTTTTCGACGATGTGCGCGTGCCCGTCAGCAATGTGCTGGGCGAAGAGAACAAAGGCTTTGTGTATTTGATGCAAGAACTGGCGCAGGAGCGCTTTGTGATTGCACTGGGTGCTGCCGCCAAGATGGAAGCCATGTTGCAAGAGACGGTGCGCTACACCAAAGAGCGTGTGGTGTTTGGCCAGCCGCTGTTTGATTTTCAGAACACCCGCTTCAAGCTGGCCGAGATCAAGGCCCGGACCACCGCCGTGCGCATGATGGTGGACCAGTACCTGGCCGAGCATCTGCGCCGCCGCCTGACGGTGGAGGAGGGTGCCATCGCCAAGTTGTATTGCACCGAAGAGCTGAGCAAGGCGCTGGACGAGTTGCTGCAACTCTACGGCGGCTATGGCTACATGATGGAGTACCCGATCACCCGCGCCTATGTGGACACGCGGGTTTACCGTATTTATGGCGGTACCAGCGAGGTGATGAAAGAGTTGATCTCGCGAAAACTCTGACATGACGCTATTGCACAAACAACACTGGCCACCGGGCGTGCCCCATGCATTGCGGGTGCCGCAGGTCACGCTGAACCATTTTGTCGACACCGCCGCGCAGCGCTACCCCGACAAAGCGGCGCTGATTTTTGCCGAGCGGATCATCAGCTACCGTGAGCTGCAGCAGCAGATCGGCGCGGTGGCCGCTTATTTGCAGCAGCAACTGGGGGTGGCGCATGGCGACCGGGTGTTGCTGGTCAGCCAGAACTGCCCGCAGTTTGTCATCACGTTTTTTGCGGTGTTGCGCTTGGGCGCGGTGGTGGTGCCGGTGAATCCGATGAGCACCTTGGCCGAGGTGCGGTATTTCGCCGCCAACAGCGGCGCGCGCGTGGCCTGCGTGGCGCAGGAACTGCTGCCGCAGGTGCAGCCTTTGATCGATGCAGGGCCAGATGCGCAGGCGCAAGAGCAAGTGGAAGAAGGCGCGTTGCGGGGATTGCTGGTCCACGCCTACACCGACGGCCTGAGCGCCAGCGGCGTGCAGAGCTTGCCCCCCGCCATGCGTGCGCCTTTCGCCACATTGCAGGGGCCGGGCTTGTTGGCGTTCGAGCAGGCGCTGCACGCCGGCCCTGACCACGTGCCCGATGCCGCGCAGCCGACCGATCTGGCGGTGTTGCCCTATACCTCGGGCACCACCGGTCACCCCAAAGGCTGCTGCCACACGCACCAAACTGTGCTGGCCTCCAACATCGGCTCGCAAGTCTGGCGCGGTTTGCATGCCGATGCGGTGTTCTTGTGTGTCGCGCCGCTGTTCCACATGCTGGGCATGCAAAACGGCATGAACATGCCAATGACGCTGGGCGGCACGGTGGTCATGATGCCGCGCTGGGACGCGGCCCAAGCGGTGGCCTTAGTGGCGCGCTACCGCGTCACAGTGTGGACCGCGCCACCGGCCATGGTGATTGATTTTTTTGCCCAGCCCAGCGCGCAAACCAGCGACTTGTCGAGTCTGGCGCTGCTGTCGGGCGGCGGCGCGGCCATGCCCGAGGCCGTGGCGCAGATGCTGTTTGACAAGTTCGGTCTGTCCTACAACGAAGCCTATGGCCTGTCAGAGACCGCCGCGTTTTTGCACGCCAACCCGGTGGCGCGTGGCAAACGCCAGTGCCTGGGCGTGCCGACGCAGGGCGTGGATTCACGCATCATCGACCCCGAGACCTTGCAAGAGCTGCCCCAGGGCGAGGTGGGCGAGTTGGTGACCCGGGGCGCGCAAGTCATGCGGGGCTACTGGCGCAACCCCGAGGCCGATCAGGCGGCATTCATTGAGTTGGATGGACAGCGTTTTTTCCGTACCGGCGATCTGGCCCTGGTCGATGAAGAAGGTTACTTTTTCATGCGCGATCGGCTCAAACGCATGATCAACGCGTCAGGCCTGAAGGTCTGGCCGGCCGAGGTGGAAAACACCTTGTACAGCCACCCGGCGGTGCACGAGGCCTGCGTTATTTCGCTGCCCGATGCCAAGCGCGGCGAGACCGTGATGGCGCTTTTGGTGCTCAAGCCCGAGTTCAAAGACCGCGTCGCGGCCCAAGACATCGTGGACTGGAGTCGCCAGCACATGGCGGTGTACAAGGCGCCGCGCGTGGTGCGCTTCATGGACAGCCTGCCCAAGTCGGGCACCGGCAAGATCATGTGGCGTCAATTGCAAGAAGATGAACACGCCCGATTGGGCGCCAACCCCGACAGGAGAGAGAGAACATGAGTACAGCAGGTTTGGTCCACGGCAAAGTGGTGGTGGTCACCGGGGCCGGCGGCGGCATTGGGCGCGATATTGCCCTGGCCATGGCGCGCGAAGGGGCCAAGTTGGTGGTCAACGACATCGGTGCGTCGGTGTCGGGCGAAGGCCATGACGCGGGCCCGGCGCAAAAAGTGGTCGACGAGATCCATGCCCTGGGCGGTGAGGCGGTGGCCAACACCGACAGCGTGTCGGACGCGCAAAGCGCTGCGCGCATTGTGCAAACCGCGGTGGACCACTTTGGCCGCATCGACGTGGTGGTGAACAACGCGGGCATTTTGCGCGACCGCTTCTTTCACAAGATGAGCGTGGACGAATGGGACGCGGTGCTGAAAGTGCATTTGTATGGCGGCTTTTATGTCAGCCGGGCCGCGGCCCCACATTTCAAAGAGCAAGAGAGCGGCAACTTCATTCACATGACCTCCACCTCGGGTTTGGTGGGCAATTTTGGCCAGGCCAATTATTCGGCGGCCAAGATGGGCATCACCGCTTTGTCCAAGTCGATTGCGCTGGACATGCAGAAGTTCAATGTACGCTCCAACTGCATTTCGCCTTTTGCCTGGAGCCGCATGATCGGCTCGATCCCGACCGACACGCCCGAAGAACAAGCGCGGGTCGAGCGCATCAAGCAGATGACCCCGGCCAAGATCGCGCCCTTGGCGGTGGCCCTGGCCAGCGAAGCCGCAAGCCATGTCAACGGCCAGGTGTTTGCGGTGCGTAACAACGAAATCTTTTTGATGAGCCAACCGCGGCCGGTGCGCTCGGTGCACCGCAGCGAGGGTTGGACACCGCAGTCTGTGCTGGACCAGGCCATGCCGGCGCTGAAGGCCAGCTTTTTTGATTTGGAGCGTTCCGGCGATGTCTTCAGCTGGGACCCGATTTGAGTCTGCCTACTTAGGAAACCACCCATGAGTTCACCCACCCCCACGCCCGCAGGCACCCTGGCGCAGCACCAGGCCTTGCTCGACCAAGGCCAGTTCCAGATTCAGCAGTGCCAGGACTGCCAGAAGCACATTTATTTCCCGCGCGCCATCTGTCCGCATTGCGGCAGCGACCAGGTCGCCTTTGTCACGCCCAGCGGTTGGGGCACGGTCTACGCCGTGACCACGGTGCGGCGCAAAGCGGCCGAAGGCGGCGACTACAACGTCAGCCTGATTGATCTGGACGAAGGCCCGCGCCTGATGAGCCGCGTCACCGATGTGGCCCCGGACGCGGTGCACATTGCGCAGCGCGTCAAAGCCCATGTGGTACAGACTGACGGTCGGGGTGTGGTGATGTTCACCGCTTTGAATGGAGCCAGCGCATGAGCACTTCTTCTTTGCGCGGCAGCGCGGCGATCGTTGGTGTCGCCACTTTTGGTTGTGGTGAAGCCCATGGCTTTTCTGAAATGGAACTGTTGGCCCGTTCAGCCCACGCGGCGGTGGCCGATGCGGGCCTGAAGATGAGCGACATTGACGGGCTGTGCACCGCCAGCGTCGGCTCGACCATGTGGCCCATGCCGGTGGTCGAGTACCTGGGCCTGAACCCCCGCTTCGTTGACGGCACCATGGTCGGTGGCTCCAGCTTCATCGCGCACTTGTTGCCGGCCATGCACGCGCTGCAATCGGGTCAGTGCAATGCGGTGTTGGTGTGCTACGGCAGCACGCAACGAACGGCCACGTTTGGGCGGCGCGAGATTGCTCAGGCGCGGCGCTGGATGGACCCTCAGCCTTACGAAACCCCTTACGAGCCCTTCAACCCGCCCAGCGCCTATGCGCTGGCCGCGTCGCGCCACATGCACCAATACGGCACCACCCGGCGCGATTTGGCCGAGGTGGCGGTGGCGGCGCGCCGCTGGGCGCAGCTCAACCCCGAAGCGTTCATGCGCGACCCCTTGACGATTGACGAGGTGCTGGCCGCTCGCATGGTGAGCGACCCCTTGTCGGTGCGCGACTGCTGCCTGGTCACCGACGGCGGCGGGGCCTATGTCATGGTGCGTGCCGAGCGCGCCAAAGACCTGCCCCGGCCACCGGTCTATGTGCTGGGCAATGCCACGGCGGTCTGGCACCGGCAGATTTCGGCCATGCCCGACTTGACCGTCACCGCCGCCAGCCAGTCGGGCCGTGAGGCCTACGCCATGGCGGGCCTGAGCGCCAAAGACATGGACGTGGTGCAGCTGTACGACGCCTTCACCATCAATACCTTGCTGTTCTTGGAAGACCTGGGCTTTTGCGCCAAGGGCGAGGCCGGGGCCTTTGTGCGGGACGGTGCCATCGCCCCCGGTGGGCGCTTGCCAGTCAACACCAACGGCGGCGGCCTGTCGTGCGTGCATCCTGGCATGTACGGCATCTTCACCTTGATCGAAGCCGTGCGACAGTTGCGCGGCGAGTGCGGCGCGCGCCAAGTGGCCGGGGCCCAAACCGCCTTGGCCCATGGCAATGGCGGCACCTTGTCGAGTCAGTCCACCGCCGTGCTGGGCACAGCGGCCACTTTGTGAGTTGCCATGATCCGAGATCCTGAAACCTTTGAAGCCTTGCTCGACTCGGTGCGCCGCTTTGTGCGCGAGCGCCTGGTGCCGGCCGAAAACGAGGTCGCTGAGACCGACGAGATTCCACCCGCCATCGTGCAAGAAATGCGCGAGATGGGCCTGTTTGGCCTGACCATTCCTGAGTCGTATGGCGGCTTGGAGTTGACGATGGAGGAGGAGTCGCGCTTGCTGTTTGAGCTGTGCAAAACCTCGCCCGCCTTCCGCTCGGTGATCGGAACCACCGTCGGCATTGGCTCGCAAGGCATTTTGATGGACGGCACGCAAGCGCAAAAAGATCATTACCTGCCCAAGCTGGCCACCGGCGAGTTGATGGCCTCTTTTGCGCTGACCGAGCCCGATGCAGGGTCGGACGCGGCCTCGTTGCGCACCACCGCGATCTTGGACGGTGATCACTATGTGGTGAACGGCAGCAAGCGCTACATCACCAACGCGCCGCATTCGACCATCTTCACCTTGATGGCGCGCACCAACCCGCAAGACAAGGGCGCATCGGGCGTGTCCGCTTTCATTGTGGACGCCAAGTCGCCGGGCATCAGCCTGGGCAAGATAGACAAAAAAATGGGCCAAAAAGGCGCGCACACCTGCGATGTGATGTTTGACAACGTGCGGGTGCCTGCCGCCAATTTGATCGGCGGCAAAGAGGGGCAGGGCTTCAAGACCGCCATGAAAGTGCTGGAGAAAGGCCGTATCCACGTGGCCGCGGTGTGCGTGGGTGTGGCCCAGCGCATCTTGGACGATGCCTTGCGCTACGCGGTGGAGCGGCAGCAGTTTGGCCAGTCGATTGGCGACTTTCAGCTGGTGCAGGCCTTGTTGGCCGACAGCAAAGCCGAGTTGTATGCGGCCGAGTGCATGGTGATTGACGCGGCGCAAAAGCGCGACCAAGGCCGAACAGTGTCCACCGAAGCCTCGTGCTGCAAAATGTACGCCTCGGAGATGTGTGGCCGCGTGGCCGACCGGGCGGTGCAGATCTTGGGTGGCGCAGGCTATCTGGCCGACTATGGCATTGAACGTTTTTACCGCGATGTGCGCCTGTTCAGGTTGTACGAAGGTACGACGCAGATTCAGCAACTCATCATTGGCCGCAACATGATGCGCGAAGCCCGCGCATCGATGTGAGCGGCGGGGTTCAAATTTAAAAGCAAGGAGACAGCATGGGCAAAATCACCCGCCGCACGGCTTTGGCCGCTTTGGGCAGTTTGACCGGTGTGGCCAGCGGCACCGCCCTGGCGCAAACCGCGTTCCCCAGCCAGCCGATCAAATTGATCGTGCCTTACCCGGCCGGGGGCGCGACCGATGCCTTGGCCCGCATGATGGCGCAAAAGATGCAAGACAGCTGGCAGCAAACCGTGGTGGTGGAAAACAAACCCGGCGCGGGCGGCACCATCGGAGCCAACCAGGTGGCCAAGGGCCCGGCCGACGGCTACACCGCTTTGTTCACCATCGTTGCCTTGCTGCAGCAAATCACCTTGATGAAGCTGCCCTACGACCCGATCAAAGACTTTGCTCCCCTGAGCCGCGTGGCCATCAGCCCCAGTGTGTTTGCAGTCAATGCCAGCCTGCCGGTGAACAATTTGGCCGAGTGGGTCAAATTGGTCAAGGCCAATCCGGGCAAGTACAGCTTTGGCACCTATGGCCCGGGCACCTCGGCCCATTTGCAAGGTGAGTTGCTGAACCTGCAAACCGGCATGGACATGCTGCATGTGCCTTACCAAGGCGCTGCACCCTTGGTCACCGCCATGCTGGGCGGGCAGTTGACCAGCGCGTTTTTGGACGCCGGCTCTTCGCGCCAACACTTTCCCAAGTTCAAGCTGCTGGGCGTGACCGGCAGCGAGCGCCTGTCGTGGCTGCCGCAATTGCCAACCTTAAAAGAACAAGGCCTGCATTCGTTTGAGCCGCTGGGTTGGTTTGGCATGTTCTTGCCCGTGGGCACGCCCAAAGCGGTGGTGGAAAAATATTCCAGCGAAGTGCAGCGCATTTTGAAATTGCCAGATGTGCGAGAAAAGATCGAGGCCATGGGCCTGGTGCCCGGCGGCGAGTCGCAAGATGCCTTTGCCAAGGTCATCAAGTCGGACGCCGAGATTTACGCGCGCATCGTGCGTGATGCCAAAATCACATTGAACTGAAAACGCGCCTACCGCGCCTACGCGCCCACCGCGCCCACCCCACCTCAACCTCTCAGGAGACCGCGCATGACGTCTTTTTCTCTGTCTACTTTCAGCCTCAACCGCCGCGGGTGGTGGGTTGCGGCCTGCGCCGCGCTGCTGGGCAGCGCACAGGCACAAAGCCCGGCCCCCAACGTGAAGTTGATCGTCGGCTATGCCGCCGGGGGACCGGTAGACGCCGCGGCGCGCGTATTTGCCCCGGTTTTCAGCCGCGAGTTGGGCCAGCCCGTGATCGTCGAAAACCGCGTCGGCGCGGGCGGTGCGGTGGCTGGACAAACCGTGGTCAAGTCGGCCCCCAACAGTGGCGAGATTTTTTTCGCCGCCAGCCCGACCATGACCATCAGCCCGCATGTGCTGAAAGCCATGACCTTTGACCCGCTGAAAGACCTGGCCCCTTTGGCACCGATCTTGAGTTACGCCAATGTGCTGGTGATCAACCAGAACCAGCCGTTCAAAACCTTGCCCGAGCTGGTGGCGTTTGCCAAAGCCAATCCTGGCCAATTGGCGTATGGCTCGGCCGGCATGGGCGCATCGAACCATTTGAGTGGCGAGTTGTTTGCGCGCCGCGCGGGCATCAGCATGACCCATGTGCCCTACAAGGGCAACGCACCGGCGATGACCGATGTGATGGGAGGGCAAATTCAAATGATGTTTGACATCGTGGGCGGAGCCAAGTCCTATATCGATGGCGGTAAGGTGCGGCCCCTGGCGGTCACCTCCAAAGAGCGCAACCCGGCCTTGCCCCAATTGCCCAGCATGACCGAGTTGGGCGTGCGCGACTACGACGTGGGCGGCTGGTATGGCCTGTATGGCCCCCTGGGCATGAGCCCTGACCAGAGCCAGAAAATCGCAGCGGCCACCACACGCGCCTTGCAAGACCCCGAGCTGCGCAAGCGTTGGGTGGACCAGGGCTACGTGATTTGGAACACCAAGGTCAGTGACCTGACCGAGCGCATGCGGCGTGAGCATGCGTTGTGGGCCGAAGTGACCAAGGGCATGACGTTTGAATGAAGCTTTGACATGGCTGTGCCGCCCCCTATGAAACGCATCCACGAGCTGTTTGACCAGCGGGTTGCGCAGGCCCCTCAACAAGTCTTTTTGTGGCTGCCCGATGGCACGGTGACTTTGGCCGCGTTGGCGCAGATGGTGGACCAGTTGGCCGACGAGATGCGCGCAGACGGCGTGCGCGGCGGCGATCGGGTCTTGGTGGCGGCCGAAAACTGCACCGAGCATGTGGCCTTGGTGCTGGCTTGCAGCCGCGTCGGGGCCTGGGCCTGCGGCGTGAATGCGCGCATGACGGCGGCCGAAATCGATGGTTTTGTGCGCAAGGCCGATGCGCGGGTGGTGTACTTCACCACGGGCATTTCGGCGGCGGCGCGCGCCCATGCGGCGTTGCAACCGACGCGGGCCAGTGTCTTGCCCGGTCTCTTGCGCGGCGCGGTGTCCACTGCGGCGACGGTGCAAGAGGGACCCTTGGGCGAGGCCGTGGCGGCGATCATTTTCACCTCAGGCACCACCGGGCAGCCCAAGGGGGTCATGCTCACCCATGCGGGCTTGCTGCAGTTTGCCAAGGTGTCGGCGCAGTCGCGCGCGCTGAGCACGGCGGACCGCTCCTATGCCTATTTGCCGATGACGCACATCTTTGGCCTGGGCACCGTATTGATGGCTTCGTTGCACGCCGGTGCCGGCTTGGTGATGCGCAGTCAGTTTGACCCGGCCGATGTTTTTGACACCTTGGCGCACCAAGGCTTGACGCAGTTGCAAGGCCCGCCGGCCATGTTCACCCGCTTGCTGGCCTGGCTGGACAGCCAAGGCATCGCCCATCCGGTGGCGCCCGATCTGCGTTATGTCTACACCGGTGCCGCACCTTTGGACCTGAGTTTGAAGCGAGCCATCGAGGCGCGCTTTGGCCAGCCGCTGCACCATGGCTATGGCCTGTCCGAATACGCCGGCGCCCTGACGCTGTGCCGCCGGGGTGAATGGCGTGACGACACCAGTGCGGGGTATTTGGTGGAAGGCGCCGAGCTGCGCATCATGGGCCCAGACGGCCAGGATGTGCCCCGCGGCGAGACCGGCGAGATTTGGATGCGCGGCCTGGGCCTGATGCCGGGTTACTTTCGCGACGAGGAAATCACCGCCCAGGTGATCCAGCCCGGGGGGTGGTACGCCAGCGGCGACTTGGGGCGGCAAAGCGAAGACGGTGCTTTGCATGTGGTGGGGCGCTTGAAAGAAATGATCATCCGCTCTGGCTTCAACGTCTACCCGGGTGAGGTCGAGGCGGTGTTGCTGCGCTTTGCCGGGGTGAAAAACGCCGCCGTGATCGGCCGCACCCTGGCCGACGGCAATGAAGATATCTACGCTTTCATCGAGCCGCAAGCCGGCGCACACATCGACCTGAACGCCTTGCAAGCCCATGCTCACGCGCAATTGGCCCCCTACAAACGCCCCTCGGTGATGCATGTGGTGCCAGACATGCCGATGACTTTGAGTGGCAAAATTTTGAAACGCGAATTGTTGGCGCAATTCACCTCCGCATAAAACCCTTTTTTGGCCTGAAAACAGTTTTGACCATGTCCACCTACCACGATGCTTATGCCGACATCCGCGACGCGGTGCGCGCCCTGTGCGCCCAGTTCCCAGACGAATACCACCGCAAGGTGGACGAAAAGCGGGCCTACCCCGAAGAGTTTGTCCAAGCCCTGACCCAGGCGGGTTGGATGGCCGCGCTGATTCCGCAAGAGTACGGCGGCTCGGGCCTGTCCATGGCCGAGGCCTCGGTCATCATGGAAGAGATCAATCGCTCGGGCGGCAACTCGGGCGCCTGTCACGGCCAGATGTACGTGATGAATTCCATCGTGCGCAGCGGCTCCGATGCGCAAAAGCAAACGCTGTTGCCCAAGATCGCCACTGGCGAGTTGCGCATCCAGTCCATGGGCGTGACCGAACCGACCACCGGATCGGACACCACCAAGCTGAAAACCACCGCGGTGAAGAAAGACGGGCGCTGGGTCATCAACGGGCAAAAGGTCTGGATCTCGCGCATCCAGCACAGCGATTTGATGATTTTGTTGGCGCGCACCACACCGGCCGATCAGGTCAAGAAACGCTCCGAGGGCCTGTCGTGCTTTTTGATCGATTTGAAGCAAGCGATTGGCAACGGCCTGACCGTGCGGCCGATTCTGAACATGGTCAACCACGAGACGAATGAGCTGTTTTTTGACAACCTGGAAATTCCCGAAGACGCGCTGCTGGGCGAAGAGGGCCTGGGCTTCAAGACCCTGCTGGACGGCCTGAACGCCGAGCGCACCCTGATCGCGGCCGAGTGCATTGGCGACGGTTATTGGTTCATCGACCGTGCCCGCAAATACGCCAACGAGCGCATTGTCTTTGGCCGCCCGATTGGGCAAAACCAGGGCGTGCAGTTCCCGATTGCCGATGCCTTCATTGAGCTCGAAGCCGCCAACCTGATGCGCTGGAAGGCCTGCGAAAAAATCGATGCGCACCAAAACGCGGGTGCTGAAGCGAACATGGCCAAGTACCTGGCCGCCAAAGCCAGTTGGGAGGCGGCCAATGTCTGCCTGCAAACCCACGGCGGCTTCGGTTTTGCCTGTGAATACGATGTGGAGCGCAAGTTCCGTGAGACGCGTTTGTACCAGGTGGCCCCGGTCTCCACCAACATGATCTTCAGTTACGTGGCCGAGCACATCCTCGGGCTGCCGCGCTCGTTTTAAGGTGGGCACCATGACCCGACCGCTGGACGGCATCACCGTCATTTCTTTGGAGCACGCGATTGCCGCGCCGTTTTGTACCCGGCAACTGGCCGACCTGGGCGCGCGGGTCATCAAGATCGAGCGCCCCGGCGCTGGTGATTTTGCCCGTGCCTACGACACCCGTGTGCGCGGACAGGCTTCGCACTTTGTCTGGACCAACCGCTCCAAAGAAAGCCTGACCCTGGACTTGAAGCACCCCGACGCCATGGCGGTGTTGCACCAACTGCTCGGCCAGGCCGATGTGCTGGTGCAAAACCTGGCCCCCGGTGCGGCGGCGCGCATGGGCTTGTCGTTTGACGCGCTCAGCCCCCAGCACCCGAAGCTGATTGTGTGTGACATCTCGGGCTATGGCGAAGACGGGCCTTACCGCGACAAGAAAGCCTACGACCTGTTGATCCAGAGCGAAGCGGGTTTGTTGTCGATCACCGGCACGCCCGATGAGCCTTCCAAGGCGGGCAACTCCATGGCCGACATCGCGGCGGGCATGTACGCTTACACCAACATCCTGTCGGCGCTGCTGCTGCGCGGCAAGACAGGGCAGGGCAGTCACATCGATGTGTCCATGCTCGAAGCCTTGGGCGAATGGATGGGCTACCCGCTTTACTACGCGTTCGAGGGCGCCGCGCCGCCACCGCGCAGCGCCGCCTCGCACGCCAGCATCTACCCCTATGGCCCGTTTGCGGCGGGCGATGGCGGCACGGTCATGCTGGGCCTGCAAAACGAGCGCGAATGGAAAGCCTTTTGCGAAGGCGTGTTGGGCGATGCCGCCCTGGCCAGCGATGCACGTTTTCACACCAACGCCTTGCGCAACGAACACCGCGCCGAACTCAAGGCGCTGATCCTGCACGTGTTCGCGCAGCTCAGCACCGCCGAGGTGGAAGCCCGCTTGGACCAGGTGCAGATCGCCAACGCCCGCATGAACGACATGGCCGGGGTCTGGGCCCACCCGCAGTTGCAAGCGCGCCAGCGCTGGCACACGGTGGCCTCGCCGGCTGGCGACATTCCCGCCCTGTTGCCGCCGGGTCGCAATAACCGCTACGACTACCGCATGGACGCGGTGCCCAGCGTGGGGCAGCATACCGAGACGATCTTGCAAGAACTCGGTTTGGACGCCGCTGCCGTGCAAGCCCTGCGCACGAGCCAAGCCATTTGAATACCGAAGGAATCCGCATGACCAGCCACACCGCCCAACTCGCCGCCTTTGCGGCCGCCCTGCGCTACGACGACCTGCCCGAGCCGGTGCTGCGCAAGATCGAAGACTTGCTGGTCGACTGGTTTGGCTCCGCCGTGGCCGGCCGCAACGCGCGTGCGGTCGAGAGCCTGACGCGATTTGCCCACGCCATGGGCCCGGCGGATGGACCCAGTGAAGTGATCATCCACGGCACCCGCAACTCACCTTATCTGGCCGCCATGGCCAACGCGGCGGCCTCGCATGTGGCCGAGCAAGACGATGTGCACAACGGCTCGGTGTTTCATCCGGCCACGGTCGTGTTCCCCCCTGCTGTGGCTGTGGCCCAGGCCCTGGGGGCCAGCGGCGCGCAACTGCTCACCGCCTGTGTGGTGGGCTATGAGGTGGGGATTCGGGTGGGGGAGTTTTTGGGCCGCTCGCATTACCGGATTTTTCACACCACCGGCACCGCCGGAACTTTGGCAGCGGCCGCCGCCGTCGGCCATTTGCTGGGCTTGAATGCGCAGCAAATGCAGCACGCTTTTGGCTCGGCGGGCACGCAATCGGCGGGCTTGTGGGAGTTTTTGCGCACCGCCGCCGACAGCAAACAGCTGCACACCGCGCACGCCGCCGGTGCCGGTTTGATGGCGGCTTATTTGGCGCAAGACGGCTTCACCGGGGCGGCTGAAATTCTGGAAGGCCCGCAGGGCATGGCCGCGGGCATGAGCACCGACGCCAATCCCGCCAAACTGAGCGAAGGCCTGGGCACGCGCTGGGCCACGGTGGAAACCTCCTTCAAGTACCACGCCAGTTGCCGCCACACCCACCCGGCAGCCGATGCGCTGCTGCAGGTGATGCAGACCCATGGCTTGCAGGTGGCCGATCTGGCCGAAGTGATCACGCATGTGCACCAGGGCGCGATCGACGTGCTGGGGCCGGTGGTCCAGCCCACCACGGTGCACCAAAGCAAGTTTTCCATGGGCACGGTGCTGGGCTTGGTGGCGCAATACGGCCATGCCGGTTTGGTGGAGTTTGACCAACACTTTTTGTCCGAGACCACGCAGCAGTTGCGTGACCGCATCCGCATGGTGCTGGACACCGAGGTGGACACGGCCTACCCGCAGCGCTGGATCGGCAAGGTCACTGTCATCACCACCGATGGCCGCGAACTGCATGGCCGGGTGGACGAGCCCAAGGGCGATCCGGGCAACACCTTGAGCCGCCAAGAGATCACCGACAAAGCCATGCGTTTGGCTGATTTCAGCGGCGGCGCTGCAGAGCCCGACATGCGCCGCGCGGTGGAGGCGCTGTGGCAGGTGGCCCAGTGGCCCAAAGTGGGCACGTTGTTGAACCGGAGCTGAAGCGAGTCAGCGCGAGTTCGGCCGTAACGTGCTCACTGCGCGGCAGTTTGCACGGCTTGCGTGCGGTTTTGCGGCGCGGCTGCGGCAATCTGCTGCAAACAGTTCACCTGTTGCCGGGCTGACAGCGATCAGCGCACCACGCCACTGGCGTAAAGTGTGTCGATCTCGGCGGGGCTTTTGCCCAGCTCGGTCAGCACCTCGCGCGTGTGTTGCCCCAGATGCGCAGCCAAGGCAGGAGGGCTTGGTTTCACGGCTTTGAACACCGCCGCAGCGCGCGGCATGCGCACCCGCCCAATGTCGGGATAGTCCGCGTCTTGCAAACTCTGGTTGTGCTGAATTTGTGGATCGTCGGCCAGGTCGGCTTTGCCGTTGACAAGGCCCACCGGCACACCGGCCGCGCCCAGCTCGGCCAGCAGCCCACGCACTGGGCGCAGCGCCACGATCGGGTCCAGCACCGCCCGCAAAGCTTTGGCATTGTCGCGCCGCGCCAGGATGGAGCTGAACTGGGGCTGCTTAATCAGATCGGGCACGCCCAGAACCTGGCACATGGCGACAAACTCGTCGTTGTGCGGCGTGATCATGGCGAACCAGCCGTCCTGGCCACGCCATAGCCTTTGGCTTGCGCCGTACTCGGGCACCGGTGGGCGCGGGCTGTCCACATAGGCGTGGTTGTACATCGCCTCCGGCCACAGGAAGGACAGGGCTGCGTCCAGCATTGACAACTCGATGTGCTGACCCATGCCGCTGCGCTCGCGTGCCAGTAGCGCCGCGCTCAGGGCCTGTGCCGCAGTCAGGGCGGTGATTTTGTCGCACAGCAAAGTTTGCAGCAACTGCGGCTCGCCCGTGGCCGACTGCGGGTGCGATGCGGCAAAGCCGGACACGGCCTGGATCACTGGGTCGTAGACACGGTAGTGGGCCTGAGGGCCAGTGGCCCCGAAACCAGAGATGGACAGATACACCAGACGCGGGTTATAGGCTTTGACTGAGTCATACGAAAAGCCCAGGCGGTTCAAGGCACCTGGCCGAAAGTTTTCCACCAGCACATCGGCCTGGCTGACCAATTCACGCAGCAGGGCCTGACCCTGGGCCAGTTTCAGGTCCAACACGATGCAGCGCTTGCCGCGGTTGATACTCATGAACAGCGGCGTCAGATCACCCGCTGCCGGGCCCATCAGCCGTGTCAGGTCGCCGCCCTGAGCTTCGACCTTGATCACATCTGCGCCTTGGTCGGCCAGGATGCCGGTGGCCATAGGGCCTGAGACCACGGCCGATAAATCGACGACTTTGATACCTTGGAATGGGGCCTGCATGGAAGTCTCCAGTCAATGACGCGCCCGCCTTGAACGGAGCGGTTACAGCGGTCATGGTGCGCAGTTCGTTGCGCTGGGGCAATCGCAAGAAGTGTCAATTTCAATGGCTGAAACATGCGCTGAATCGCCTGGAGTGAGCCATTTGGCCTATGCATCTGATCGGAAATGTCATTGCCGCAAACGCCTGGACGCTGGAATATCACAACCACAGAGCCACTTTGTTCAACAGGAGATCCTTTATGCAACGCTTTCGCCGCACACTTTGGCTGGGTTTGGGGGCTTGTGCCGCCTTGCTCATTGCGCCGTTCAGCAGCGCACAAACGCCCAGCGGCTTCCCGAACAAAACGATCCGTATCATCGTGCCCTACACCCCGGGCGGCACAACCGACATCATGGCGCGTAGCATTGGGCAAAAGCTCACCGACTACTGGGGCCAGCCGGTGATCGTGGACAACCGGCCCGGTGCCAGTGGCTGGCTGGGCCTGGCGGCTCTGGCCAAAATGCCGCCCGACGGCTACAGCATGGTGCTGACCATTTCCAACGCGATCTATGCCAAGTCGCTTTACAGCAAGTTGCCGTTTGACATTGACACCGAGTTCGACCCGGTCTCCATGCTGACACGCTCGACCATCGGCCTGGCGGTGCCAGCCAATTTCCCGGCTAATACGCTGGACGAGTTCACGGCCTATGCGCGCAAGAATCCGGGCAAGTTTGGGTACGGCTCTTTTGGTCAAGGCACCACGGCGCACATTTTTGGCGAGTCGCTGAACCTGGCGGCCAATATCGACCTGGTGCATGCCGCCTACAAAGGTGCAGCCCCCTTAGTGCAGGATTTGTTAGGTGGGCAGGTTCAGGCGGCCTGGCTGGACGCGGCCACGCTCGCGCCCCTGCTGCAAGCGGGCAAGATCAAGGTTTTGGCCATGACGGGCACCCAACGCACTTCATCCTTGCCCCAGGTGCCCACATTTGCAGAGCTGGGCCTCAAAGGCTTTGAGCCGGTGGGTTTCTTCCTGGTGCTGGCCCCGGCCGGCATGCCCAAAGATGTGCTGGCCAAAATCTCGGGCGGTATTGCACGGGCGATCCAAAGCCCTGAGCTGGCGGGGCGCTGGCGCGAGTGGGGCCTGGAGGCGGTGGGCAGTACGCCGGAAGTACTGGGTCAGGAAATGAAAACCCTGGCCAGCACCATGGACAAAGCCATCAAGGCGGCCAAGATCAAGATCGATCCATGAGCCGCCCCCCGTGCGGCAAGCCGCACGGGCTTGGGTTCACTGCGCGGCAGTTTGCACGGCTTGCGCGCGGTTTTGCGGCGCGGCTGCGGCGCCCCAGTCGCCGCCCAGTGCTTTGATCAAAAACACCGAGGCCAGTTGCCGCTGACCCAGCAGCTGCGTCGTCAGGCGTTCGCTGTTCAGCAAAGCTTGTTGCGCGGTGATCATGTCTTGGTAGTTGGACACACCGCCTTCATAGCGCAGCTGCGCGAGATTCATCACGCGGCGGCTGCTTTCCAAAGCGCGCTGGGCCTGGGCAATGGCCCGGTCTAAAGCGCTGACGCTGCTCAGACCGTCTTCGACCTCTTGCATGGCGGTCAGCACCACGCGGCGGTAGTTGGCCACGGTGATGTCATACCCCGCGCGGCTGAAGTCGACGTTGGCGCTGATGCGCCCGCCGTCAAACAGGGTTTGTGTGGCCGACACGCCCATGGACCACAGCACACTCGGTGCGCTGAACAGGGTGGCGACTTTGCGGCTGTCGTTGCCAAAGCTGGGGCCGAAAATCACGCTCGGGTAAAACGCGGCCTTGGCCACGCCAATTTGCGCATTGGCTGCGGCCATGGCGCGCTCGGCCGAGGCCACGTCGGGGCGGCGCTCCAGCACGTCCGAGGGGATGCCCAGCGGAATCACCGGCGGTGTCAGCGTCACCAAGCGGGGCGCTATTTGGAAGCTGGGCGCAGGTGTGCCGGTGAGGGTGGCCAGGGCATGCTCAAACTGCGCGCGCTGGCGTTGCAACAAATCGACCTGGGTCAGCGTGGTGTCCAGCAAAGCTTGTTGCTGCGCCACGTCCAGCCCCGAAGCACTGCCGCTGTCATGCCGGTGCTTGGCCAGTGCCAGCGAGGAGCGCTGCAGTGTCAAGGCGCGCTGGACCACGTCCAGTTCCAGGTCGATGGCGCGCAGGTTGAAATAGTTCACCGCCACATCGGCGCCCAGCACCAGACGGGTGTTTTCCAGGTCTGCGGCCACTTGTTCGGCGGAAGCGGTGGCTCCGTCCACTAGGCTTTGGACGCGGCCCCACAGGTCGGCCTCGTAACTGGCCGACAGCACCATGCTGTAGTCGTTTTGCAGGGTCGACCAGTTGGGCGCGTTGTAGTTGGTCAAAGGCCGATTGGCGGAAATTCGCAATTCAGACACCTTCGTCCCCAGGCTGACCTGGGGCATTTGGTTGGCGGCGTTTTGGTTCACCACCGCCCGCGCTTGCAGCAAGCGCGCTTGCGCTGCTGCCAACGTCTGATTGGCTTTGAGCGCTTTGTCTTGCAGGGCCGTCAACTCGGCGTCACCAAAACGCTCCCACCAGGGGCCTTTGGGCAGGCCGTCCGCCGGGCTGGCCGTGCGCCAGGGTTCTTGCAGTTGCCAGCTGACGGGCATGTCCACGCTGGGTTTGACGTAGCTTGGCCCAGCGGCGCAGGCCGACAGCAGGGCCGCGCAGCTCAGCGCCCAAGCCAGCCGACTCGGCACCCAGGGGGAGGCGATGCGTCGTGCTTTCACGGCTTGTCCTTGGCCACGGGGTTTGGGGCTTCTTTGTTTTCTTTGGCCTCTTTAGCCTCTTTGGCCTCTTCCTTGGGCGCGTCGGGGGCAAAGTTCACCACATCGCCGTCGGTCAAGGCATCGGGTGGGTTCAGCACCAAGCGGGTACCGCTTTTCAGGCCGCTGGTGACCTCAACCTGTTCACCCAGGTTGCGGCCCAAGGTGACAGCTTGCAGTTTGACGCGCTTGTCGGCATCCACCATGGCGACTTTCACGCCACCGGCGCGAATGATCAGGGCGTTGTTGGGAATGGTCAGTGTGCCTTTGCTTTGCAGCGGCATATCGACCTGCACAAAGGCACCGGGCAGCAACTTACCTTCTTTGTTGGACAGGCTGATTTCCACCTGCATGGAGCGGGTGAGGGGGTCAATCGATGCGCCGGTGCGTGCCAGCTTGCCTTCAAATTTTTGCCCTGGTAATTCGGCTTGGCGCACCATCACGGTTTGGCCGGGCTTGATTTGCTGCGCATAGGTTTGCGGTACGTTCACATACAGGCGCAGCGGGTCGGTTTGTGTCACCACAAACAGGGCGCGGGGCAGACCGCCGCCTGCACCGGCATCGACCAGGTCACCGGTGTCCACGTTGCGGCGGGTGATCACGCCATCGGTGGGGGAGAGCAGACTTTTGAAATTGCTCAATTGCTTCAAGCGTTGCATGTTTGCTTCGGCGGCGGCCAAATTCGCCATGGCCTGGGTGCTGTTGCTGCGCTTTTCGTCCACCTCTTGCTGCGACACCGCATCTTTGGCGCGCAGTGCGACCCAACGCGCTTCGGTGCTTTTGGCCAGCTCTAAACTGGCGGCGGCCTGTTGTCTGGCGGCCTGGGCTTGGGACAGCAACTCGTCGGTCTCAGGGGTTTCCAATTCGGCCAGCACCTCGCCTTTGCGCACCCGCGCGCCAATGTCTTTGTGCCAACGCTTGATGTAGCCCGGCACCCGCGCGTAAATCGGCGACTGCACATAGCCCTGCAAACTGCCAGGCAGGGGCACGGTTTGACCGGCCTCGCGTACTTGCACCACCGTGGTTTTGACGTAGATCTGGCTGCGCGTTTGCACATCGGCCTTGAGCTGGTCCATGTTGCGTGACTGGCTCAGCACGGTGCGTGCGCCGCCGATCAAGAGCAGCACGACCACCACGGCGGCGGCAATTTTGCTGCGCCGAATCACCTGTTGGCGCTGCAGCAAATCGTGCGGGTCGTCCACGCCAGTGGAGTGGATGGCCAGGGAGGCATGACGTTCTTCAGACATGGATCAGTTCTCCTGCGCCGCAGTGGGCGCATCCTTCAAAGCTTGTTTTTTGGCTTGCCGATGCAGCAGGCCTTGGTGAATCGAGGCAAACACCACCGGCACAAAGTACAGGGTGGAGACGGTTGCAAACAACAGACCGCCGATCACGGCACGGCCGAGGGGCGCGTTTTGCTCGGCCCCTTCGCCCAGGCCGAGGGCCATGGGGATCATGCCGATGATCATGGCCAAGGCAGTCATGAGCACCGGGCGGATGCGGGTGGAGCCGGCTTCCAGGGCGGCGGCCAAGGGAGCCACGCCCACCTCACGCCGCTGCCGCGCAAAAGACACCACCAAAATACTGTTGGCCGTGGCCACGCCCATGGTCATGATGGCACCGGTCAAGGCCGGGACACTCAAGGTGGTGCCGGTGACGAACAACATCCAAGCGATCCCGGCCAACGCTGCGGGCAGGGCGGTGATGATTATGGCGGCATCGATCCAGGACTGGAAGGTCACCACGATCAACAAATAGACCAACACCACGGCCATCGCCAGGCCCACGCCCAGGCCGATGAAGGAAGACTGCATGGTCTGCACTTGACCGCGCAAGGTGACCTGGTTGCCGCGTTTGAGCTTGGGTTTGATCTCGTCCACCAGTTGCTGCACTTGTTGGGCCACGCTGGCCAGGTCGGTGCCTTGCACGCTGACATACACGTCCACCGCGGGTTGGATGTTGTAGCGCGAAACGATGGGCATTTGCCGGCCCGCTTTGGCCTCCACCAGATTGCCCAGCAGCTGGGGCGCGGTGGTGGGCAGGGCCACGCCGTTGGCACCGCTGTTGGCATTGGGGGCCGAACCGATGTTCAGGCCCAGCAAGGCATCGATGGAATCGATCTTGTATTGCGGCGCTTGAACGACCACGTTGTAGACCACGCCGTTTTGCGGGTTCAGCCAAAACGCCGGTGCGGTTTGCGAGCTGCCCGACAATGCGATCAACACGTTTTGTCCGACGTTGGTGGCGCCCAAGCCAAACTGCTGCAGCCGGGTGCGGTCCATTTGCAGGTCCACCACCGGGCCGTCCAGGCGCTGGTGCACGTGTGCATCCACCGCCCCTGGGATTTTCTGGATCGCCCGCGTCAACTCCGAAGCCAAGGCGGTGTTGCCGACCACGTCAGAGCCGGAGAACTGCACGTCAATGGCGGCGGGTAAACCGAAGTTCAGAATTTGTGTGGAGATGTCGGCCGCTTGAAAAAAGAACTCCACATTCGGAAAGCGTTTGGGCAATTCATTGCGCAGTTGGGTGATGAACTGGTCGGTGGGCGCGTGCCCTTTTTTCAGCGACATCAGGATCTCGGCATCCATGGTGCCGATGGTGCCGGCGTTGCTGTAGGATAAATTGATGCCGCTGTTGGGCAGACCGATGTTGTCCAAAATGGTGTCGAGTTGATCGGCGGGAATGATCTCGCGGATCACGCTTTCCACCGCGTCGGCGATGCGGGTGGTCTCTTCAATTCGGGTGCCGGTGGGGGCACGCATGTGCAAGCGAATTTGCCCGGCATCCACGCTGGGGAAAAAGTCACGCCCCAGGTAAGGGTAGATGACACAAGACAAGGCGCAAAAGCCAAAGAACAGGGCCATGAAACGACCCCGGTGCGTCAGCGCCGCCGAGATCGACAAGGTATAGACCCGGCGCACCCGCTCAAACTGCGCGTCAAAGCTGCGGTACACGCGTTGCAGCAAGCTGGGTTTGCCTTGGTCGGTTGTGGCGTGGTCGCTCATCAACATCATCACCAAGGTGGGCACCAGCGTGCGCGACAAGAAGTAAGACGCGATCATGGCCAGGACCACGGCTTCGGCCAGCGGCACAAACAAAAACCGCGCCACGCCCGGCAAGAAGAACATGGGCACAAACACAATGCAAATACACAGGGTCGAGACCAGTGCGGCCGAGCCAATTTCTTCAGCACCTACTTCGATGGCTGGAATCAGGGGCTTGCCCAGGTGCATGTGGCGCTCGATGTTTTCAATCGTCACAATGGCCTGGTCCACCAAAATACCGACCGACAAGGCCAGCCCCCCTAGCGTCATCAGGTTCAGTGTTTCGCCCAGGGCGTACAGCGCGAGAATCGAGGCCAAGATGGACAGCGGGATGGTCAGCGCAATGATCAAGGTGCTGCGCCAATTACCCAAAAACAGCAGCACCATGGTGGCGGTCAGAACGGCTGCAATCAGGGCTTCGATCACCACGCCTTCGATGGCGGCCAGCACGAACACCGATTGGTCAAACAAGGGCGCGACTTTGACATCGGGCGGCAGCGACTGCACCGCCTTGGGCAGCAAGGCCTTGACGTTGGAGACGATGTCCAGCGTGGACGCACCGCCATTTTTCAGCACCGAAATCAGCACCCCACGCAAGCCATCTTGCCGCACCACATTGGTCTGCGGTTGAAAGCCATCGCGCACATAAGCCACGTCTTTCAGGTAGGTGGTGATGCCGCCCACCGTGCGCACGGGCAAGTCGTTCAGGCCTGACAGCGCACCGGGCGAGCCGTTCATGCGCACCGTGTATTCGGTCTCACCCAGTTTCACCGTGCCCGAGGGCAAGATCAAATTCTGCGTGTTCACCGCGTTCACCACATCGGCGGGCGACAGGCTGCGCGCCTGCAAGGCCTCGGTGTCCAGGTCGACAGAAATCACCCGCACCTTGCCGCCATAAGGGAAGGGCGAGGCCACACCGGGCACGGTGATCAGTTGCGGGCGCAGGCCGTTGACCGCTACATCAAACAAAGCGTTTTCAGCCAGCGTTGGGCTGGACAGGGCCAGCTGCATCACCGGGATGCTGGAGGCCGAGTACTTGATCACCAGCGGCGGCGTGATGCCCGGGGGCAATTGCCGCACCTGGGTTTGCACCGAAGCCACCACCTGGGCGATGGCGGTCTGGATGTTCACGCCGGGCTGGAAAAACACCTTGACGATGGTCACCCCCGCCAGCGAAGTGGACTCGATGTGCTCGATGTCGCTGACCACCGTGGTCAGGCCGCGTTCGGTTTGCCCCGCAATGCGCTGCCCCATTTCTTGCGCGGGCAGGCCGTTGTAGTTCCAGATGATGCTGATCACCGGGATGTTGATCTCGGGGAAGATGTCGGTCGCCATGTTCTTCAAGGCGAACGGCGTACCCAGCACAATCAGAATGGCCATCACGATGAACGTGTAGGGGCGCTTGAGCGCCAGCTGAACCATGGACATCGGTCTCTTGCTCCGTTTTAAAGTTGCGGCAGTGTATGCCGGTGCGGTGTTTCGGATGTGTCAAACAGGTGTCCCGCAGGACACAAATCTCCAGGCGGGTGCTGAATGAATTATTTTGTACGCACCCATGCAGCCCGTGTCTGTGCCGCGTTGAAAGGGTTTGTACGCATGTTCAACTAAATTGAACATCTGTTCAATCGTGTCCATGTTGACTGCGTCCACCCCGTCCCGCCCCCGTGTCCGCGCGGCCGCGGCCAGCGCGCGGGTGGACCGCAAGGGACAGATTTTGTTGGCGGCCGAGCGTTTGTTTGCGCGCTATGGCTTTCATGCGGTGTCGATCCGCCAAATCGCCCAAGAAGCCCAGGTGCCGCTGGCCTTGGTCGGCTACCACTACGGGCAAAAACAGGATTTGTTCCACGCCATTTTTGAGCACTGGGCCGGCACGATCGAAGAGCGCATGCAGGGCTTGCAGGCGGTGCAAACCCTGCCGCATTCGCGCCTGAAGTTGCCGCGCATTGTGGAGGCCTTTGTGGCGCCCGTGATCCGCTTGCGCGCCAGCCCCGAGGGCGAAGCCTATGCCTTGCTGATGACCAAGGGCTTGAGCCCGCAAAGCGACGAGTCAGACCGGGTCTTGCGTGATTTTTTTGACCCCATGGCGC